>CAZPOS010000065.1:0-21650 GCA_964588065.1 uncultured Reyranella sp.
CCATGTCGACCACGTCCCGGCGACCCCGGCGCTCGCAAAGGCGACCGGCGCCAAGGTCTACAGCTACGGCCCGCACCCCACGCCCGAAGGCGTGACGGCCGAGCAGGAGGGCGATTTCTCCTTCGCACCCGACGTCAAGCTGAACGACGGCGACGTGATCCAGGGCGACGGCTGGAACGTCGAGGCGGTCCATACGCCCGGCCACATCTCGAACCATCTCTGCTTCGCGGTGAAGGAGGACAAGGCGCTGCTCTCGGGCGACCATGTGATGGGCTGGTCGACGGCGGTGATCTCGCCGCCCGACGGCAACATGGCCGACTATTTCGCGTCGCTGCGCAAGCTGCTGCCGCGAGACGAGAGCCTCTACATTCCCACGCACGGCGCCGAGATTCGCGATCCCAACCCGTTCGTGCAGGCCTATATCGAGCATCGGCTCGGCCGCGAGGCGCAGATCATCGCGCGCCTCAAGGACGGGCCGCAGACCATCCCGCAGATGGTGGCCAAGAACTACGCCGACACGCCGGTCCACCTGCATCCTGCGGCCGGGCGCTCGATGCTCGCCCATCTCGTCCAGATGGTGAAGGATGGACGAGTCAAGACCGAGGACGGGCGGGCCACGATCGGCAGCGTCTACCGGCTCTGACAGGCGGTCGACTCACCCCAATCCGGGCAAATAAACGAAACAAGCGAGATAAACGAAACAAACGAAACGGGTGTCGCACCCCCAGAAAGGTACTCCGATACCGTTGACGGGGCGGTGTCCGCCGGGACCTGCAAGAAGCCATTTCAACAGCCTGCCGAGGGGGAACGACCGATGGACTTGAAGCTGACGGGCAAGACCGTGCTGATCACCGGCGGCAGCCGCGGCATCGGCTTCGCCTGCGCCATGGGATTCGCGGCCGAGGGCTGTACCGTGCACATCGCCTCGCGGTCGAAGGAGTCGCTCGAGGCGGCCCGGGAGAAGATCCGCGCCCGCCACAACGTGCCGGTCGAGATCCACCCGGCGGATTTCTCGAACGGCGATACCGCCCGCAGCGTCGTCGAGGCGGTCGGCCATGCCGACATCCTCGTGAACAACGCCGGTGCCATCCCGCAGGGGGACATCTTCGGCATGACCGAGCCGAAATGGCGCGAGGCCTGGGACCTCAAGGTGTTCGGTTACATCAACGCCACGCGCGCCATGCTGGAGAAGATGTACGCGCGCAAGGCGGGTGTGGTCGTCAACGTGATCGGGCTGGCCGGCGAGAGCTTCAACTACGATTACGTCGCCGGCACGATGGGCAATGCCGGTATCATGGCCTTTACCCGGGCGGTCGGGTCGAAGAGCGTCGATCACGGCGTGCGCGTGGTGGGAATCAATCCGCCGGCCACCCGCACCGACCGCATGCTGACGCGGCTGCGCAACGTGGCCGAACAGAAGTTCGGCGATCCCGAGCGTTGGACGGAGCTGACGAAGCACATGCCGTTCGGTCGGGCCGCCGAGCCCGACGAGGTCGCGGACCTCGCCGTGTTCCTCGCCTCCGACCGCTCCAGCTACATCAGCGGCGTCGTCATGACCCTCGATGGCGGCCAGGCTGCGCGCCACTGAGGTCGGGCTGAGCTTGGCTCAGCCTAGTACATCTGGCGCATCACCTGGGCGGCGAAGCCGTCGACGGCGGCCTTCTTCTGCGCTTCGCTCAGCTTGCTGTCGGCCGCCACGGCCGGGCAATAGGCGGTGACGAGATAGTTGACCACCTCGGCGCTCTCGATACCGGGATAGCGGATGCGCAGATCGGCCGTCGCGGAGGCGATGGCGTTGAAGGTGTCGCCGCTCGCGAGCTGCTTGCCGACGGCCGCCATCTGCGCCGGCGTTTCCTTCAGGATGCCGGGCTTCGCCATCGGCTGCGGCTTGGGACAGTCGAGCGCCAGGGCGGGGAAGGCCGATGTCGCGACGAACAGAGCGGCGGCCAGGGTGGCGAGGCGAAGCATGAATCGGTCTCCCGTGATGATGTCCGGAAAAGCGATAGCAAAACCGGAATCAATAGTCCTCCGGAACTGCAAACGGCTGGGCGCATTCATCCGGTGGGTGCGATTCGTCGGCGCCCGTCATCTGCTGTAGCATAGGTCCTCGTAGCGACCCCGCCAAGCGAGGGCTACTCCATGAGCGTGCGGAACGCCTTTTTGCGTTGTATGCGCGCCTTTGCCGGAAAGGCCGACATCCTTGAAATTGTTCGCGTGGCGCGCCTTCGAGCGCGCGCGACCCGCTGCTGTTCGGGAAGACGAAGACGCCATCCGCAGCGAGCTCTTCAGCGTAGAGCGGCTCGAACAACACGCTCAAAGCCTGGCGACCAGCCAGCCCGTCCATGCCGCGCTGACCGCAGGCAAGTCGCTCGTTGTCCGCCTGCGCGACAACGAGCGCGTGCTGCTCGCCGCCTATCGCTCGATCGCGGCCGCCGTCGATGCCGGCCGGCCGGTCACGCCCGCCGCGGAATGGCTCCTCGATAACTTCCATCTCGTGGAGCAGCAGGTCCGCGAGGTCCGCACCGACTTGCCCGCCGGCTATTATCGTCAGCTTCCCAAGCTCAGCGAAGGGCCTCTGGCCGGGTATCCGCGGGTGTTCGGCCTGGCCTGGGCCTTTGTGGCGCATACCGACAGTCGCTTCGATCCCGAGACGCTCACCCGCTTCGTGCGCGCGTACCAGACGGTCCAACCGCTGACCATCGGCGAGCTATGGGCCGTCGCGATCACGCTCCGCATCGTCCTCGTCGAGAACCTGCGTCGTTCGGCCAGCCGCATCGTCAACCGGCGCGCGGAGCGTGAGCAGGCCGATCTCGTCGCCGATCGTCTGTTGGGACTGCAGGATCACCCGGCGGAGCCCTCGGCTCTCCAACCGTATGACCGGGAAGGCTTCTCCGAGGGCTTCGCCGTCCAGCTCGTCCATCGCCTGCGTGACCAGGATCCCGACACGACACCTGCGGTGGGCTGGCTCGAGAAGCGGCTGGCGCGCGAGGGGACGAGCGCCGACGAGTTGGTGCGGCGCGAGCATCAGCTGCAGGGGGCAACCAACGTCACGGTCCGCAACATCATCACGAGCATGCGTCTGGTCTCGGACGTCGACTGGGCGACGCTCTTCGAGGAGGTGAGTCCTGTCGATCACGTGCTGCGAACCGGCGGCGTCTTCGTCGACATGGATTTCGCGACGCGCAACCTCTATCGCACCGCCATCGAGCAGATCGCGCGTGGTACGGCGCTCGACGAACCGGAGATCGCCCGGCGCGCTCTGGCCATGGCGGCGCATTGCCCCGTCGACCCCGACGGAGATGACCGGCGGCGCGAGCCGGGCTACCATCTGATCGGCAGCGGCCGCCGGGCGTTCGAACGGTCGGTTGGCTTCCGTACCAGGGGGCTCACCGTGCGGCGGCGGCTCGTGCGGACCGGCCTCGCGGGCTATGTCGCGGGCGTTGCCGTCACGGCCGGCATCGTCCTCCTGCTGCCGCTTCTGGGGCTGTCGCTGCTCGGGCTCCAGGGTCCGCTGCTGTTCGCGATGGCCGCCGCGGGTCTGCTGCCCGCGGTGGATGCGGCGCTCCTCCTGGTCAACCGACTGATTACCGGAGGTTTCGGTGCCACGCTGCTGCCCGGCCTCGAATTGCGCCATGGCGTGCCGGCGCCTCTGCGGACGGTGGTGGCCATTCCCACCCTGCTGACGACGCAGGCAACGATCGAGGAACAGATCGAGAGCCTTGAGGTTCACCACCTCTCCAATCCGGCAGGCGCCATTCATTTCGCCCTGCTGTCGGACTGGATGGACGCGCCGGCCGAATCGATGCCGGAGGACGCGGCTCTGCTCGCGACTGCGGTCGAGGGCATCGCGCGGCTCAATCGCCGTTATCCAGGGGAACACGGCGTCGATCGCTTTTTCCTGCTTCATCGCCGGCGCGGGTGGAATGAGGCGCAGGGCGCCTGGATCGGCTGGGAGCGCAAGCGCGGCAAACTGCACGAACTCAATCACCTGCTGCGCGGCTCGACGGACACGACATTCGTTGCCGCGCCGGGCGCCAACTCGGGGCTGCCCGCGGACGTGCGCTACGTGGTGACCCTCGATTCCGATACGCGCCTGCCGCGCGACGCGATCGTGCGGCTGGTCGGCAAGATGGCCCATCCGTTGAACCGGCCGCGGTTCGACGTGGCCCGGGCCCGCGTGGTCGAAGGCTACGGCGTGCTCCAGCCGCGCGTCACGCCCTCGCTGCCCGTCGGCGCCGAGGGCTCGCGCTTCCAACGCGTCTTCTCCAACAACAGCGGCATCGATCCCTATGCGTCGGCCGTGTCGGACGTCTATCAGGACCTGTTCGGAGAGGGCTCCTATTCGGGCAAGGGCATCTACGACATCGACGCGTTCGAGGCGTCGCTGCGGGGCCGCGTTCCCGACAGCATGATGCTGAGCCACGACCTGTTCGAAGGAACCTTCGCGCGCTCGGGCCTCGCCTCGGATATCGAGGTCGTCGAGGAGTTTCCCGCGCGTTACGACGTGGCGGCGGCGCGGCAGCATCGCTGGGCGCGGGGCGATTGGCAGCTCCTGCCGTGGATGCTGGGAGTCGTGAAATCGACGCGACCCGGCGGGCGGGCGACGTTCCTGCCCGCCATCGGATTCTGGAAGATGTTCGATAATCTCCGTCGCACGCTGTCGGCGCCGGCGGCCGTCCTCTCCCTGCTGGCGGGCTGGACATTGCCCCTTCCTGCCGCGCTGATTTGGACGGGCTTCGTGCTGCTGGTCATCGCGCTGCCCACGCTTCTGCCGGCGGTGGCGGCCCTGTTCCCGCGACATGCGAAGATCACCACCCGCAGTCATCTCGATGCGCTGTGGAGCGACATCGTCTCGGCCGCCTTACAGACCGCCCTGCTCGTCACCTTCCTGGGGCACCATGCCTGGCTGATGGCCGACGCGATCGGCCGGACGTTGTTCCGGCTCGTGGTCAGCCATCGCCGTCTCCTCGAATGGATCACCGCCGCCCAATCCAAGCAAAGCGTGCGGGCCGGGTGGCCTGGCCTCTACGGCAAGATGGCGGGAAGCGTCGTGGTCGCGCTCGGTGCCGCCGGCGTGGTCTGGCTGGCCGGCGCCGCGGCGATGCCCGTCGTTGCCCCGTTCGTGCTGGCCTGGCTGCTGGCGCCCGCGGTCGCCGACTGGGTGAGTCGCCCGCCCCGCAATGCGGGCAGCTTGCGGATCAAGCCGGCCGAGGCGGCGTCCCTGCGCCTGATTGCGCGCCAGACCTGGCGCTTCTTCGAGACGTTCGTCACCGAGGCAGACAACATGCTGCCACCGGACAACTTCCAGGAGGCGCCGACGGCCGTCGTGGCGCATCGCACGTCGCCGACCAATCTCGGTCTGCTGCTCCTTTCGACGGCGGCTGCCCGCGAGTTCGGCTGGATCGGCACCGCCGAGGCGGTAGAGCGTCTCGAAGCCACCCTCGCGACGATGGAGAGGCTGCAACGGTTTCGGGGACACTTCTTCAACTGGTACGACACGAGCGATCTGCGTCCCCTCGAGCCGCGCTACGTCTCGACGGTGGACAGCGGCAACCTCGCCGGACACCTGATCGCGCTTGCCAGCACCTGTGGCGCCTGGCGCATGCGAGGCGCTGCGCAGCCCGATGGCGCGCGCGGCGCTTCCGACGGTCTCGATCTCGCCCGGGAGGCTCTGACAGCGCTGTCCGACGATCGCCGCACCCATCTCGTCAGCCGGCCCGAGCTCGTTCGGGCGTTCCATGGGCTGGCGGCGGCCCTGTCCGAGGCGCCGTTCCGACTCGACGCGACGTTGTCGCTGGCGGAGACCGCCGTCGACCTCGCGCGCACGCTTGCGAGCGAGCGCGCCGATCCGGAGAGCGCCGACATGCTGTTCTGGATCGAGGCGGCGCACCGCACGGTTGCCAGCCATCATCGCGACGCCGGGACCGGCGGGATGACAGACGATCTGGCTCGTCGCCTTCTCACGATCGAGACATCCGCGCGGGCCATGGCGAGCGCCATGGATTTCGACTTCCTGTTCGACGAGCGCCGCCGGCTGCTGTCGATCGGGTTCCTGGTTGCCGAAGACCGGCTCGACGTCAATTGCTACGACCTTCTTGCCTCCGAGGCGCGGCTGGCGAGCTTCGTCGCCATTGCGGCGGGCGATATTCCGGCGCGACACTGGTTCCGGCTGGGTCGCGAGGTAACGCCGGTCGCCCACAGCGCGGCGCTGGTCTCGTGGTCGGGATCGATGTTCGAGTATCTGATGCCGTCGCTGGTGATGCGTGCGCCGTTCGGGAGTCTGCTCGAGAAGACCAACCGTCTCGTCGTCCGCCGGCAGATCCAGTACGCGACCGAATTCGGCCTGCCGTGGGGGATCTCGGAGTCGGCCTACAATGCCCGCGACAAGGAGCTTACCTACCAGTATTCGAATTTCGGCGTGCCCGGGCTCGGCTTCAAGCGCGGCCTGAGCGAGAACCTCGTCATTGCACCCTATGCCACCGGTCTGGCCGCCATGATCGATCCCGCGGCGGCGGCCGCCAATTTCGCACGGCTGGCCGCTATCGGAGCGCGCGGCCGCTACGGCTTCTACGAGGCGCTCGATTTCACGCCCTCGCGCCTGCCGGACGGCGAGTCGCGTGTGATCGTGCTTGCCTACATGGCCCATCACCAGGGCATGACGGTGGTCGCCATTGCCAACGCCTTGCTCGACGGCGTGATGCGGTCAGGTTTTCATGCCGAGCCGGGGGTCCAGGCGACGGAGTTGCTGTTGCAGGAGCGAGCGCCGCGCGATGTCGCGGTCGCCCATCCGCGCGCCGAGGAAGTCGGCGCCAGCGCGCTGGCAAAGGACATCGAGCCGGCGCTGGTGCGTCGCCTGCGCAACCCGCACGCCGCCAGCCCCTCGGTTCATCTCCTGTCGAACGGACGCTATTCGGTCATGCTGACAGCGGCAGGCTCCGGCTACAGCCAATGGGGGACCCAGGCGGTGACCCGGTGGCGCGAGGACACGACGCGCGACGATTGGGGGAGCTACATCTTCCTGCGCGACGTCGAGACCGGCGCAGTCTGGTCGGCCACGCCTCAACCGTGCCGCCAGCGCCCCGATCGATACGAAGTGATGTTCGCCGAGGATCGCGCCGAGTTCGTGCGCCACGATGGCACGCTGGTCACCAGCCTCGATGTCGTCGTTTCTCCGGAAGACGACGCGGAAGTCAGGCGCGTCACGCTGACCAATGTCGGCAGGCTGCCGCGGACCGTCGAGCTGACGTCTTACGCCGAAATCGTTCTGGCGCCGCGCGGCGCGGATGCGGCGCATCAGGCCTTCTCCAAGATGTTCGTGCACACCGAATTTCTGCCGGCCTCCGGCGCCTTGCTGGCCACGCGACGACGTCGCGGGCCGGGTGAGCCCGAACTGTGGGCGGCCCAGCTTGCGGTGGTGGAAGGCGTGGCTGTGGGCGAGATCGAGGTCGAGACGGACCGCGCCCGTTTCATCGGTCGCGGCAACGAGATCGGTGACGCGATCGCGGCAGCCGACGGTCGCCGGCTCTCCGGCACAGTGGGGTCGGTCCTCGATCCGGTATTCGCTCTGCGCCGGCGCCTGCAGGTGCCCGCAGGCGGTGTCGCGCGGGTCGCCTTCTGGACAGTCGTCGCATCGACACGCGAAGCGTTGCTCGACGCGATCGACCGTCACCTCGACGTCAATGCCTTCACGCGCGCCACCACGCTCGCCTGGACGCAGGCGCAGGTTCAACTTCGCCATCTGGACATCGATGCGGTCGAGGCGAGCTACTTCCAGCGCCTGGCGGGGCATGTGCTCTACGCCAATCCGGCGCTTCGCTCCTCGCCCGACGCGATACGGCGCGGCCTCGCAGCGCCGCCGATCCTGTGGTCGCAGGGCATCTCCGGCGATCTGCCGATCGTGCTGGTGCGCGTCGAGGAGATCGAGGACACGGGCATCGTGCGCGAACTCCTGCGCGCCCGCGAGTACTGGCAACTCAAGGGTCTGTCGGTCGATCTCGTGATCCTGAACGAGCGCAGCACCTCCTACGTGCAGGATCTCCAGTCCATGCTGGAAACCCTGGTTCGCGCCAGCCGGTCGCGAACCCATCTCGGGGTCGAGGATGCCCCGGGTGCCGTCTTCGTCCTGCGGTCCGATCTGATCTCCGCCGAGACTCGTGCCCTCCTGCTCGCTTTGGCCCGCGTGGTGATGCGCGGTGGCCGTGGCAGCCTGTCGGACCAGCTCGGCCGCCTCAAGTCGCCGCGGGGCGTCGCGCCACCGCTGCCTCGTGCTATGGCGGCCGATGCTGGCGCAAACCCCTTGCCGCCACGGCCGGTGGCGCTGGGTGCGCTGCAGTTCTTCAACGGTCTCGGCGGATTCTCACCCAACGGCCGAGAGTATGTCACCGTCCTCGGCCCCAGTCAGTCGACGCCGGCACCGTGGATAAACGTGATCTCGAACGAGTCGTTCGGCTTTCAGGTGGCGGCCGACGGCGGCGGCTACACCTGGTCGCAGAACAGCCGCGACAACCAGCTCACGCCCTGGTCCAACGATCCGGTCGTCGACCGGCCGGGCGAGGCTTTCTATGTGCGCGACGTCGACAGCGGTGAGTTGTGGACGCCGACGGCGCAGCCGGTGCGGCTCGAGCAGGCGACCTACATCGTCCGACATGGCCGCGGCTACAGCCGGTTCGAGCTGGTGGCGAACGGCATCGCGCTCGATCTGCTGCAATACGTTCCCTTGGGCGATTCCCTCAAGATATCGCGACTGACCATCCGCAGCATCTCCGACCGGCCGCGCAGACTCTCGGTCACCGCCTATGTCGAATGGGTGTTGGGCCTTGCCCGCGGCGCCTCTGGCCCGACGGTCGTCACGGAGCGGGACGGCGAGACCGGTGCGATTTTCGCGCGCAACAGATGGAATCTCCATCATGGCGGTCGTGTCGCATTTGCCGATCTCGCGGGGCGCCAGACCGCCTGGACGGGCGATCGCGGGGAATTCATCGGCCGCAACGGCAGGATGGACCATCCCGCGGCGCTCAGCGCCGATCTGCCGCTGTCGCAGCGCCTCGGCGCGGGCCTCGATCCCTGCGCCGCCTTGCAGACCACTGTCGACCTGAAGCCGGGTGGTGTGCACGAGGTCGTCTGCTTCCTGGGCCAGGCGGCCGATGAGGCCGAGGCACGTGCGCTGATCGCGCGGTACAGGGTTGCCGATCTTGCCGCCGTGCATCGCCAGGCGGTGGCATTCTGGGACGGTGTCCTGGGTACCGTGCAGGTGAAGACCCCCGACCCCGCGACCGACATCCTGTTGAATGGCTGGCTGCTCTATCAATCACTGGCGTGTCGTTACTGGGCGCGGTCGGCCTTCTATCAGGCGAGCGGCGCCTATGGTTTCCGCGACCAGCTCCAGGATGCGATGTCGCTGGCCGTGCCGATGCCGGCGCTGGCGCGCGCCCACATCCTGCGCGCGGCGTCGCGGCAGTTCGTCGAGGGCGACGTCCAGCATTGGTGGTTTCCGATCGCCGGGCAGGGCGTGCGCACGCGAATCTCGGATGATCGTGCGTGGCTCGCCACCGTTGCCGCGCACTATGTCGAGACCACCGGCGATAGCGCGATCCTCGACGAGCGCGTTTCCTTCCTCGATGGGCCGGCGCTGCGCGAGGGCGAACACGATCTCTACTTCCAGCCCGGTGAGGCCGACGAGACCGCGCCGCTGTTCGAGCATTGCGCGCGCGGTCTCGATCTCAGCCTGGCCACCGGCGCGCACGGCCTGCCGCTGATCGGCACCGGCGACTGGAACGACGGCATGAACCGGGTGGGCGAGGCGGGGCGCGGCGAGAGCGTCTGGCTGGGCTGGTTCCTGTACGCGGCCCTGCTTGCGTTCGCGCCCATCGCCGAACGCCGCGGCGAAGCGCGACGGGCGGCCAGTTGGATCGCGCATGCCGCTGCACTGAAGGCCGCGCTCGACCGCGAGGCATGGGACGGCGCCTGGTACCGGCGCGGCTATTACGACGACGGCACACCCCTGGGCTCAGCCATCAGCGAGGAGTGCCGCATCGACTCGATCGCCCAGTCATGGGCTGCGATCTCCGGCGCGGCCGATCCCGTGCGCGCCGCGCAGGCCATGGAATCGCTCGACGAGATGCTCGTGCATCGCGGCGACCGGCTGGCGCTGCTGTTCACGCCGCCGTTCGACAAGACCCCGCTCGATCCCGGCTATATCAAGGGCTATCCGCCCGGCATTCGCGAGAATGGCGGGCAGTACACGCACGCAGCCGCGTGGTCGATCATGGGATTCGCGGCTCTGGGTCAGGGCGACAAGGCCCACGAGCTGTTTACGCTGATCAACCCGATCAATCATGCGACGACCCGCGCCGGCGTCTTGCGCTACAAGGTCGAACCCTATGTCGTGGCGGCCGACGTTTATTCGGTGCCACCGCATGTTGGTCGCGGAGGATGGACCTGGTACACCGGCTCGGCCGGCTGGCTTTATCGCGCCGGAATCGAGTCCATCCTCGGCCTCAAGGTGAAGGGCGACCGATTCGACCTGGCGCCCTGTCTGCCAACCGCTTGGTCGGGATTCGAGATGACCCTCGCGTTGCGCGGGTCGATCTACGAGATCGTGGTACGCAATCCCAATGGAGTCAGCCGCGGTGTGGTGGCCGTAGAGTTAGACGGCGCGACGCAGCCGGTGACCGAGGGCAAGGCGGTGATCCACCTGGACGACGCGGTCGCCCGGCGGAGCGTGGTGGTGACGCTGGGCTGAGCGCTACTTGCGCTTGGCGGGAGCGGCCGGCTTCACGGCCGACGCGATGGAGGATGCAAAGGTCGGCGCGATGACCTTCACCTTGTCCTGCTTCGGTTTCTTCGCCTCGCGGTTGCCGCGGCGATGCTTCATGGACATGGGATTGGTTTCCTGGCGTCGAAGCGAAGAAAATCTCCGCATCGTCGGGCCATTGGGATCAATGTACGCGCGTTTCAGTGCGAAGTACGATTAAATGACCGCTAGTGCAGGGACTGTATCTGCGCGACGACCGAGTGTGCGCGAAGAGACGGGGCTCGGTCGGGCATCGCCGACTGCGAATGCGGCACGGCGCGATCGCCGATCGTGAATGCCGCCACCAGGAAGAGGAGCCCTCCTGCGACCGTGCTCGGCCCATAGCCCCACCGCGCGCTGTGCCTCCAGCACGGAAAGGCCGCAACGCCCGCAGCCGCCAGCAGGACGGCAAGGCTCAATCCCAGCATCCGTATCCCCTTATCGTTCGCGAACAAACGAGCACAGGGGCTGCGGGTTCCGCCTCGGAATGGTCTTTATTGAGTACGGAACCGGCCGACGATACCTCCCCAGCGACGGCGTTCCACATGGTCGCAGGCGGCCGGACGAGGGTAGGTTGCCGCCGACGATGGACGGTCTTCTCTCCCGCGCCCGGGCGCTCCTGCATTCGGTCTTTGGTTTCAGCGCCTTCCGTCCCGGCCAGGAGGAGATCGTGCGCGCCGTGCTGGCCGGCGAGAACGTGCTGGCGGTGATGCCGACCGGCAGCGGCAAGTCGCTCTGCTACCAGCTTCCCGCGATCGTGCGCCCCGGCCTCACCCTGGTGGTCTCGCCGCTGATCGCCCTGATGCGCGATCAGGTGCGCGCCCTCACCGCAGCCGGCGTCGCTGCCGGCAGCCTCAATTCCAGCAACGATCCCGCCGAGAACAGCCGCGTGCTGGGGCTGCTGCGCCGCGACGAGCTGCGTCTTCTCTATGTGGCCCCGGAGCGGCTGGCGCGGCCCGACACGATCGAGATGCTGGGCGAGGCGCACGTGACGATGATGGCCATCGACGAGGCGCATTGCGTCTCGCAATGGGGGCACGATTTCCGGCCCGAATACCTGACGCTCGGCAACCTGGCGCGCCAGATCGGCGGCCGGCTGCAGACGCTCGCCTTCACCGCCACGGCCGACGCGCCGACCCGAGGCGATATCGTCGAGAAACTGTTCGCCGCCGAGCCGCGCGTCTTCGTGCGCAGCTTCGACCGGCCCAACCTGCGGCTGGCCTTCAAGCCCAAGGAGCGCTCGACGCGACAGGTCCTGTCCTTCGTGCAGGCGCATCGCGGCGAGAGCGGCATCGTCTATTGTGCCTCGCGGCGCAAGGTCGAGGAGATGGCCGAGGCGCTGGTGGCGGCCGGCATCCGGTCGAGGCCTTATCATGCCGGTCTCGACAAGGCCGTTCGCGATGCCAACCAGGATGCCTTCCAGCAGGAGGACGGGCTGGTGATGACGGCCACCGTCGCCTTCGGCATGGGCATCGACAAGCCCGACGTGCGCTTCGTCTGCCACGCCGACCTGCCGTCCAACGTCGAGGCTTATTATCAGGAGATCGGGCGCGCCGGCCGCGACGGGCTGCCGGCCGACACGCTGACGCTCTACGGGCTGGGCGACATGCAGCTCCGCCGGCTTCAGATCGAGCAGAGCGATTCGTCGGACGAGCGCAAGCGGATCGAGCGCCAGCGGCTGGGCGCCCTTCTGGCCCTGGCCGAGGCGCCGCGCTGCCGCCGCCAGACCCTTCTGGCCTATTTCGGCGAGGCGTCGGAGCCCTGCGGCAACTGCGATCTCTGCGTCGAGGGCGTCGAACTGTTCGACGCGACCGTAGACGCCCAGAAGGCGATGTCGGCCATCGTGCGCACGGGTGAGCGCTTCGGCATGGAGCATCTGGTCGCGATCCTGATCGGCGACCTCACCGACAACGTGTCGAAATTCAATCACGACCAGCTGCCGACCTTCGGCGTCGGGAAGAACCGCGAGGCAGCGGACTGGCGCTCGATCTTCCGCCAGCTTTCGGCCGTCGGGCTGATCGCGCAGGACCTCATGGAGCATGGCCGCTGGCGGGTGACCGACGAGGGCTGGGCCGTACTCAAGGGCCGGCAGACGGTCGAGCTGCGCAAGATCGCGGCGTCGGCCGGCGCAAAGGGCGAGCGTCGCGGCCGGGCGACCGCCCCACCGATCGTCGGCGATGCCGACAGCGCGCTTCTCGATTCGCTGCGCGCGCTGCGCACCCGTCTGGCGCGGGCACAGAACGTGCCCGCCTATGTCGTCTTCTCCGACCGCACCCTGGTCGAACTCGCCACGCACCGGCCCTCGACCCTGGGCGCCATGCGCGAGATCCACGGTATCGGCGACGCCAAGCTCGAGCGCTACGGTGCCGAGTTCCTCGCCGTCATCGGGCCGCGGCCGCCGCTCAGCCCTTCCTGATCGGCGCGCCCATCGACCACAGCACGCCGAACGGGTCGCGGAACTGGCCATAGCGGTCGCCCCAGAACATGTCCTGAACTGGTAGCGCAACGGTGGCGCCGGCCTTGATCGCCCGGTCGAAGGCGGCGTCGACGTCGCCGACCTGCAGATGGAGGGTGAAGCCGGCGGGCTTTTCGAGAGGCGCGCCGTGCTCGGGGAAGGCGTCGGCCAGCATCAGCGACCCGCCGTTGATCACCAGATGGATGTGCATGTAGCGGCCTTTGTCGTCGGGCGGCATGCGCATGACTTCGGTTGCGCCCAGCGCGTTGACATAGAACTCGGCGGCCTGGGCCGCATTGCTGACCGAGAGGTAGGGGCAGGGGCCCCCGAGCACGGGCGGCTGGACGGGAGGGGTCATGACGGTCTCCTTGGCTGATGTCATGTGCCGAGGACGAACGGCCGGACCCGGATCCGACAGGGTGGTCGGATTCTTTTCAGCACGACAGCCGATCGAGGTGCTGGCGGATATGGGCCGCCTCTGCCGGGTTATTTGCGAGGGCGATGGCGCGGCCGAACGCCTCGCGGGCTTCCTGGGGACGTTCGAGCTGCTGGAGCAAGGCGCCCTTCACGCCGTGGAAATAAAAGTAGCCCTGCAGCCGGGCGCCGAGCGGTTCGATCATGGCGAGGGCCGCTTCGGGGCCGTGAACCTTCGAAACCGCCACGGCGCGATTGAGGGTCACGACGGGCGATGGCTGCAGCCGTTCTAGATTGGCATACAGCAGGTCGATCTGGGCCCAGTCCGTGTCCTCCGCGCGGGGCGCGCGGGCATGCAGGGCGGCGATGGCGGCCTGGATCTGATAGGGGCCCGGTCGGCGATGCCGCATCGCCTTGTCGATCAGGGCCAGGCCCTCGGCGATGCGCGGGCGGCTCCACAGGCTGCGGTCCTGGTCCTCCAGCAGCACGACGTTGCCCTCGCCGTCGAAGCGCGCCTTGGCCCGCGAGCGCTGCAGCAGCATCAGCGCCGCGAGGCCCATGATCTCCGGTTCGGCCGGGAACAGGCGGAGCAGCAGGCGGCCCAGCCAGATCGCCTCTTCCGCCAGCGGCTTGCGCGCTTCGGCCTCGCGGCTGCTGCTGGCGGAATAGCCTTCGTTGAAGAGCAGGTAGATCATCGCCGCCACCGCGGCGAGACGCTCCGCGCGCTCCGGTGCGCCCGGGGTCTCGAAAGCGGTGCCGGCATTGCCGATGCGGGCCTTCGCCCGGGTGATGCGCTGCTCCATCGCGGCCTCGCCCACCAGGAACGCCTGGGCGATCTGCTTCACCGAGAGGCCGCAGACGATGCGCAGCGCCAGCGCGATCTGCTGCGTGGCCGGCAGTTCGGGATGGCAGCAGATGAACAGCAGCCGCAGGATGTCGTCCTTGTAGTGCTCGCCGTCGAGCCGGTCGGCCAGCGACGACTCGGCATCGTCGAGGTCCGACAGCACCGATTCGTCCGGCAGTTCGGTCTGCTTCGCCTGCCGACGGACCTGGTCCATCGCGGCATTGCGGCCGACCAGGATGAGCCAGGCGGTGGCATCGCGGGGCGGCCCGTTCTGTGGCCAGTTCTTCAGGGCACGCAGGCAGGCTTCCTGGAAGGCTTCCTCGGCCGTATCGAGATTCCGGAAGTAGCGCAGCAGGGCCCCCATCACCTGGGGCCGGGCCGCGCCCAGAATCGGATCGATCCAGCCGAGATCGTTCATGGCGCCGGCTGCTTCTCGTCGGCAAGCCGGCTGGGATGGAATTCGGCGACCGGCCGGATCTCGTAGCTGCCGGTTCCCGGATTGGCCCGGGCCAGTTCCTGCGCCGTATCGATCGCTTCCTCCAGGGAAGCGCAGTCGATGACGTAGAAGCCGAGCAGCTGCTCCTTGGTTTCCGCGAACGGCCCGTCGATCACCATGTCCTCGCGCCCCTTGCGCAGGGTCGTGGCCGCCGTTGTCGGCAACAGGCGAGCGACCGGCCCGAGGCGCCCCTGGCGGGCCAGCTTGTCGTTGACGGCATAGAGCTTCGTCATCGTCTCGTCGTGGTAGTCCTTCGACCACGCGCCGATGGCTTCCTCGGAATTGTAGCAAAGGATGGCGTAGAGCATCGGTCATCGGCTCCTGTTGGACGGAGGACGCGGCAGCGGACCTCTGGCCGACAGCCCGTCCCGAATTATTTCGGCTCACTCCGCGTCGGAAGAGACGGGAGTCTCGAAGGGAATGCCGGCCTTCAGGATGCGATAGCGGCCATTTTCGATCTGCGCGCCGGTGACGATGCCGGTGCGGGCGCTGCCGCCGTCGAGGCCCAGCCGGTCGCCCTCGAACAGGTGCGGGTCTTCCATGCCGCTGATCTTCTTGTGCTTGTCGGGCGGCGTATGGCCATGGACGACCAGTGTGCCGCCGAATCCCTGTTTCCAGTCGAGGAAGCCATGATTGATCCAGGCCCAGCGTGCCTCAGTGAAGATCAGCCACGGCCGGGCAAGGAACTCGTCCTGATCGGCGTGGGGATCGAGACCGCCATGGACGAACACCGTGTTGCCGAGGCGGACGTGCGAGCGCATGCCCTGCAGCCGGTGCACCACCGCCTCGCCCAGCGCATCGTGCAGCAGGGCCTGGTCGGCATGAGGGGCTTCCCGACCGGCGCGCGCGGCCATCTCGTCGAGGAGGATGTGCCCGCCCATGCGCTTGCTCAGCCACATGGTCTCGGCCTTGTGTGTGTGCGGCCCGCCGACGACGGTGAGCATCATCATGATCTCGTGGTTGCCCATCAGCCGGTCGACATGGTCGACCCCGTGCGCCTCCTCGGAGCGCGCCCACAGGTGCAGCACGCCGGCGCTGTCGGGTCCGCGATTGATCAGGTCGCCGAGATAGATCAGCCGGCGTTTGCCTTTCGCGTCGCTGGCCAACAGGGCGATCGAGTTCAGCAGCGCCTCGAGTTCGGCTGCACAGCCATGAACGTCGCCGATGGCGAACACCGTTTCACCCTTGAGGTCGAACGGGGCGGGCTTCCACTCGGAGACAGTGACGGGCAGGTCGGCCATGGCGGCGATGCTAGCCCTATCCGGCGCGGCGCTCCACAGCGGCCGGCGACGGACCGTCGAACTCTTCCTTGATGCCCCGATTGAGGTCGTACTTCAGCTGCAGGGCCGTTTCGCGCGCCGTCCAGACCTGTGCGGCCAAGGTGTACTTGTCGGCTTCCAGCGTGTCGATGCCGATGGCCGAGACCTTGAGGACGCGCGAATCGCGTTCGATCAGCTGCTGCAGCCGTGAGATCGAGGTGTCGATGTCCTCGTTCGCCGGCCGCGGAACGCGGAAGTCCAGCCGCTGGGTGTCGTTGCGGGTCGGTACTTTGAGGACGTCTCCCCACAGCTTGCCGTTGGGGATGATGATGCGGGTGTTGTCGTCGCCGTCGATCTCGGTGAAGAACAGGTTGATCTCGCGCGCGGTGCCCGTGACGCCGCCGCTTTCGACCCGGTCGCCGATATGGAAGGGGCGGAAGACCACCAGCATGATTCCGGCCGCGAGGTTGCTCAGCGTGCCCTGCAGCGCGAGGCCGATGGCGATGCCCAGCGCGCCGAGGACGGCGACGAAGCTCGTGGTGGCGATGCCGAAGGTCGTGAGCACGGCGACGAAGGTGAAGACCAGGACGGTGTAGCGGGCGCCGTTGCCGAGGAAGAGCGCGACGGTGCGGTCGATGCGCGGCGTGCGCTGGCATAGCCGAACCACGGCACGGTACAGCAACCGCGACACGATCCAGCCGACGCAAAGGATGATGATCGCGCCGACGACCCGCAGCCCATAGGTCGTGACCATGGCCACCATGATGCTGGCGGCGTTGTTCCACTGTTCCTCGATGCCCATGAGGGAGGCAACGTCCGGGGCGCGATGGCGGTTCCTCCGCCGGCCCGAGTGCGGCCTCTAGCGGGCGTCGTTCTCGCGGATGAACGTGCGGACGCGCGGCATGATCTGCTCGCGCCACTTGCGGCCGTTGAAGATGCCGTAGTGGCCCACCCGCGGCTGCTCCCAGTGCACGTGCCGTGCTCCGGGAATGTTGGGTGTGAGCGCGTGCGCCGCCTTGGTCTGGCCGACGCCCGAAATATCGTCGAGCTCGCCCTCGACCGTCATCAGGGCGGTCTCGATGAAGGACGGATCGATCTTGCGGCCGCGGCTCACCCATTCGCCGCGCGGCAGCAGGTGCTCCTTGAACACGACCTCGATGGTCTGGAGGTAGAACTCGGCGCTGAGGTCCATCACCGCGAGATATTCGTCGTAGAAGGCGCGGTGGGCGCTGGCCGGATCGTCGTCACCCTTCACCAGATGCTCGAACTGCCGCATGTGGGCGTTCACATGGCGGTCGAGATTCATGCTGATGAACGAGGTGAGCTGCAGGAAGCCCGGATAGACGCGGCGCAATGCGCCCGGATAGTTCAGCGGCACCGTCGAGATGACGTTCTGGCGGAACCACATCATCGAGTTGCGCATGGCGAGGTCGTTGGGGACCGTCGGGCTCACGCGGGTGTCGATCGGGCCGCCCATCAGGGTGAGCGACTTGGGCTGGCGCGGCTCCTTGGCCTCCGCCATCAGCGCGGCGGCCCCGAGGACCGGCACCGACGGTTGGCAGACGGCGATGACGTGCACATCCGGACCGAGGTAGCGGCAGAACTCCGCGACGTAGTCGATATAGTCGTCGAGGTCGAAATTGCCCTGGCTGAGCGGGACTTCCCGCGCATCGATCCAGTCGGTGATGTGAACGTCGTGGTCCGGCAGCAAGGCCTCGACCGTGCCGCGCAGCAGGGTGGCGTAATGGCCGCTCATCGGCGCCACGACCAGCACCTTGGGATCGCGGCGCGTCGTGTCGCGATGGAAATGCAGGAGCTGGCAGAACGGCTTGCGCAGCAGGATCTCTTCGTTGACCGCGACCGTCTCGTCGCCGACCGTCGTTGTCTTCAGCCCGAACGCCGGCTTGCCGTAGTTCTGGGTGAGGCGCGTCATGATCTCCGCGCTGGCGGCGATCGACTTGCCGAACCAGGTCTCCGCCCACGGATTGTAGGGGCTGGAATAGACCTGCTCGAGGGCGCTGGCCCACATCCGGATCGGGACGGAGAGCTGGCGCTGGAATTCGTAGGCTTGATAAAGCATGGGCCGCGGATTGTACGCCCCGCGCCGCCTATGTCACGTCCCTATTGCGACGCAACAATTGTGAAAAAACAATGACTTAGATAAGGCGCCCCACCGCATTGGCAATGGTTTCGGCCTTGGCGTCATGGGTGAAGTGGGTGACGAAGCGGCCGTTGCGGTCGAGCAGGTAGACGATCGACGAGTGGTCCATGAGGTAGGGCGAACCCTCCTTGCCGGGCACCTTCTGGTAGTAGACGCGATAGGCCTTGGCCACATCGGCGATCTGTTGTGGCGTGCCGGTGAGGCCGATGATTCCCGGCCCGAAGTTGGGGACATAGCCCTTGAGCAGTTCCGGCGTGTCGCGCTCGGGATCGACCGTGATGAAGACGAGGTTCACCTTCTTGGCCGCGTCCGGTCCCAGTCTCTCGAGCGCCGTTTCCATCAGCAGCAGCGAGGTGGGGCAGACGTCGGGGCAGTAGGTGAAGCCGAGGAAGACCAGGGTCCAGTGCCCATGCAGTTCGCCGGGCACCAGCTGGGTGCCGTCGGACTGCTGCAGGCTGAAGCCGGGCAGCTCGCGCGGCTGCGGGAACAGGCGCACGGCCTGCAGTTCGGGGCCCGCCGCGGCGGCGTCGCGCCCGAACCAGTGCTGGGAGGCCACCAGGCCGAGACCGGCGGCCAGGGCGACCACGAGCACGATCAGGACGCTGCGGTTGAACATGGGGCCTCGACGCGTGGGGGCGGGACATCATAGCGGCCCCCGCGCGGCCACGGGCACCACCGCCTATACTGCGGGGCCCGGCGGACAGCGCCGTGACCGCGCGCCATGACCACCCACCAGATCAAGACCATCATCGACCTGATCCGCTACGGCGCCAGCCGGTTCAACGCGGCGGGGCTGACCTTCGGCCACAGCTACGACAACGCCCTGGACGAGGCCACCCAGCTCACCCTGCACGCCCTGCACCTGCCGCACGACCTGTCGCCGGTATACGGGCAGGCGCGGGTGACGCTGGCGGAGAAGGAAGACGTGCTGGCGTTGTTCCTGCGCCGGATCGAGGAGCGGGTGCCGGCCGCCTACCTGACCGGGGAGGCTTGGTTCGCCGGATTGTCATTCAAGTCCGATCCGCGGGCGCTGGTCCCGCGTTCGCCGATCGCCGAGCTGATCCTGGAGGGCTTCGAGCCATGGCTGGGCGGGCGCGATGTGCGCCGGGCACTGGACCTGTGCACCGGCTCGGGCTGCATCGCCATCGCCATGGCCCACTACAACCCCGACTGGCACGTCGACGGTGCGGACCTGAGCACCGATGCCCTGGACCTGGCCAACGAGAACGCCGCGCGCCTGGGGGTGGAGAACGTGCGCTTCCTGCAGTCGGACCTGTTCGCCGGGCTGCAGGGCGAGCACTACGACCTCATCGTCACCAACCCGCCCTACGTGACGAACGACGAGACCGATGCGCTGCCCGCCGAGTACGCGCATGAGCCGGAACTGGGACTGCGCGCCGGAGATGACGGGCTGGACCTGGTCCTGCGGATCATGCGCGACGCGCCGCTGCACCTGCGCGAGGACGGTTTGCTGGTGTGCGAAGTCGGCGAATCCGAGAGCGCGCTGGTGGCGCTGCTGCCGGAGCTGCCATTGGCGTGGGTGGAGTTCAAGGTGGGCCAGATGGGCGTGTTCGTGGCCGAATGCCACGACCTGATGGCGCACAACGCGCGCATCAGCGCACTGGCTGCGGAACGTGAGGGCGGCGGTGCCGGGCCGGCCCCAGCTGCGGGTTCCGAAGCTGCACCGGGCGGGTTGTTCTGAGCGCGTGTCGAACACTTTCGGCCAGCTGTTCCGCGTCACCACGTTCGGCGAATCGCACGGGCCGGCGATCGGCTGCGTGATCGACGGATGCCCGCCGGGCATTGCGCTGGCGGAAGGGGATTTCACCCCCGACCTGGCGCGGCGGGCCACTGGCCGCAGCCGCCATACGTCCGCGCGGCGCGAGGAGGATGCGGTGGAGATCCTCTCCGGCGTCTACGAGGGCGCCACCACGGGCGCGCCGGTGGCGCTGCTGATCCGCAACACGGATGCGCGCAGCAGGGACTACGACCGCATCGCCCGGCAGTTCCGCCCCGGACACGCTGATTACACCTGGTGGCAGAAGTACGGCACCCGCGATCCCCGCGGCGGCGGCCGCTCCTCCGCGCGCGAGACCACGATGCGGGTGGCGGCCGCGGTGCTGGCGAAGAAGTGGCTCGCACAGCGCCACGGCGTGCGGATCCGCGGCCATCTGGCCCAGATCGGCGACGTCCTGCCGCGCAGCCACGACTGGGATGCGGTGGAACAGAACCCCTTCTTCTGGCCGGACGCCGGCCAGGTGCCGGAGCTCGAGGCGTACATGGATGCGCTGCGAAAATCCGGTGATTCGGTGGGCGCGCGGGTGCGGGTGGTGGCCGATGGCGTGCCCCCGGGCTGGGGCGAACCGGTCTACGCCAAGCTGGATGCCGGCCTGGCCGCGGCGATGATGTCCATCAACGCGGTCAAGGGCGTGGAGATCGGCGACGGCTTCGCCAGCGTGGCGCAGAAGGGCAGCGAACACCGCGACGCGATGACGCCCGGGGGCTTCCAGTCCAACCACGCCGGCGGCGTGCTGGGCGGCATCAGCACCGGCCAGCGGATCGAATGCTCGGTCGCGTTCAAGCCCACCTCGAGCCTGCGCCTGCCGGTGGAAGGGGTGGACCTTGATGGCAACGCCGTGGAGGTCGTGACCACCGGCCGCCACGATCCCTGCGTGGGTATCCGCGCGACCCCCATCTGCGAGGCGATGATGGCATTGGAGTTGATGGACCAGGCGCTGCGCCACCGCGCGCAGTGCGGCGATGTGGGCGAAGTGGCGCCGCGCATCCCGGCCGGAGAGGGCGCGGCCGATGGCTGAGCGGCGCTTCAAGGTCGCCGTGGTGGGTGCCACGGGGGCGGTCGGCGAGGCGATGCTGTCGATCCTTGCGGCGCGCCGGTTCCCGGCCTCGGAGGTGATTGCCCTGGCCAGCGGCCGCTCGGCTGGCGGGAGCGTCGACTTCGGCGACGTCGAACTGCTGGTTCATGAGCTGTCGGCGTTCGACCCCGCCGGGGTGGACATCGCGCTGTTCGCTGCGGGAGGCGATGTCTCGAAGGAGCATGCGCCCAGGTTCGCTGCCGCCGGGGCAGTGGTGATCGACAACTCCTCGGCGTTCCGCCAGGACCAGGACGTGCCGCTGGTGGTGGCGGAGGTCAACCCGGACGCGGCGGCGCAGCGACCGCGCGGCATCATCGCCAACCCGAACTGTTCGACCATGCAGATGGTGGTGGCCC
>CAZPOS010000065.1:21660-21932 GCA_964588065.1 uncultured Reyranella sp.
GCCCATCCATCGTGCGGTGGGGATCGAGCGGATCAACGTGGCCACCTACCAGTCGGTCTCGGGCGCCGGACGCTCGGCGCTGGAGGAGCTGGGGCGGCAGACCGGGGCGCTGCTCAACTTCCGGGGCGCGGCGCCCGAGCGCTTCCCGGTGCAGATCGCGTTCAACCTGATCCCCCATATCGACGACTTCCAGGACAACGGCTACACCCGCGAGGAGATGAAGCTGGTGTGGGAAACCCGGCGCATCCTGGGCGACGATTCGATCCAGGTGA
>CAZPOS010000066.1:0-21868 GCA_964588065.1 uncultured Reyranella sp.
GACCCCGAGAAGGGCGACATCCCGATGGAGCTGCGCGAGAAGATGGCCGAGCTCGGCTATTTCGGCATCCTGATCCCCGAAGAGTATGGCGGGCTCGGCCTCGGCTGCTCGGAATACTGCCTCGTCACCGAGGAACTGTCGCGCGGCTGGATGAGCGTCGCGTCGATCATCGCGCGCGGCAACCTGCTGATCGGCTCGCATGAGATGAGCGAGGAGCAGCGCAAGCGCTACCTGCCCCGCATGGCCAAGGGCGAGTTCCTCGGCGCCTTCTCGATGTCCGAGCCCAATGCCGGGTCCGACATCTCCAACATCTCCTGCCGCGCCAAGAAGGACGGCTCGGGCTACCTGATCAGCGGCAACAAGTACTGGTGCACCTTCGCCGACGGCGCCGACTTCATGATCATCATCGCGCGCACCTCGGACGCGCCTCCGGGCAAGCGCCATCTCGGCCTGTCGATGTTCTTCGTCGAGAAGAAGCGCGGCGAGCTGCCCAAGGGCGTCAATGGCGCGCCGATCCCCAAGATCGGCTATTTCGGCTGGAAGACCTGGGAACTGGCCTTCGACAATTTCCGTGTCGACGAAGCCGACATGATCGGCAAGGAAGGCCACGCCTTCTACTACGCCACCTCGGGTCTCGAGACCGCCCGCGCCCACACCGCCGCCCGGGCGATCGGCCTCGCCCAGGGCGCGCTGGAGGATTCGATTCAGTACGCCAACGACCGCAAGCAGTTCGGCCATTCGATCTCGGACTTCCAGGCGATCCGCTTCAAGATCGCCGACATGGCGACGCAGATCGAAGCCGCGCGGCAGCTCATGTATTTCGTGTGCGAGCAGATCGACACCGGCCAGCGCTGCGACAAGGAAGCGTCGATGGTGAAGCTGTTCGCCTCGGAGATGGCGGAGCGCGTCTGCAGCGAGGGCCTGCAGATCCACGGCGGCGCCGGCTACACGACCCTGCATGCCGTCGAGCGCCATTGGCGCGATGCGCGCCTGACCAAGATCTTCGAGGGAACGTCCGAGATCCAGAAGCGCATCATCTCGGATCGCCTGCTCGGCCGCGGGAGGAACTGATGCCGGCTTCAAGTCTCAAAGTCTCCGCCCTCACAGGCACGCACAACTACTTCGAGGACTTCACCGTCGGCGACGTGATGAAGCATGCCCGCGGCAAGACCGTGGAGCCGATGGAGCAGGTCTGGATCACCAACGTGACCATGAACACGGCCGAGGCCCACTTCAACGAGCACCTGACCCAGTCGACGCCCTACGGCCAGCGGCTGGGATTCGGCGGCGTCACGATCTCCATGTGCATCGGCCTCGCCGCCGAGGACACGGCGGAGAACGCGCTGATGGAGCTCGGCATGGACAAGATCCGCCTCAAGGGCCCGCTGCATCACGGCGACACGCTCTACTGCTACACCGAGGTGCTGGAGAAGAAGGACGCCAAGCAGGAGGATGCCGGCATCGTCCGCTTCAAGCACTACGGCGTGAACCAGGACGACAAGCACATCTTCGAGGGCGAGCGCACCGTCCTGATCAAGCGCCGCAGTCACTGGGGAGACAAGTGACCGACTCGTCCGTCCTGGGCGCGCTCGACGGTGTCCGCATCGTCGACCTCACGCAGATGCTGGCCGGCCCCTACTGCACGATGCTGTTGGCCGACCAGGGGGCGGAGGTCATCAAGGTCGAGCCGCTCGACGGCGACCACACCCGTATCATCGGCCCCTACCATGCCGACGATAGGCTGAAGGCGTTCGGCGGCTACTTCGCATCGGTGAACCGCAACAAGAAGTCGATCGCCATCGACCTCAAGACCGAGGCCGGTCGTGATCTCGTCCTGAAGCTCTGCGACAATGCCGACGCCGTGGTCGAGAACTATCGCGGCGGCGTCATGGACCGTCTGGGTCTCAGCTACGAGACCCTGCACGCTCGCAACCCGAAGCTGGTCTATGCCACCATCCGCGGCTTCGGCGACGTACGCACCGGCAAGAGCCCCTATGCCGACTTCCCGGCCTACGACGTCATCAGCCAGGCGATGGGCGGCATCATGGCCATCACCGGGCCCGACAAGGACACGCCGATGAAGGTCGGTCCGGGCGTCGGCGACATCGTGCCGGCCATCACCTGCGCCTTCGGCATCGTCTCGGCGATCCTGCGCGCCTACAAGACCGGCAAGGGTCAGTTCGTCGATGTCGGCATGGTCGACGCGATCCTCGCGATCTGCGAGCGCATCATGCACCAGCATTCCTATGCCCACGCGCTGCCGCATCCCGAGGGCAATCACCACCCGCTGCTCTGCCCGTTCGGCATGTTCCCCGCCAGGGACGGCTTCGTGACGATTGCCGCCCATGCCGATGCCCACTTCCCCATCCTGTGCCGGCTGATCGACAGGCCCGAGTTCGCCACCGATCCGCGGTTCATTACGGTCCAGGATCGTCGGGCCAACCAGGACGTGCTGATCGCCACCGTCTCCGACTTCACCCGGCAACGGACCAAGCAGGAGCTGCTGCAGCATTTCGGCGGCAAGGTGCCCTTCTCGCCGGTCTACAACGTGCGCGACATCGTGGCCGATCCGCACTTCGCGGCGCGCGACATGCTGCCCTGGGTGCCCCACCCCGGTCTCGACCACGAGGTCCAGATCGCGGGCGTGGCCGTGAAGATGACCGAGACGCCGGGCAAGGTGCGCCATCGCGCGCCGTTGCTGGGCGAACATACCGACGAGTATCTGAAGACCATCGGCCTCGGTGCGGGCGACATCGCCCGCCTGCGCGCCGACAAGATCGTAGCCTGAGGAGAAGATTGATGACCGACCGTCCCAAGCGCGCCCGCCGCGTCCAGCTCTCGACCCCGGGGTCGAGCGAGAAGATGATCCAGAAGGCGTCGGAGTCGAAGGCCGATCACGTCTTCCTCGATCTCGAGGACGCCGTCGCCCCCAGTCAGAAGCGCGACGCCCGCAAGAAGATCATCGAGGGCCTGAAGTCGCTCAACTGGAAGGGCAAGACGCGCTGCGTGCGCATCAACGACCTGACCACGGAATATGCCTACGAGGACATCATCGAGATCGTCGAGGGCGCCGGCGAGCATCTCGACACGATCATGATGACCAAGGTGCAGACCGCCGCCGACGTGCTGTTCGCCGACAAGCTGCTTCACCAGATCGAGAAGAAGCTGAAGCTGAAGCGCCGGATCGGCCTCGAAGCGCTGATCGAGGAAGTCGAGGGCATGCAGAATGTCGACTCCATCGCCGCCTGCACGCCGCGCCTCGAATGTCTGGTGTTCGGCATGGGCGACTTCTCCGCCTCGATGGGCGTGACCAACCGGAACGTCGGCGAGACCGACGGCTACCCGGGCGACATCTGGCACTATGCCCGCTTCCGCCTGATCATGGCCTGCCGCGCGGCCGGCATCGATCCGGTCGACGGCCCGTTCGCCGACTTCAAGAACCCGGATGCCTATCGCGAGGAGTGCAAGCGCTCGATGATCCTGGGCTGCGTCGGCAAGTGGGCGATCCATCCCTCGCAGATCGACATCGCGCTCGACGTCTATTCGCCCAAGGCCGAGGACATCGCCCGCGCCCGCAAGCTGGAGAAGGCCTATGCCGAGGCGGAGGCCGCCGGCCAGGGCGCGATCAACGTCGACGGCATCATGGTCGACGTCGCCTCGATCCGCATCCTGCGCAACACCATCCTGAACAAGGCCGACCTGTACGGCCTGTAGGATGCAGCCGGGCGCGGCGCCGACCACGGAAGGCCCGCGCCCCGGCCTGCGGCAGGTGCTGATCCCGATCGGGGCGATGCTGGGCACGCAGATGCTCATCTCGCTGGCCGTCCTGTCGCTCAGCGTGCTGATGCCCGCGGTCGCCCGGGACCTCGGGATTTCTCCCAAGCTCGTCGGCGCCTTCACCGCCGTCACCTACGCCATCGCCTCTTGCGTCGCCCTGTGGAGCGCGGGCCCGATCTCGCGGCTGGGCGCCGTTCGAATCTGCCAGTTCGCCATGCTGGCCGCCGCCATCGGCCTCGCCCTCAATGCCACGGCCTTCGTCGCTGCCACGCTCGTGGCGGTCGCCTTCATCGGCTTCGCCCAGGGCCCGATCAATCCGGCGTCGGCCCACATTCTGAGCCAGCGCGTGCCGCGCGCCTGGTTCAGCCTCGTCTTCTCGGTCAAGCAGACCGGGGTGCCCCTTGGCTTCGCCGCCGCCGGCGTCTTCCTGCCGATGCTTCTGCCGGCCCTGGGCTGGCGCGGTGCCTCGCTGGCGGCGGCCGCCCTGCTGCTGGCGGGCGCCGCGGTGCTCGAACTGCTGCGCGCGCGCCTGGATGCTTCGGTCGCTCCCTCGGCGCCGTCCGAGGGCATCTGGTCCTCGATCGTGCACGTGATGCGCCATCCGGAGATGCGTGTGCTGGGCTGGTCGGCGCTGCTCTACGTCGTGGCGCAGCACACCTTCACCTTCTTCCTGGTGACCTACCTCTACGAACATTGCCGCCTCAGCATCGCCGAGGCGGGCTTCCTGCTCTTCCTGGCGCAGATCGGCGGCACCGTGCAGCGCCTGATCCTGGGCGCGCTGGGCGACCGGTTCCCGCGCATGATGCTGCTGGGCTGGACGGGCATCGGCATCGCGCTGGGCGCCGTGGCCACCAGCCTGATCTCGACCGAGACGCCCTACTGGCTGATCGGCCTGATCGTCTTCGCCTACGGCACGGTCGTGATCAGCTGGAACGGCGTCTCGATCGCTGAGTTCGCGGCCCTCGCGCCGCCGGGACAAGTGGCCGCCGTCGCCGCGGTCCAGACCGCGCTGGCCTTTTCCGGCGCCGTCATCGGCCCGCCGCTGTTCGGCCTGATCGCCGCGGTCGCCGACTATCGCAGCGCCTTCCTGCTGGTCGCAGCCTGCGTCCTCGCCGCCGCCGTCTGGCAGATCGCGACCTCGGCCCGCCTGCGCCGCGCGCCCTCTCCCTGAGGCTTTCTCAGGGCTCCTTCATGCCGGCGGTCGACACGATCTCCGCCCACTTCTTCGTCTCGGTGGCCTGGAAGGCCGCCAGTTCCTCGGGCGATCCGACGAAGGAGATGCCGTAGCTGGTCTTCAGCAGATTGAGATAGGCCGGCGACTTCGCCGCCTGGCGAACCAGCGCGTTGAGCCTGTCGATGATCGCCTTGGGCGTGCCCGCGGGCGCATAGAGCGCGGTCCAGGCCCACATCTCGAAGCCGGGAACGCCGCTCTCGTCCACGGTTGGGAACTGCTCGAGGCCGGGAATGCGTTGCTTGCTCCTCACCGCGAGCCCGCGCGCGCGTCCGTCGAGGACAGGCGGAAGGCCGACCGTGAAGTCGGAGAAGATGATGTCGATGCGGCCGCCCAGCAGGTCGGCGATGGCCTGCGGCTGGGTCTTGTAGGGAACCCCCAGCAGATCGATCCCGGTCATGATGCGGAACAGCTCCGCCCCGCCGCGGCTCGACCCGTTGCCGCTGCCGAAGCTCAGCTTGCCCGGCTGCGCCTTCGCGAGCGCAATGAACTCCTGGATGGTCCTGGCCGGCAGGTCGTTGCGCACCATGACGATCTGCGCGCCGAGCGTGATGCCCGCGACCGGCGCGAAGCTCTTCACCGGATCGTAGGCCAGCGACTTGTAGACGTGCGGGTTGATCGCCTGCGTCGTCTGCGTGGTGAAAAACAGCGTGTAGCCATCGGGTGCCGCGCTCGCCGCCGACTGCGCTGCGATCTGGCCCTCCGCGCCGGGCTTGTTGTCGATGACGACGGTCTGGCCGGTCTGCGCCGCAATGTCCTGCCCGATCGCCCGCGCGGCGATGTCGGTCGCGGTACCGGGGCCGAAGGCGGTGATGATCTTGATCGGCTTCGAAGGATAGTCCTGGGCGACGGCCGGCACTGCGAGAAGCATTCCGACCAGCAAACTGATGAGCTTCATGGGCCGACTCTAGGCACAGCGAAGTGCTAGCGTCATCACAAAGAAAAGGAGGAAACGAAGATGAAGCTTCCCGTCATGGCTCTCGCCGCGACCGTCGCGGCCCTCGCCGCCGCACCCGCCTGGGCACAGAAATCCGGCGGCACGCTCAAGATCGCCCACATGGACAATCCGCCCAGCGCCTCGATCCATGAGGAGGCGACGATCTCGACCGTCATGCCGTTCATGTCGGTCTACAACAACCTGGTGATGTTCGATCCGAAGACGAAGCAGAACACGCCCGACAACATCATTCCCGAGCTCGCCACCGAGTGGAAATGGAGCGACGACGGCAAGCAGCTCACCTTCAAGCTGCGCGACGGCGTGAAGTGGCACGACGGCAAGCCATTCAGCAGCGCCGACGTGAAGTGCACCTGGGACATGGTGATCTCCGACGAATCGAAGCTGCGCAAGAATCCGCGCAAGACCTGGTACTTCAATCTCGAAAAGGTCACGGTCAATGGCGATCGGGAGGCGACCTTCCATCTCAAGCGGCCGCAGCCCTCGTTGCTCACCATGCTCGCGGCGGCCTTCTCGCCGGTCTATCCCTGCCACGTCCCGACGGCACAGATGCGGCAGAAGCCGATCGGCACAGGCCCGTTCAAGTTCGTCGAGATGAAGCAGAACGAGTCGATCAAGCTCGCGCGCAATCCCGACTACTGGAAGCCCGGCCGCCCCTATCTCGACGCGATCGAATTCTCGATCATCCCCAACCGCGCAACCTCGCTCCTGACCTTCGTCGCCGGCAAGCTCGACATGACCTTCACGTCGGTCGTCACGCCGGCCATGGTCAACGATCTCAAGGTCCAGGCGCCGACGGCGATCTGCGAGGCGCAGCCGACCAACACACAGGCCAACCTGCTGGTCAATCGCGAGAAGCCGCCCTTCGACGACGCGAAGATCCGCCGCGCCATGGCCCTGTCGATCGACCGCAGTGCCTTCAACGAGATCCTGGGCCAGGGCAACTACCGGATCGGCGGCGCCATGCTGCCGCCGCCGGAAGGTCTCTGGGGCATGCCGACCGAATTCCTCTCGACCGTGGCAGGCTACGGCCCGGACGTCGCCAAGTCGCGCGAGGAAGGTCGCAGGATCATGGCGGAGCTCGGCTACACCGCCGACAAGCCGCTGAAGATCAAGGTCTCGACCCGCAACATCCCGAGCTATCGCGACCCTGCCGTGATCCTGATCGACCATCTGAAGCAGGTGAACATCCAGGCCGAGCTGGAGCCGCTGGAGACCGCGGTCTGGTACAATCGGATGCTGCGCCGCGACTTCTCGATCGGCATGAACATCCAGGGCGTCGGCGTCGACGATCCCGACGTCGTATTCTACGAGACCTTCCGCTGCGGCTCGGAGCGCAACTACACCAACTACTGCAATCCCGAGGTCGAGAAGCTGTTCGACCAGCAGTCGATGATGACCGACATCCAGGCCCGGCGGAAACTCGTCTGGGAAATCGACAAGAAGCTGCAGGAAGACGGCGCCCGGCCGGTCATCCAGCACGGCTGGGGCGGCACTTGCTGGCGCCCCGAGGTGAAGGCCGTGAACCTCGCGGTCAACACCATCTACAATCACTGGCGCTTCGAGGATGTCTGGCTCGACCGCTAGGACGTCGTTAGGCTCGTGCCGACGAATGATCGGAGGTTTCGATGATCAAGGGTCTGCACCACAATGCCTATCGCTGCCGCGATTCGGAGGAGACGAGGAAGTTCTACGAGGACTTTCTCGGCCTTCCCCTCGTCCATACGCTCCTGATCGAGCAAACCAAGACCGGTCGCGAGACCGGTGTGCTGCACACCTTCTTCCAACTCGACGACGGCTCCTGCCTCGCCTTCTTCGAGGCGCCGGACATGCCGTTCGACTTCAAGGACCAGCACGATTTCGACCTGCACATCGCCCTGGAGGTCGAGCCCGATCATCTCGAACAGATGTTCGCCAGGGGCAAGGCGGAGGGCCGAGAGGTCCGCGGCATCTCCGACCACCATTTCATCCGCTCGATCTACTTTCGCGATCCCAACGGCTACGTGATCGAACTCGCGGCCAAGGTCCCGGGACAGGAATCGGCACTGGACCCGACGAAGAACGGCGCACGCGCCAAACTCGCCGACTGGCAGGCGCGCAAGCCGTCCGCCGCCCGCGGAGCGCGCTGACGCTCGTCTCCCGCCCTCAGCCGAGGGTGCGGCGATAGAGGGCGATCAGGCGTTCCCAGTGGCGTTCGGCAGCCGGCTTGTCGTAGCACCAGCGTTGCGGGAAGGCGAAGCCGTGGTGCACGCCGGGATGAATCTCCAGCTCGCCCCGGGCGCCGGACCTGTCGAACAGGGCCTTCAGTTCCTTCACCATTTCCGGCGGCGCCAGCTCGTCGTGCTCGGCGCAGGAAATATAGAGCTCGCCCTTCGCCTTGCCGAGGGTCAGGTGCGGGCTCTCGACCGCGTCGCTCACCAGCCAGGTGCCGTAGAACGAGGCTGTCGCCGCGATGCGATCCGGGTAACGCGCCGCCGCGGCCAGCGAGTAAGGACCGCTCATGCAATAGCCGTGGGTGCCGACCGGCCCCTTCTTCGATTCCTTCTGGGCGTCGGCGAAGGCAATCATCGCCGCCACGTCCTCCATGACCGGGGGGATCGTCATCTTCGTTCGCACCGAGCGCATGCGCTTGTGCTCGTCGCTGCCATGCGTCAGCACGTCCGGCCCGTACTTCGTATCGCTGCCGGCGCGATAATAGAGGTTGGGCAGCATCACGTAGTAGCCGACCGTCGCCAGCCGGCGCGCCATGTCATGGAGCTCCTCGCGGATACCGGGCGCATCCATCAGGAACAGGACCGGCGGATAGGGTCCGCCGCGCTCCGGGTGGCAGATGAAGGTCTCCATCGCCCCGTCCCGGGTCGGGATGTCCAGAATTTTCTCGATCATCGGGTGTTTCCTCCGCCTTGCAGAATGCCGGCGCCTTGATAGGCTTCGCTCAATAACAAAGCCTAGGGAGAGAAACGATGAGACGTAACCTGTTCAGCACGGCCGCATTCTGCCTTGCGGCCTGGGCGTTGCCGGCCGCCGCCCAGCTTTCCGACAACACGCTCAAGATCGGCGTCGCCACCGACCTGTCGAGCCTCTATGCCGACATCAACGGGCCGGGCGCCGTACTGGCCACCCAGATGGCGATCGAGGATTTCGGCGGCACGGTGCTCGGCCAGAAGATCGAGTTCGTCTCCGGTGACATCCAGAACAAGGCCGACGTCGCAGCCACCACCGTGGGCCGCTGGTTCGACAACGAGAAGGTCGACATGGTGATGGGCGCCGGCGCCTCCTCCTCGTCGATCGCGGCCGGGCGTGTCGCGGGCGACAAGAAGCGCATCTTCATCGCGCCCGATCCCGCCTCGTCGGACCTCACCGGCAAGCTCTGCAACCCCTACATGATCCATTGGGTCTACGACACGACGGCACTCGCCAACGGCACCGGCTCGGCGGTCGTGAAGGCCGGCGGCAAGACCTGGTTCTTCCTCACCGCCGACTACGCGTTCGGCTATGCGCTGGAGCGCGACGTTTCCGCCGTCGTGAAGAAGGCCGGCGGCACCGTGGTCGGCGGCGTCAAGCATCCGATCAACACCAACGACTTCTCGTCCTTCCTGCTGCAGGCGCAGGGCTCGAAGGCGCAGATCATCGGGCTGGCCAACGCCGGCGGCGACACGATCAATTCGATCAAGCAGGCGTCCGAGTTCGGCATCGTCAAGGGCGGCCAGAAGCTCGCGGGCCTGCTCGTCTTCATCTCCGACGTGCATTCGCTGGGCCTCGAACGCGCCCAGGGCCTCAACCTGACCGAGGCCTTCTACTGGGACCTCAACGACCAGACGCGCGCCTTCTCCAAGCGCTTCGCCGCGCGCTTCAACGGCAAGATGCCGACCTCCGCCCAGGCCGGCTTCTATTCGGCGACGCTTGCCTATCTCAACGCCGTCAAGTCGACCGGGACGGACAATGCCGAGAAGGTGATGGCCGCGATGAAGGCCGCCAAGTGGGACGACCCGCTGTTCGGCGCCAGCTACGTCCGCCAGGACGGACGCAAGATGCACAACATGTATCTCTTCGAGGTGAAGAAGCCCTCCGAGTCCAAGGGTCCGTGGGACTACTACAAGCTGCTGGCCACCATCTCCGGCGAAGAGGCGTTCCGCCCCCTGGCCGACAGCGAGTGCCCGCTGGTCAAGAAGAACTGAGCCGGGAGCCCGACATGGCCGAGCAGTCGAACCTCTATGTCGGCGTCGCCGGCTATTTCGGGAAGCCCGATCACAAGGGGCGCGTCGGGGTCTTCCGCCGCGGCACCGCAAACGGCGACTGGCAGCACGTGCTGGGCGCCGTCCAGGCCTTCACCGTCTTCGTGCATCCGCAGAATCCGGAGATCGTGTTCGCCGGCACCAACGACGGCGTGTGGCGCAGCACCGACCGGGGCGCCACCTTCCGCCGGACCGCCTTCCCGGAGGCCGGCAGGCAGATCTGGTCCTTCCTGGTCGACTCGCGCGATCCGGACAGGGTGTTTGCCGGCGCCTCGCCGATCGGCGTCTATCGCAGCGACGATGGCGGCGCCTCCTGGCAGGCCCTCCCCGTCCCGGCCATCGACACGCATTGCACGGGGCCTTTCGCCTCGCGCGTGATGCGCCTGGTCCAGCATCCGCGGCGGCACGACGAACTCTACGCCGCGCTCGAGATCAACGGCGTCATGCGCAGCATCGATCTCGGCCAGAGCTGGACCGATTGCAGCGCGGGCTTGCTGAAGCTTGCCGAGCAGGAGCACCTCAAGAGCAGGATCGTGAGCGACACGACCGCCGAGGGAATGCTCGACGGCCATGCCGTCACCATCAACCCGGCCGATCCGGACGGGCTGTGGCTCGCCGTGCGCATGGGCCTGTTCCGCAGCAGCGACCAGGGTCGGACCTGGAAGGACATGGAGGTCGGCCGCTTCTCGCCCACCACCTACGGCCGCGACATCCGCGTCTCCCCGGTCGAACCGAACACGCTCTACTCCGCCCTGTCCGTCGCCGCGGCGAGCCAGGATGGCGGACTCTACCGCAGCGAGGATGGCGGCGAGAGCTGGGCCCGCTTCGACAAGGTCCAGGTCCACGGCACCATCATGTCGATCGGCCTGCATCCCACCGACGCCGGGCAGGTCTATATCGGCGCCCGCTACGACGGCGAGGTCTTCGGTACCCGCGACGCCGGCAGGACATGGCAGGCCATGCCGCTGCCCGGCGAGGTCCAGCACATCTATTCGCTGGCGTGCGGGTGATTACTTCGACTGCGCGGTGACGTCGTGCGACGGTGAGGCCGGGGCCGGCGGCGCGTCCTTCGTGCCGCCCAGCAGGCTGCCGACATCGCGCTGGCGGCCGGTGTCGATCTTCACGGTCGCGGTCATGCCGGCGCGCAGCGGCGGTTCGCCGGAATGGGGCAGCAGCCGCAGCTTGACCGGCAGGCGCTGCACGACCTTGACCCAGTTCCCGCTGGCATTCTGCGGCGGCAGGATCGCGAACTCTGCGCCCGTCGCGGGGCTGACGCTTTCGACCAGCGCCTCCCAGGTCACGTCGGGGTAGGTGTCGAGCACCACGGTGGCCTTCTGGCCGACCTTCACATGGGTGAGCTCGGTCTCCTTGAAATTCGCCTCGACCCAGGGCCGGCTTAGCACCACCAGCGAGAACAGCGGCGTCGCCGCCTTCACCTGCTCGCCCTGCTGCAGGCGCATGTTGACCACGACGCCGTCGACCGGGGCACGGACCGTCGTGCGCGCGAGATCGAGCGCCGCCCGCTCCCGCGCCGCCATCTTCTCGCGCACCAGCGGATGGGCCTCGACCGCAAGCTCGGGGTCGCCGTTCAGCGCCGCCAGCACCCGGCGTAGTTTTTCGCGCGCGGTGGATACGCGGTCGGCGGCGGCGCGCGCGTCGTTCTGCGATTCGTCGCGCTTGCTGGCGGAGGCGACACCCTTTGCCGCCAGCTCCTCCTGCCGCTGCGCCTGGCGCTGGAAATAGTCGGCGCGTGCTTCGGCGTCGGCCAGTTCGGCGACCGCCTCGCGCCAGAGGCCGCGCAGGTTCTCGACATGGGCGCGCGCCGAATCGAGTTCGGCCTCGGCGCTGTCGAGCGCCAGCCGGAAGGGTCGCGATTCGATGGTGAAGAGCTGGGCGCCGGCTTCGACCGAGGCATGGTCGCGCGTCAGCACCCGCCGCACCTGGCCGGAGACTTCCGGCGCGATCTGGACGATATGCGCCTTCACGTAGGCATTGTCGGTCGAGACGTAGCGGCCGCCCGACAGCCACCACCAGCCCGCCCCGCCGGCCGCCAGCAGAGGGACCGCGAACAGCAGCACCAGCCGCAGGACGGGGACCGGGCGGCGGCTCATGTGCCGTGCGCTCCCGCCATCGTCTGCAGCTGCCCCTTCACCCGCGCCGCCAGCCGCGTGAACTGCTCGCGCTCGGCCGCCGAAAGGGGCGCCAGCGCATCGTCGACGGTGGTCTCGGCGATCGTCCACATTTCCTTGTGGGCGCGACGGGCATCGTCCGTGAGATAGAGGCGATTGATGCGGCGGTCCTCGCTGTCGGCGCGGCGTTCGACCCAGCCGTTCTTCTGCATGCGGTCGATCATGCGGCCGGCGCTGGCGCGGTCGATCTCCAGCATGTCGGCGAGCTCGGTCTGGCTGGCGCCGGGCCGCCGATAGAGACGTGTCAGGACGAGCCACTGGGCGCGGGTCAGGCCGATGTCGCGCACCCTCCGGTCGAACACGGTTCGGATCAGCCGCGCGACGTCGGAGAGCACGTAGCCGATATATTCGTCGTCGTCCGGGCCCAAGGCTGCTCGCTCGAGATTGTTGCCTAGGCTACATTAGCCCAGGCCATGAGTTCAAGCGCGCCCACCGCCGACGCCGCCCCGCCTGCCGCCGAGAGCGAAACCTCGCTCGGCAAGCGGATCCTGATTCTCGTCATGGTGGTGCTGGGCTCCACCCTCTACGCCACCACCCTGCTGATCGCCTCGACCCTGCTGCCGCAGATGCAGGGCACCATGTCAGCGACGCAGGATGAGATCGCCTGGGCCATGACCTTCAACATCCTGGCCACCGCGGTCGCGACGCCGATGACCGGCTGGCTGACGGCCCGCTTCGGCCGCCGCGAAACCATGATCTGGTCGGTGCTGGCGTTCACGCTGACCACGCTGATGTGCGGCCTGGCCGACTCGCTGGAGAGCCTGATCCTGTGGCGCGTGCTGCAGGGCGCGCTGGGCGCCCCGGTGATCCCGCTGTCGCAGACCATCCTGCTCGATACCTTCCCGAAGCGGCAGCAGGGGCTGGTGACCTCGATCTTCGGCATGGCCGTGGTCATCGGCCCGGTGATCGGCCCCACCGTCGGCAGCCTGCTCTCCGAACTCTACAGCTGGCGCTGGGCCTTCTACATGATCGTGCCGGTGGGCCTCATCTCCTTTGCCGGGCTGCGCCTCACCCTGCCCTACGACCGCCCGACCGGTCAGGCGCGGCTCGACTGGACGGGGTTCCTGTCGCTGTCGATCGCCATCGCCTGCGTGCAGCTGGTCCTGTCGCGCGGCCAGAGGCTCGACTGGTTCGAGTCCCTCGAAATCCAGATCGAGACCTTCATCGCCATCGTCTCCTTCTGGATCTTCCTCGCCCACAGCCTCACCGCCGAGCGGCCGTTCCTCAACCTCAAGCTCCTGCTCGACCGCAACTACGCGATCGGTCTGGTGCTGGTGCTGATCTACGGCATGCTGAACTTCACGCCGATGGTGCTGCTGCCGCCGCTGCTGCAGCAACATGCCGGCTTTCCCGACGCGCTGATCGGCGAGGTCATTGCCGCGCGCGGCGTCGGCGCGACCCTCGGCTTCTTCCTCGCGATCTTCGTCGGCCGCATGGACCCGCGCATCGGCCTGATCGCGGGCTTTACGGTGCAGACCCTGTCTGGCGTCTGGCTGATGACGATCGACCTCAACGTCGACATGACGACCCTGATGCTGAACAGCCTGCTGCAGGGCGTGGCCGTCGGCGTGATCTGGGTGCCGCTCACCCTCGTCACTTTCTCCAACATGAGCGGCGCGAACCTGGCCGAGGGCACGGCGGTCTATCACCTGCTGCGCAACATCGGCTCCAGCTTCTTCATCTCGATCTGCGTCGCCGAGATCGTGCGGGCGACCAGCACCAACTACAGCCGCATGGTCGAGTTGGTGAACCCCTACAACAAGGCGCTGGCCCTGCCCTGGGTGACCGGCGGCTGGGACTACGAGACCGTGTCGGGACTCGCCAAGCTGTCGAAGGAGATCAACCGGCAGGCGGCGATGATCGGCTACATCAACGCCTTCGGCCTCTATACGGCCGCCTCGGCGCTGGCGATCCCCCTGATCCTGCTGATCGGCCGGCGCGCGAGACGATGACGACAATCGCAATAAACGAAATAACCGAAATAATCGAAGCGGGAGTCGCAGTCCCTCGTCAGGCGCCCTTTCCGCAATAATCTTACTCGCGCAAGCCTGCGCAGGACCGATTTGAACAGCCCGTCAGGCCCGCGATTCCGACCGTGCCGCCTGATAGGTCGCCCGCGCGACCCGGGCGGCCTTCAGCGCCGCTTCGCGGCGGGTGGCCGCGCGGTCGTCGAGCGCGTAGAGCAGACCGGCGAGGAAGATGAAGGCGCCGCCCAGCACGTAGTAGTGCCAAGCCTCGAGATAGAGCCGAAAGGTCACGACGATCAGCGGCACCGGCACGAACACGAGCGCGAACCGAATCCAGGAGGCTCGGTTGTAGGCCCGCACCGCCGCCCGCGCCTCCTTTTGCCGCTGCCGCATCTCTTGGCGAAGCGCCTCCAGTCCGGGCCCGGCTTCGCAGCTCATTGGATCACCGTCCCGCCCTCGCCATCTCGCGGACCACGAGCCGCGCGGCCGGGCCGCTGCGCGCCGCCGAATCCGGCTTCAGCAGGTTGCCGATCTCGAAGCGCAAGAGATGAACCTCGGGATGCACCACCGCCGCCCGGCGCATCGCCTCGCTTCCCTGCACCATCTGCTCGAACCGGGCCGGGCGCTCGCCCACGGTGCGCGGGTATTCGAGATCGGCCATGGCCGCGAGCGACCAGGCCTGCCGGCTGACCTCTGCCGCGCGCCGAAGATAGGCGTCCGCGATCGCATCCGGGTCCGACGTGCCCTCCGCCAGCACGTCGCGCAGCGCGACGGCATGGCCGGCCGCGACCGACATGCCCTGGCCGAAGGTCGGATTGAAGTTCGAGATGCAGTCGCCGATCGGCAGCACCCGCGGCGGCAATCGGCGGCCGCGTTCATAGTGCCGCCACCGCGCCTCGGCGATCCGGTAGCGCTGCACCGGCGTCAGGGGCACCGCCTCGTGCAGCCGTTCGGCAATGTCGGGAATCGGCAGCGCTGCGGCATACGCCCGAAAGCCCTCGAGATCGTCCGGCACCCGATTTTCGAAACGGCTGCAGAGGGTGATCAGCCACTCGTCATTCTCGACCGGACAGACCAGACCGTAGCGATCGTCGGGCGGCTTGGGGATGCAGGCGATGAAGCGGCCCTCGCCGCGGAAGCGCGCCGGCTTGGCGAAGCGCGCCGAGCTGTAACTGACCTCGAGGCCAAGCACGGTCTCCGGCACCTCGAGATCGGCCAGCAGCCGGTCGCCCCGGCCGGTCGCGACCAGCGTCAGATCGGCATCGGACGGCAGGACGTCGACGGGGCTGCGGTCGCGGATCGCGACGTTGCCGAGCTTCACGACCAGCTGCCGCAGCGCGAACTCGAGAGCAGGCCGGCTCATCATGAGCTGGCTGCAGCCCAGATCGCGCGTCGCCTGCCAGGCATCGCGCTCCCAGATCGAAACGTCCCGGGCTTGCCGGACCTCGGTGGCGCCCGCCTGCAGCAAGGCCGCACGTGTCCCGGGAAGCAGGCTTTCGAGCGACCGTTCGCCTCCCTTGAGAAGGATATGCACCTGCCGGTCCTGCGGGACGCCCTTCCGCGGGCGCGGGGAGTCGGGCAGTTCGTCCTTGTCGAAAATTTCGACGACCTCGAAGAAGGGCGCGAGCGCTGCCGCCGCCGCGAGACCGCCCACGCCCGCTCCAACCACGACGGCGCGTCCGCTCACCCTGCCCGCCTTCGCCACCCCGCTACTCCCGCCTCAACCAGGCCGCCCGCATCGGCCGCAGGACGGCGATGCCAAGAAAGGCAGCGATGGCGTTGGCGCCGACGGCGATCGCAAAGACCATCTGCCAGTTGCCGGTCGCCCGAACCAGCATGTCCGACAGCGGAACCAGCATGGCGGCGAAGCCCTTTGCCGTGTGCAGCATGCCCGCGTTGGTCGTGGCATAGCCCGAACCGAAATAGTCGGTGCAAGTGGCCGGGAACAGACTGGCCACCTCGCCCCAGGCGAAGAACACCAGGCTCGCAAGCAGGACGAACATCACCGGATCGTGGCCCCACCGCGCGAAGGCGAGGATGCTCAGCGCGCCCATCGTGAAGGCCAGGAACATGGTGGTTTCGCGCCCGATGTAGTCCGACAGCCAGCCGCAAAGCGGCCGCGCGATGCCGTTGGTCACCCGGTCGAGCGCCAGCGCGAAGGTGAGTGCCGGCAGGGTCAGGCCCAGCATGCTGACCGGCACGTCCGCCACCTGGAAGCTGCGGGCGATGCCGGCCAGGTTCGCGGTGAAAGTCAGCCCCGCCGAGGTGACCAGCAGCGACATCACGAACAGCACCCAGAAGAGCGGCGAGCGCAGCACCTCGCGCGGCGTGTGGTCGTGCAGCGCATGCGGCAGCCGTTCGTGGATCGTGGCGAAGCTGGCGGCTTCGGGCTTGCGCAGCGCCAGCGCCGCGAGGCAGACGAGGATGCCCTGACCGAGACCGAACCAGAGAAAGGCGGCCTCGTAGCCGTAGTGGTCGATCGTGTGATGCATCGGGATGATGGTGAGCGCCGAGCCGATCCCGTAGCCCGCGACCGTGAGGCCCGCCGCCAGGCCGCGCCGGTCGGGAAACCACTTCAGGGCATTGCCCAGACACGTGCCGTAGACACATCCCGCCCCGATGCCGCCCAGCGCGGCGCCGAGATAGAGCAGCGGCAGCGAATCCGCGACCGAGTTGAGGCTCCAGGCAATGGCGACCAGCAGACCACCGGTAAGGGCGACGGGCAGCGGGCCGAAGCGATCGACCACCCAGCCCTCGAACGGAACGAGCCAGGTCTCACTGAGGATGAAGATCGTGAAGGCGACCTGGATGGCGGCCCGCCCCCATTCGTACTTCGCGTTGATCGGGTGCACGAACAGTGTCCAGCCGTGCTGGAGGCTGGAGATCATGACCATGCAGAGGATGCCGGCCAGGAGTTGGACCCAGCGATTGGTGAGGGAAGCAGTCATGACGGGAAATGCGCCGGTGCCCTGGTTTTCGCTGGAAAGACAGGCCGAGATGCGCTGCATTGGAAGCCTGCAATCATGGGCCGGAACCTAGATGACTGAGCGTCTCGCGTCGATCCTTCGGCTTGGCCTTGGGCTTTGCCTCGTGCCGGGCCTGATGGCCGCACTCTGTCTCCCCGCGGAGTGGGCATCGGCGCAGTCACCCGCGGTCACAGGCACCTGGGTGAACGATCACGGCTCGGTGCTGGTGATCCAATCGGTCGGCAGCGATGGAAGCGTCACTGGGACCTATGCGAACAACGCGCCGGGCTACAAGTGCGCCGGCGTGGCCTTCCCGATCGTCGGCTGGATGGACGGAACGCGCATCTCCTACACCGTGCGCTGGAAGAGCGCGTCGGTCGACTGCGCCTCGATCACCTCGTGGACGGGCTACTTCAATGGGGGCCGGCTCGGGGTTGAATGGGTCCTCGTCTACGAAGAGGACGCCGCCCCCCGCCTGCGGGCCGGCTCCGACTCCTATACGCGCCGATAGCGCGCCTCAGCCTTTCCGGAGTGTGACCGGGACGTCCAATGTGGTGCCCCGGGTATATTTCCCGGACAGCCCCTCGTTCGTACGCCGCAAGACGTATCGACCGCCCAGCGCCGATTCGATGGTGAGCGTCCCGTCGACGACGCTGCCCTGGTTCGTACGCTTCACCGAGTCCGCCTTGTCGGCGAAGGTCGAGACGAAGCCCTGGAGCGCGAACGCCATCCTGCCTTCGACGCGCCCCCCGGCACTGACGGCGGTGATCGTCAGGGTGGTTTCGCCGATCCCGGGAACATCGCCCTTCCATGTGCCGACGAACCCGCTTCCTGCGGGCTGGCCCATGGCCGCCGTGCTCGCGATCGTCAGAAGGATCGTGATGAGAAATCGCCTCGGCATCATATCGGGTGCTCCCGGTCGCAAGCTCAGCCCCAGCTCAGGGTGATCGCGACGTCGCCGGGCATTCCGCCCGGATAGTCAACGATGTGATATCGGATGTGATAGCCCAGCGGGCGCAGACGATGCTTCCAGTACTCGTAGATTTCCTTCGGAATGCCGGTGAGCGTGTTCTCCCAGCCCTCCTCGACCTGGTTGATCGCTCGGCCGCCGTCGGTGCAGATGTGGTTCGGAAACCGAAGGACCTGAACCGATGTCAAGCCATTGGCCATCGCACGCTCGATCATGATCGAGGCCTTTTCGCTGGCCTGCTCCTCGGTCAGCCCCGACGGCCTGAGCAGATGGTCGATGAACGCCTTCTTCTCCGCTTCGGCCGCCTCGTGCGCCTTGAGCGCGGCCGTGGCCTTGGCACTTTCCACCTCCGCCATCTTCATGTGCAGTTCCCGGACGCTCAGCAGCTTCGACATTCTCGTCTCCTTCGATTTCGGTTGAGTGTCGCGCCTAGAATTTCAGGGCCACGTGGCGTCGATCTGCGATCGAGGCCATGTCGTCATAGGCCCGCTTCTCGGAGCGGCGCGGCAGTTTCACCTTCGCCCGATCGACACTGCGATAGGGAATCTGCGCCAGGATGTGCGCGATCGCGTTCAGTCGCGCCCGCTTCTTGTCGTCCGAACGAACGATGTGCCACGGCGCATGATCGGTGTCGGTGTGCTCGAACATCAGGTCGCGGGCCCTGGAGTAGTCGTACCAGCGGGAATAGGACTCGACGTCCATAGGGCTCAGTTTCCACTGGCGGAGCGGGTCCTCGATGCGGGCCCTGAAGCGCCGATCCTGCTCCTTTTGACCGACCTCCAGCCAGATCTTGATGAGCCGCAATCCGCCCTCGATGAGGAACTTCTCGAAGATGGGGCAGAGTTCGAGGAAACGCTGGTGCTGCTCGGGCGTGCAGAAGCCCATGACGTACTCGACCCCGGCGCGGTTGTACCAGCTGCGGTCGAAGATCACGATCTCGCCGCCAGCCGGAAACCTTTCGACGTAGCGCTGTATGTACATCTGCGTCTTGTCGCGGTCAGAAGGCGCTGGAAGCGCGACGACACGGAAGACGCGCGTGCTCACCCGCTCGGTGAGGGCTTTGATCGTGCCGCCCTTGCCGGCCGCGTCGCGCCCCTCCAGCACGATCACCACACGCTCGCCCGAAACCTTGATCCAGTCCTGCAGCCGGCAAAGCTCCACCTGAAGCTCGCGCAGCTCCTTCTCGTAGATCTTGCGCTTGAGCTTCTCCGTGCCCTCGCCGCTTTCCTTGTTCTTCGACATACGACCCTCAGGAGCTCACCGCTCGTAGTGACGAGGCATGCCGGGCCGGCCGCCACCTTTGTGACACCCGGCCCGGCATCTCGCGTTCAGCGGATGATCTTGACGGCGATGGCCGTCTGATGAGTCCACACGGTGGTGACGAGGTCACCCGGCTTCAGGGTAGCCAGCGTCCCTCTTCCAGCCGCGGTGACGATCGGCGGCATGGTGATGACCTCACCGCTGTTGGGGGACGGCTCATCCGGCTTGCCGTTCGAGGCATTGATGAGCCATAGGCCGCCGTTGTCCGGAGTGACCTTGGTGACCATGCCGGACATGCTCCACATGCGGATCGGCTCCCGCGCGCCCGGAATGCCCGTCAGCTGGGCGCCCTTGTCCATCAGTGCCTTGGCCCGTGCGTCAACCTGCGGCGACGTCCTGGCGATCAGCACGTCGATATGATCGAAATAGTTGCAATCGACGATCATCCCCTCCCGCAGCGACGGGTAGTTGGTGACCAGATCGGCGGCGCGCATCTTGATCCGCCCCATATCCTCCCAGGTGATGTTGAGGATGCGGCGATCGGGGTGCAGCCCGTCGATCTTCCCGCGCTTGAAGTTCTGGTAGTTGTTCGTGACCACGAATTCCTGCGCGACGGCCGGCGTGGAAAGGGCAGCAGCGCTGCCGGCCGCCAGCACACTGCCGGTCATGAGTTTCAACAGATCGCGTCGAGATGAATGCATCATTGTCTGGGTCCCCTCGCTCGAATGGCGCTCCCCCGGACCTTCCCGGCCATCGGGCGCGTGCCATCAGCGAGATTCGGCCCGGGCGCAGCGCCTGTCTTTGACCAACATCAAACTGTCTGCGGCGGCGGCAGGAGCGTGATCGCCTGCCGCAGGACCTCGAAGATGACGGCGGTCGATCAGTTCGTAGATCGCCGCCCGGACGACGACTTCGGCCCGGTGTGCCAACATCGGCAGGGAAACCGTTCCGACCATGATCGAGATGCTGCCGATGCAGGCGACGGCGCCGATCAGGAATTGCACCAACATGGGATCGGCGGAGCAGGATTCGTGCGCCGGGCGCTCGCTCAACGCTTCGGCAGCTTGCTCGATTCGGCGGCCACGGCGCGATCGATCACGACGAAAAGATAGGCATCGGGAGCGATCGTACAGCCGCTCCGCACCAGGCTCGCCAGCTGGGCGCCCTGCTCGCCGTCGGGGATCGTCACGCCGCGATGCCGCGCGACATGGTCGGCCAGAAACTCCGCCAGCGCGATGCGCTGGGCTCGCGGCAGGACGTGGGCCTCTCGGCACGTGACGTAAGCGGCCCGGTCGAAGGTGAATGCCGGGGCCTGCGCCATCGCCGCAGCGCCCGCCGTCATGAGAGCGGCAGTCGACAGCGCAAGCAATGCGGTCCTCATGGGAGCGCCCTCGCTACTTGTTGCCGATGGCGCTGCCGCCGATATAGCCGACGGCGCCGCCGATCAGACCGGCGCCCACGACCTGGCCGAAGCTGCCGCCCGAGACCAGGCCGATGCCGGTTCCGAGGGCAGCGCCGGTAACGGCGCCCTTCTGGCCCGTCGACATGTTGTCGAACTGCTCGCACCCGCAGGTCATCCCTGCCACGGCGATCAAAAGGACGATGGTCCGCATCACAAACCCTCCTGCTGGCAGGCCATTGTGCGCGACGCCATCGTCCTGCGAGTTGACTTAAGTCAAAGAGGACGGGCTCAGGATCGCCCGCCCTTCTGGCCGGGATCGTGCGTGTGATGGGAATCGCGCTCGCCGCCGCCGCCGGAGATTCCCGTTCTCTTGCCGCTCTTGCTCTCCTCGGGCCGCGGACGCGCCGCTCGCGACTTCTCGGGCTCCTGGCGGTTCTCATGCGAGGCGCCCGGTCCTCCGATGCGCTCGGTCTGGGGATGCTCGGACATGGCAAATCCCTCCCTCAGCGATCCTGCTGGTAGCCCTGGTTGGTGGTGTTCTGGGCGATGTTCCCGGGGTCCCCCTGGTCCCCGAGGTTGGTCTTCCGCTGCACACGGCGGGCGTCTTCGCGGGTCGTCTTCTCGACTGTGGCCGGATCGGAACCGGACCCCTTGGGGCTGCGGGCGGCGGGCGGTACGGGCGGGTGGCTGCTCATGGTGCGCTCCATCTCGATCGGTTGAAAACTCCAGGCACCATCTCAATGCAGCCCGGCCGCAACCCGTTGCGTGGAATGCCACGGTTTCCCGAGGGCGGAGCGCCGATCCCGAATGATCATGGAGTAAGCGCCGAAGCGCGCTATCGGGCCAAGTCGCTGGAGGACTTGGCGTTCCCTACGGGATTCGAACCCGTGTCGCCGCCGTGAAAGGGCAGTGTCCT
>CAZPOS010000067.1:0-758 GCA_964588065.1 uncultured Reyranella sp.
TGCGCCGCGACTTGGGCCTCACCTACCTGTTCATCAGCCACAACCTCGCGGTCGTCGAGCATGTCGCGAGCGAGGTGGCGGTGATGTATCTCGGCCGCATCGTCGAGAAGAAGCCGACGCAGGCGCTGTTCCACGAGCCCGAACATCCCTACACCAAGGCGTTGCTCGCCTCCGTGCTGACGCCCGAGCCTGGACTCGGCGTGCCCGACGTCGGCCTGGGCGACGTCATGCCCGATCCGGCCAACATCCCGCCGGGCTGCCGCTTCCATCCGCGCTGCCCGATCGCCGAACCGCGTTGCGCAACGGAAACGCCGCCGCTGAGGCCTCGGCCCGGCGGCGGCGTGGAGTGTCTGCTGGTTGCTTAAAAGAGCGATCCCTCGGCTACGCTCGGGATGGAAGCGACGCGCTCGCGCGCGTCACTTCCACTTGGCGAAGTAGAAGCGCGGCAGCTCGTCGGGGAAGGTCTTGAACTCCAGGCCCTTCGAGAAGGCGTAGGTGTTCACGTAGGTGTTGATCGGCAGCCAATAGGCCTTCTCGGTCGCGATCTTCACCGCCGCCGAATAGGCCTTCTTGCGCGCTTCGGTGTTGGAGGTGGAACCACCTTCCGCGATCAGCTTCTCGAGCTCGGGATCCTTCGAGTAGTTGTCGAGCGCCCCGGCGCCGAACATCACCGGCAGGATCGCCGAGACGTCGTTGATCGAGTAGCTGCCCGAGGTCGGCAACGACGAGCGCTTCTTCGACCTGGGCGGAACCTCGCT
>CAZPOS010000067.1:768-21821 GCA_964588065.1 uncultured Reyranella sp.
TGCCCCAGCTGCCCATGTAGAGCGGCGCCTCGCCCTTCTGCGCCTTCTGAATGGCCGGCGCGACCTGCAGCTGGTTGATCTTGGCGCGGATGCCGACCGCGGCCAGATAGTTCTGGATCGCCGCGCCCCACGAGGTCGGCTGGACGTAGCTCACCATCTCGACGTCGAAGCCGTTGGGGAAGCCCGCCTCGGCCAGCAGCGCCTTGGCCTTGGCCGGATCGTAGTCGTACTTCACGGCGGCGTCGGCATCGCAGCCGAACTGACTCGGGAAACACGGTGCCGGCGGCACGCGGCTGCCGCCGCCCACCAGCTTCTCGGCGAACTGCTTGCGATCGACGGCATGCCAGATCGCCTGGCGCACCTTGAGCTTGGTCAGAGGATTGTCGGCGCCGGTGCGGCCGGCCGCATCGATCGAGAGATAGCCGACACGCATGGACTCCTGCCGCACGGCCTGCAGGAACGGCATCTTGTTGATGTCGTTGGCCTGGTCCGGATTGATGTTCCAGATCCAGTCCGCCCGCTGAGCGAGCAACTCGGTCACCGCCGTGGCGAGATCGGGCACGAAGCGAACATGCAGCTTCTTGATCGCCGGAACGCCCTTGGGCGAGCCCTTCCAGTAGTCGTCGAAGCGCTCGAAGAAGACTTCCTTGCCCTGGTCGTTCTTGACGATCTTGTAGGGACCCGCGCCGACCGGCTTGGCCGAGAAGCCCTCGGGCCCCACCTTCTCGCGATAGGCCTTGGGGTGGATCGGCGTCACCATCGCGAGATACTCCAGCGCCGCGGGCGTCGGCCGCTTCATCTTGATGCGCACGGTCCAGTCGCCGGTCTTCTCGGCCTTGTCGATCCAGGCGTAGTTCGAGGGCGTCGCGACCTTCGACGCGGGATCGGCCGCCATGTTGATCGTGTAGACGACGTCGTCGGGCGAGAGCGTGCTGCCGTCATGGAACTTCACGCCCTGGCGGATCGTGAGATCGAGCGTGTTGTCGTCGGTGAACTTCCAGTCGGTGGCGAGCGACGGCTTGATCTCGAAGGTCGCGGGATCGCGATGGACCAGCATGTCCCAGGCCTGGTGCGCCAGGATCAGGCCGGTACGCTGGCTGTTGAAGTACATGTCGACGTTGGGCACGGCATCGTTGAACAGGATGCGCAGCTGGTCGGCGGCCTTTTGGGCAGAGGCGGGGGTCGCGACAGCAGCACCGAGCATGGCGGCTGTGGTCGAAAGCAGGGCGGTACGACGGGTGATCTTCAAGAATGCCTCCGGTTTGTCTGGGGGAGCCTAGGCTGCTGGCCCGCGATGAGGCAAGCTTCACGCCAAATGAGGAGATGGACATGACCGAGAAACTGGCCGGCCGGGCGCGCAGCAAAGCCCTCGCCTCTCTCAACGGCTGGAAGAAGGTGCGCGGCCGCGACGCGATCCAGAAGAGCTTCCGGTTCGCCGACTTCAATCAGGCCTGGGGCTTCATGACCCGGGTCGCGATGGCCGCGGAGAAGTCCGACCATCACCCAGAGTGGTTCAACGTCTACAACAAGGTCGACATCGTCCTCAGCACCCACGATGCCGGAGGGCTGTCGGAAAAGGACGTCGCGCTCGCCAAGGTCATCGACTCCGTCGCCTGACGCGCGTGGCGGCTAACGCGCCGCTCCCGACCGCATTACCTCATCGAAGTGCATCCGCACGCGAACGGCGGAATGTTCCAGCAGGAGTCGGGCCGCACGTTCGGCGCCCCCCTCATCCTTTCCCGCGACGCAGTCGGCGAGGCGGCGCCAGTCCGCCGCCGACTCCTGACGCCCCGCCTGGGTGAGGAAGCTGCTCGCCCGGCCGCGGATGAGCTGCCACATGCCCATGCCGGCCAGCCGCTTGTACATGTCGGGCAGGTGAGTGTTGCCGCAGCGCTCGGTCAGCAGCGTCTGGATGCGGATGGACTGGGTCGCGAACGCTTGCGGTGAAACATCCGCGCGCGCGGCCAGGGTCTTGAGCTGCGCGACCTCAGTCTCGAGTGCCGCCCGCTCCGCCGGGCCGGCGAGTCGCGTGTAGCGACCGGCCGCCACCGCCAGCAAAGCGGCGCGAAGCTCGAACAGGTCGTGCAGGTCGTTGCGCGAGAACTCGGCGATCCGGGCGCCGGAACGCGGAATGCGGACGACATAGCCCTGTCTCGCCAGCGCGATCAGCGCCTCGCGCACGGTGGCGCGGCTGACCGCATGCGTCTGGGCCAGCACCTCCTCCTTCAGCCGCTCGCCGGGCCGCAGCCGGCCCGTCATCACGTCTTCCAGGATCCGCTCCGCCAGCCGTTCCGGAAGCGACTTCACGAGCCGTCCCAGCGGCGTTTCCACGAGTGCAGGCGATGCAGCGGGGCTGGCGTCCATGGTTGACGATCCCTGATCTTGTCTGACAATAGACAGTATATTGACCGATTATCGATTCGCTGGATAGGTTGGGCTTCGGGAGAAATCAGATGAGTTCGATCAATGTCACGCCGCTGGGCTTTGCCGCCGGCGCCCAGGTCACCGGAGTCGATCTCCGCAAGCCGCTGAGCAACGAGGACCAGAGCCGCATCCACGAAGCCTGGCTGGAGCACATCGTGCTCGTCTTTCCGGAGCAGGATTTGACGCCCGAACAGCAGATCGATTTCTCCCGTCGCTTCGGCGTGCTCGACATGCACGAGTCCCAGGCGCCGTCGACCCTGCATCCGAATCATCGCGAGATCCTGGTCCTGACCAACAAGATGGTCGGCGGAAAGAAGTCGGGCACCTACAATTCGGGGCGCAACTGGCACACCGACCTCAGCTACACGTCCCGCCCGGCCAAGGGCGCGATCCTTCATTGCAAGGAGAAGCCCCCGGTCGGCGGCGACACGATGTGGGCGAACCTCTATCTCGCGCTCGAAACGCTGACGCCGCCGATCCGCGGCCTGATCGAGAATCTCGAGGCGCTGCACGACGTGTCGATGGTCCGCGGCATCGAGCTGCGTGATCCAGTCGACGTGGCCGAGATGAAGCGGCGCAACCCGCCGGTCATCCATCCGGTGGTGCGCACCCATCCCGAGACCGGCCGCAAGTCGCTGCTGGTCAACCAGCGCATCCGTCGCTTCCTCGGCATGTCCGACGAGGAGAGCCAGAGCCTGCTCGCGCTGCTGAATGCGCATGCGACCTCGCCGGAGTTCGTGTACCGCCACCGCTGGAGCCTGGGCGACGTGGTGATGTGGGACAATCGCTGCAGCTGCCACGTGGCATTGGGGGACTTCGACCAGACCAAGCCGCGCGTGATGTTCCGCTGCTCGCTCGAAGGCGAGGTCGAGACGGGACGCTTCGCCGACAACATCGCGGGTTCCGATCGCGAATCGATGCTGCAGGCGGTCGCGGCGGTTTCCTGACGCGGGCCGCAAAGGCCCGTCGCAAAGACAAGAAGACGTTTCGGGAGGATTGAAAATGTTGCGTTCGAAATTCATGGGGCTGCTCGCCGGCAGCCTCCTCGGCATTGCCATGCCCGCCGCCGCGCAGACACCGGCCTTTCCCGACAAGTCGATTCGTCTGGTCGTGGGCTTCCCGCCCGGCGGCGCGACCGACGTCATCGCGCGCCTGCTGGCGCAGGGCCTCACCACCGAACTCGGCCAGAACGTCCTCGTCGAGAACAAGGGCGGCGCGAGCGGCATCATCGCGTCCGAGATGGTCGTCAAGTCGCCGCCCGACGGCTACACGCTGCTGTTCGCGCCGAGTTCGCACGCGACGCTCGGTGCGCTCTATCCGAACCTGTCCTTCGACCCCCTCAAGGATTTCACGCCGGTCGCCACGGTCGCGCGCACGCCCTATCTGCTCGTCGTGCATCCCGACCTCGGCGTGAAGACCGTGGCAGAACTGATCGCGCTCGCGAAGTCCAAGCCCAACGGCGTGGCCTACGCCTCGACCGGCATGGGCACGGCCCAGCATCTCGCCGGCGAAATCCTGCAGCGTACGGCCGGGGTTGAAATCCTGCACGTGCCCTATCGCGGCAGCGGCGCCGTCCGCGCCGACATCCTGGCCGGGCGCATCCAGACCATGTTCGACAATGTCGCGGTCATGCTGCCTTACGTGCAGCGGGGCGAGATGCGCGCGCTCGCCGTCACGGGCCCCAAGCGCAGCGCCCTCGCGCCCGACCTGCCGACCTTGCGCGAACTGAACCTCGCTGCCGCCGAGATCGAGGGCTGGTTCATCGTCCTCGGCCCGGCGGGTGTGCCGGAGCCCGTGGTGAAGCGCCTCAACGAAGCCGTGAACAAGGTGCTCGCGGCTCCATCCACGGCGGAGCGCCTGGCGACACTTGGAGCCGAGCCCCTCGCCGGTCCGCCGCAGGACGTCGTCACGTTGGTCAGCAGCGATCGTGACCGCTGGGGCAAGGTGATCCGCGAGGGCAATATCAAACCTGAGTGATGGACTGTGACAAGCAGTCGTCACCGGTTTGTAACTACTGGAAATCGGACGGCTGCTTCCCAGATGGAGGTCCCTGAATAAGGTTCACCATCGGAAGTCAGCCCCATGTCGAAGAGTATGTTCATGATCGCTGCGACGGCAGCGGCGGTCGCGTTTGCCCCGGTCGGTGCGCAGTCCGCCTGCGCGGCCGGACTGCCCAGCATCTACGATGCCTACAGCGATCACGACCTGGAAAACTGTTCGGACGATGCATCGACCAACGAGGGTCAGCTCGCGAGCGGCCGCATCGTGGCGGTCGACCCGGCGGCCGGAAAGATCACTCTGGAGTACCGGCCCCTCCCGCTGCTGCCTGAAGGTGGCGTGCGAGTGTTCAACGTCGAGGATCCTGCTGCGTTGAAGGGTTTGAGCGCCGGCGATCGCGTCCGCTTCGAGGTCGAACGCGAAGGCCGGCGCTATGTCGTGACGAGGCTGGAGAACAGCAACTAGACTAGGTAACCAGCCGCCTGCGCGCGTGGCGCAGCAACTCGCCATCGCGCGGTCGATCCATCGCCTCCACGCCGATCAGCTTTCTGCCGAGCTGTCATCATCGAGCCCTCGACGTCGCTGAGGTCGGCAAGTGCGGCGATCGGGAGCATGCCCCTCCCGCTCGCCCTCACGTCGCACTTCTCCACCTCGCCGGCGCCGAAGCGGAATATGTGCGCCTCGTCGGCGTTCAGCCAAACGGCGGCATGCGGGGAGTTCACATGCCCCTCCCACGCTCCTCGTCGCCCTGATTGTGCTCGCCGCCCGGCTGGGCAATTTCCCGCAGAGCGTTGCCGACGCGGCGACCGTCCTTTTCATGTGCAGCGACGTCTGCCAGCGACAGGATGCCGACGAGACGCTTGTCGCGATCGACCACCGGCAGCCGGCGTACCTGCAACTCGCCCATGTTCCGGGCGACATGCGCAGTATCCTCGTCGACGAAGCAGTACTTGACGTCCTGCGTCATCACCTCGCGCACTTCGGTCTGCGGCCCCTTGCCGTTGCCGATCCCGCGGACGGCGATGTCCCGATCGGTGATCATGCCGACCAGCCGCTCGTCGTCTCCCACCGGCAGCAGTCCGGCGTCGATCGCCAGCATCATCCGTGCGGCCTCTTCGATCGTGTGATCGGGCCTCGCAACGCAGACGTCGCGCGTCATCGCTTCACTCACTCGCATGGCATCGCTCCTCTCGTTCGGGTTCAACGAACGAATGCCACCCTGAAATCCGGGTTGCGTACCGAATGCCGTATCCTTCGGCCGCCATCCATCAGGGCTCGCGCCCTCGCAACTCTCCTGTCGAACCGACGTTGGGGGCCATGGAAAACCCACTGGAAAATCCGCTTTCGTGGCTGGATCGGGCCATCACTTGGGCGCCGAACTGGGTCATCTCCATCGCCTTCCTGCTGCTGGCGGCGGGCTTGGCGGTCACACTGCACGGGCTCGCCCTGCGTCTGTTGCGCTGGCTGATTCCCCCGTCGTACCAATTTCTCCATTCGTTGGTGTCGGCCACGCAGGCGCTGCTGCGAGCGGCACTCGTCATCTTCGCCGTGGCCCTCACCCTCCCGCTCGTGCCCCTCGGAAGCGATGGCAAGGCGGCGATCGGGCATTGGCTGATCGTCGCCTTCATCCTGCTTCTGGGATGGAGTTGCACGGCCGCCATCACCCTCGCGTCGGATTTCTATCTTCGCCGCGCCAATATCGATTTCAGCGGCGATCCGCTGGGCCGAAAGCATCTCACGCAGGTGCGCGTCCTGCGGCGGGTGGCGGCGACACTCGTCGTCGTGGTCACCGTCGCCGCCGCGCTCATGACCTTCGAGTCGGTGAAGCAGTACGGCGTCAGTCTGATCGCCTCCGCGGGCGCCGCCGGTCTCGTGGTCGGCCTCGCGGCGCGCCCGCTCTTGACGAACCTGTTCGCCGGCATCCAGATCGCCCTCACCCAGCCGATCCGCATCGGCGACGCCGTCATCGTCGAGGGCGAATGGGGCTGGATCGAGGAAATCACCGGCACCTACGTGGTCATCAAGATCTGGGACTGGCGCCGGCTGGTCGTGCCGCTTTCCTACTTCCTCGAAAAACCGTTTCAGAACTGGACGCGCCAGACGACCGACCTGATCGGATCGGTGATGCTGTGGGTCGACTACACCGTGCCCGTCACGCGAATCCGCGCGAAGCTCGAGGAACTCGCGAAGGCTTCGAAACTGTGGGACGGCCAGGTCGTCAATCTGCAGGTCGTCGACAGCAACGAGCGCGCCTTGCAGTTGCGCTGCCTCGTGAGCGCCCGCACCTCGCCCGAGGCATGGGACCTTCGCTGCGAGATGCGGGAAAAGCTAATCGCATTCCTGCAGGACGAATATCCCGGCGCATTGCCGAAACAGCGGGCCGAACTGGTCGAGTTCGACCGAATGACGACGCGCGCCGCGGAGTGACGCTTCCGGGCCGCGAAAGGGACCTGAAAATCCGGTGGCTCCTCGGCGCTCGTGGGCGGATGCTTTCTTCCAATCGATAACGGAGGGAATGCATCATGACACAGCGGCGGACGGTCCTGCTCGGCGGACTCGCGGCGACCACGGTCTTGGCAACAGGGTGGACTGCACGCGCGCAATCCTTCCCGACCAAGCCTCTGCGCTTCATCGTGCCGTTCGCGGCCGGGGGAAACGCTGACGTCACTGCGCGCCTCGCCGGCGAGGGCATGTCGCGCAAGCTGGGACAGCCGGTGCTGATCGACAATCGGCCCGGTGCCGGCGGCGTGGTGGGCCAAGAACTCGTGCTGCAGGCACCCGCCGACGGCTACACAATGGTTATCGCCGCCTTCGGCACGCTGTTCGTCTCGCCCCTGATGGCCGGCAAGCCCTCCATGGTCCCGTCCTTTGCCCCGGTCACCAGCCTAAGCACGGTGCCGATGATCGTCGTCGTGCCGACTGCCAGCCGCTTCAAGGACTGGCCGTCTTTGCTGACTGCCGCCAAGGAGAAGCCGGGGACGATCAGCATGGGTCATGCCGGCAACGGCACGCCGAATCACACCGATATCCTACGCATCCAGGAGAACGAAAAGGTGAGTTTCGCGATCGTGCCCTATCGCGGTTCCGGGGTCGGCTTGAACGATGCGCTGGCCGGCCAGATCGACAGCTACTGCGATCAGCTCAGCAGTTCGCTGCCCCATATCAAGTCCGGCAAGCTGCGGGCGCTTGTCGTGATCGGCGAGAAGCGCGCCCCCGAACTGCCCGACGTGCCCACGCTCGCCGAGACCGGCTGCACCCCATTCGACGGCGGCACGACCCTCGGCCTGTTCGTCCGGCACGACACGCCGCCCGCAATCGTCGCGACCTTGAATGCAGCGGCCGTGGCCGCGCTCGACGACCCGACGATCAAACAGAAGTTCGCCGAACTCGGCGCTACGGTTCGCCCATCCACGCCCGAGGGCTTCGCGGCCTTTCTCAAGACCGAGGATGCCGGGATCGGCGACCTTGCAAAGAAGGGCCTGTTGAAGCCGGAATGACCGGCTACTTCTTCCCCTGGCCGAGGGGGTCCCCCGCCTTGCCCTTGGCTTCGGCAGCCTTCAGGGACTCGCCTTCCTTCGAATCGAGGGCCTGCGCCGCTTCGCGGGCTGCTACGTCGACCTTGTCCTTCTTCAGGAACTCGGCGGTGCGCTTGTTGTAGTCGGCGGTGGCGGTGTAGCTGCCCTCGCCCTCGATCTTGTCCTTGGACTTGTCCATGGCGTGCTCCATCGTTTCCAGACGGGGCAACGCAGCAAGTCGCCGTTGGTTACATGAGGAGGCCGATCTCGCGATAGAAGCGAACGGCCCCGGGATGCAGTTTCTCCCGGTCGGGCATCGCTGCGACGGTGTTGGCCGCCGTGGTCTCGGCGAGCTGCGGCGGCGGGTTGCCGGCCTGCTGCAGGGCGTGCAACGCCTTCACCGTGCGATAGGCGACGGTCTCGTCGAGACCGGGACGGGCGAGCACGAAGCTCCAGGAACCGACCGACGGGATCGCCGTGGCCTGTCCGGGAAAACTGCTGGCGGACTGGGTAACCTGCTTCAGGAACGGGTGCCTGGCCAGGATTCTCCGAATCTCGTCGGCGTCGGGCGCGATGAAGCGGGCACCCATCTCGCTGCGGGCCACGGCCATGAACCCCGGCCAGCCATTGCCGCCCCCCCACAGGGCGGCGGCGCGGCCGTCGAGCACCATCGCCGGGCCATCGCCGGCGCGCTCCAGGTAAATCGGCTGGAAGTCCGTCGCGGCGTCGAGGCCGAGCCCATCCATGGCGTAGCGGCCGAGGATCACCAGGCCGGAGCCCGCGGCCCCCCAGGCGATCGGCTTGCCCTTGAGATCGGCAATGGTGCGATAGGGCGAATCGGCACGCACGACAAACATCCCCGCCGTCGGATACATGGCGGTGAGCACGCGCAGATCGGCCGGCGCGCGGCCCACGCCCTGGAGGGCGGCATGCACGACCTCGCCCTGAACGAGCGCGATGTCGAGCGTGCCGGCCTCGAGCATCGGCACGTTCTCGGTGCTGCCCTTCGTGTTGATCGCCTCGATCTCCAGCGCCGGATCGAAGCGGCGCACGCCCTCGACGAAGGCCGCGCCATAGACCGGAAATCCGCCGCCCGGCGTCGCCGTGCCGAGACGGACCTTCACCGGCTGCGCTCCGGCCGGCCCCGCCGCAAGCAGAAGCCCCAGCGCGCTGCCCAGCAGGGCGCGCCGGCGCGGGCGCCACGGGGATCGGTCGTCATCCGCGCGCGCCCGTGCCATCTGCCCTCCTCTAGGATTTCTTGGTCTCGAAGAACGGTTCGACCGTGCCCTTGAGCTTGATGGTCAGCGGATTGCCCTTGCGATCCACCGTCTTGCCGACGGCGACGCGGATCCAGCCCTCGCTGACGCAGTATTCCTCGACGTTGGTCTTCTCCTGGCCGTCGAAGCGGATGCCGATGCCGCGCTGGAGCAGCGCCTCGTCATAGTGCGGGCTCTTCGGATTGGTGGACAGTCGGTCGGGGAGCGTGTCGGTCATGGGATACCTATAGCATCAATGCGTAGACGATGCCGGCCATCGAACTGGCCAGCAGGACCGGGATCATCCCGAAGCGGAAGCGGAATACAGCAACGGCACAGGCGGCCGCCAGCACGATGGCGGCGATGTTGGCGGAGGCCGGGACCGGGACGCTGACCGTAGCACCGAGCAGGTGGACCGGCCGCAGCTCGCCGAACAGGACCTGGAGACCGAACCAGACGGCGAGGTTGAGGATGACCCCGACCACCGCGGCCGTGATGGCCGCCAACGCCCCGGACAGGGCCTTGTTCGAGCGCAGCCTCTCCACATAGGGCGCGCCGACGAAAATCCAGAGGAAGCAGGGCGTGAAGGTGACCCAGGTGGTGAGGAGGCCCCCTAGCGTCCCGGCGAGCAGCGGGTTGAGGCCCTCGTGATCGCGCCAGGCACCGAGAAAGCCAACGAACTGCGTCACCATGATCAGCGGACCCGGTGTCGATTCCGCGAGGCCGAGACCGTCCAGCATCTCGCCGGCGGTCACCCAGCCATATTTGTCGACCGCCTGCTGCGCGACGTAGGCGAGAACCGCATAGGCGCCGCCGAAGGTCACCACGGCCATCTTGCTGAAGAAGACCGAGATCTGGGTGAACACGTCGTCGGGCCCGCGCAGGCCCCAGAGCAGCGCCACCGGCCCCAGCCACAGCACGAGGAACAGCGCGCCGATCGACAGCGACCAGACGAGGTTGGGCATGGCATGCTCTGGCGTCGCCTCGCCCAGGAGCGATTCCGCATCGCCCAGACCGGCGCGGCCTCCCGCACCGTGGCCGCCGGCCTGGAATTCGGACCGGCCGAGTTTCGTGGCGGTGAAGCCGATCAGGCCGGCCGCGACCACGATCACCGGAAACGGTACGCCATAAAAGAAGATGGCGATGAACGACGCGGCCGCGAGGAGGCGCATGGCATTGTTGCGCAGAGCCCGCCCGCCGACCCGCAGCACCGCCTCGATCACGATCACGAGGACGGCGGCCTTGAGCCCGAAGAACAGGCCCTGCACCAAAGTGACCTTGCCCAGCAACACGTAGACCCAGGACAGCACCATGATGGCGAGGAGCCCCGGCAGCACGAACAGCGTGCCCGCGATCAGGCCGCCCGCCGTGCGATGCATCAGCCAGCCGATATAGGTGGCGAGCTGCTGTGCCTCGGGACCGGGCAGGAGCGTGCAGTAGTTCAGCGCCTGCAGGAACCGCTGCTCGCCGATCCACTTCTTCTCTTCGACGACGATGCGATGCATCACCGCGATCTGGCCGGCCGGCCCGCCGAACGAGAGGGCGGCCACCCGCAGCCAGACTTTCACGGCCTCGGACAGCGGAACGCCGTGTGAGGGCACCTGCGTCATGATCTCCTCCCACCCGGCGGGCAGGCGATCCGGTCGACCTTGGGGCGACTGCGTGTCACCCAGACCGTGCGGCCCCGGCCATCACGCGGCGGCAATCGATCGGTCGCAACCGCCGGCAGATTGGCGGCCGCCCAGGCGACCATGCCGCCATCCAGCACATCGGTCGGCACGCCTTGATGGCGAAGCCAGGCGGCTGCTCCCTGGCTCAGTTTCAGTCCCTTCCGGCAGATCACCACGGCTGGCCGGCGGGTCTCCGCGAAGGCCGCTGCCCAGGCGGACACCTCGTTCCACGGGCGGCGGACCGCACCCGGAACGAGCCGCGGATCGGCGGCGAAATCCTCTTCTGTCCGAACGTCAATCAGGGACGGTGAATCAGGGCGCCCGAGAAGACGGACGAGCTTGTCGGCGGCGATCATATTGGGGGCAGGCATGACGGCGTCCTTTATCGAAACAGGCAGGACGCGATGCTTCGGCTGTCGCCTCGTGGGGTGACCGCGATCCCCATCAATGCCTTCTTAAGGACAGTGCAAATACTGTCAAGCTTGGCCGATTGCCGGAGTCGCGAGGCGCGGTTAGTTTGCCTGAGTGAATAATGGGAACGTCAGTGCAGAAACTGCCGGGGGTTTCATGACTTGGGGTCGTCTCTTTCTTTTGGCAGTCGCCGTCGTGGGAACGGTCGTGGCCTGCAACCAGTCGCCCCGAACGGGGCCTCAGACGGCGCAGATCAAGCGCGCCTATTGGGGCCTGCCGCAGGCCGGGCCGGGTGCCGACGTCACCAGCCTGGTCACGTGTCCGGGCGGCTATCCGTGCGACGTGTTCGCCAATGGCCCAGCATATAATGACACTCAAACCGACCTCGCCAAGAGGCTCACGGTGATCTGGACCTGCCAGCCGCAGAATTTCGTCCTGGCCGAGGTCGTGCCCCCGACCTTCAAGGTCCGGATGGCCTGCGTCGGCGGGTCTCCCGTCGTGCCGCGGCGCATCGACATCGTCGAAGCCTCCTGGGGAGGCCCCACCTCCACGATCGACGTCACCCAGCAGGTCCGCGACATCTGCGGCACCGGTCCGACCCGCTGCCAGGTGCCGGCCATGGCCTATATCTTCGGCATGCCCGATCGTCAGACCAAGACCCTGCGCATCCGCTACACCTGCAACGGGCAGACGACGCCCGCGCGACAGGCGACGGAGAACAGCATCGCCGACCTGCGCTGCGAGCAGCCGGCCGACCACGAGTGAGGGTCAGCGCGGCCCGGCAGGAGCGCCGGGCGGCGGCAGGCTGCGGCGGCATTCGCCGTGCAGCAGCCCGCCATAGTTGGCACCGAGCGGGGTCATCGAGAAGGCACCGTCGTTGCGGTTGTAGGTCATCGAGAAATTGGGGAGGGTCGCGCGCAGCGCCTGGAACGTGATGACCACGTTCGTGCCCTCGGCCATCGAGGTGCCGTCCCAGACGCCGACCGCATTGCGCCGGTCGTCGAACACGACGCTGAAGTTGCGCACCTGGCCGCCCTGGTCGGTGACCTTGCAGGCGAGCCAGCGCGGCTCCGCGCTGGCGGGAGAAGCGATGGCGGCCAGCACGACCGCCGCCGTCAGGAACGTCGCGAGCCGCATCGCCATGCCTTCCGGGCCGGTTACTTCGGCGCCATGCGGATCGCGCCGTCGAGGCGGATCGTCTCGCCGTTCAGCATCGGATTTTCGACGATGCTCATGGCGAGCTGGGCGTATTCCTTGGGGTCGCCGAGGCGCGAGGGGAACGGCACCTGCGCGCCCAGGCTCTTCTGCGCCTCCGCGGGCAGGCTCATCATCATCGGCGTGAGGAACAGGCCCGGCGCGATGGTGCAGACGCGCACGCCGAGGCTCGCGAGGTCGCGCGCGATCGGCAGGGTCATGCCCACGACGCCACCTTTCGACGCGGAATAGGCGGCCTGGCCGATCTGGCCGTCGAAAGCGGCAACCGACGCGGTGTTGACGATGACGCCACGCTCGCCGCCCTCCAGCGGCTCCGACTGGCTCATGGCGTAGGCGGCGACGCGGATCACGTTGAAGGTGCCGATGAGGTTGACCTGGATGACCTGGCTGAACATCGCCAGATCGTGCGGACCGGACTTGGAGATGGTGCGGCCCGAGCGGCCGATGCCGGCGCAGTTCACCACGACGCGCGGTGTGCCCAGCTTCTCGACCACGGTCTTCACGGAGGCTTCGACGCTGGCCGCATCGCCGACGTTGGTCTTGACGAAGAGGCCGCCGATTTCCTTGGCCTTCTGCTCACCCAGCTCGTCCTGCAGGTCGAAGATCGCGACCTTGGCGCCCGCGGCCGCCAGTGCCGACGCCGTGGCGCCGCCCAATCCCGATGCGCCGCCCGTAACGATGGCGGCCTGACCCTTGACGTTCATCCGTATCCTCCGTGGTTGGGCGCTTTTAGCATTTCCATCCCCCTTGCCAAGCGGGCCCGCCGACCCAACCTTTCCCGCCATGAGCGACGAATCCGACCTGGTCCGGAACGAAGAGACCGTCCGCCGGAACTTCTGGCACAAGGCCCGCCGCACCCTCGGCCGCGTGCCCTTCACCGAAGACGCGGTCGCGGCCTTCTATTGCGCCAGCGACAGCGCGACGCCGCTGCCGATCCGCGCGACCCTGTTCGGGGCCCTCGCCTATTTCGTGCTGCCGTTCGACGCCATTCCCGACCTTTTGCTGGGTCTGGGCTTCACCGACGATGCGGCGATCCTGGTCGCGGCCTTCACCGCCGCCCGGATGCACATCACGGAAGACCATCGCGCCCGTGCCCGGACCTGGCTGCTCAAGGAACAGGGCCGGACTTCGGCCCGGCCGGAGGCTTCTCCGGCGGGCTGACCGCGGCGGCACGCCGCCGCTCGCGCGCCACGGCGTGCTCGCGATGGGCGATGTAGAGCGCCGAGGCGATGACGATGGCGGCGCCGACATAGGTCCAGACGACCGGCATCTCGTTCCACATCAGCCAGCCCATGAACACCGCGAAGGGCAGACGCATGTATTCGAACGGCGCGATGGCCGACATCTCGCCGGACTTGAAGGCCTGCACCCAGAAATACTGACCGACCGTGGCGGAAGAGGCGATGCCGATCGCCAGCATCCAGCCGAACAGGTCGGGCCAGCGCCACACCCAGATCGCCGGACCCGCCAGGAACAGGGTCGAGAAGATCGCGAACTGCGTCAGGATCATTAGCGGCGATTCGGAATCCGACAGGCGTTTCACCAGCAGGATCGAGATGGCGACGCAGGCGGCATTGGCCAGCGCCACCAGCGCGCCGAGCTGCAGGCTGCCCTCGCCCGGCCGCACCATCACCAGCACACCGATGAAGCCCACCACGGTGGCGGTCCAGCGCCGCCAGCGGACCTTCTCCTTGGCGATCAGCGCGGCCACCACGACGGAGAAGAGCGGCTGGGAGAAGGCGATGGCGGTCGCGTCGGCCAGCGGCAGCATCGAGATGGCGTAGAAGCCCAGCACCATCGATGTAGTGCCCATGAAGGTGCGCCAGAAGTGACCCTTGATGCGTTGGCTGAGCCAGGGCTTCACCTTGCCGGTCATCATCAGCGGCAGCAGCATGACGACCGAGAGAATTGCCCGGAAGAACGCGGTCTGGACGCTCTCGATCTGCTCCGACAGCAGGCGGATCATCACACCGGTCGAGGTGAAGATGAAGCCGCCACTGACCAGCCACAGCGCCCCCTGCACGTTGGGCGGCAGGCGCCGCAGCCAATCCCGCATCAGATCTTCCGCTCGTGTCCGGCCCAGTACGGCTCGCGCAGCGTCTTCTTCAGCACCTTGCCTACGGGGCTGCGCGGCAGCATGTCGACGAAGTCGACCGACTTCGGCGCCTTGACGCCGCCCAGCTTCTGCTTGGCGAGCTGAATCAGCGCGTCGGCCTCCACCGTCATGCCAGGCTTCAGCTCGACCACCGCCTTCACCGCCTCACCCCATTTCTCGTCGGGTATGCCGATCACGGCGCAATCCTGCACGGCGGGATGGCTCCACAAGACCTGCTCGACCTCGCCGGGGAAGACGTTGAATCCGCCGGAGATGATCATGTCCTTCTTGCGATCGACGATGTAGACGAAGCCGTCCTCGTCGATCACGCCGATGTCGCCGGTATGATGCCAGCCGAAGGCCGAGGCCTCGGCCGTCGCCTCGACATTGTTGTAATAGCCCTTCATCACGAGGTTGCCGCGCACCACGATCTCGCCGCGCTGGCCGCGCGGCAGGAGCTTGCCGTGATCGTCCATCACCTCGAGCCGCACCAGTGGCGAGACCTTGCCGCAGCTCGCGAGCCGGTGGCGGTTGTTGCTCTCGAGCGCCGCCACGTGATCTTCCGGTGAGAAGAAGGTGCAGATCATGCAGGCCTCGGCCTGGCCATAGGTCTGGGTCAGCACCGGGCCGAACACCTTCACGGCCTCGACCAGCTTATCGACCGACATCGGCGCCGAGGCATACACCAGATGCTGAAGCGAACTGTAGTCGTACTTGCCCACGTCGGGGTGCGCGAGAAGCATGTAGATCAGGGTCGGCGGCATATAGACATGCGTGACCTTGTGCTTCTCGATTGCGGCCAGAATGCCGCCGGGATCGGCGGTGCCCATGAAGATGTTGGTGCCGCCGAAGGGGAGCAACGGAAACGAGCAGACGCCCGCCGCATGCGTCATCGGCGCCACCATCAGGTGGACCGGCGGCGACTTCACGGGCATGCACGCCCAGAAGATCGAGTTCATCGTCTCGATGTTGCGATTGGTGATCTGCACACCCTTGGGCCGGCCGGTGGTGCCGCCGGAGCTCGCGAGAAAGGCCACGTCGTCGGGTGCGTCGGGCAGGTCGGGTGCCTCTTCCTTCTGCGCCGCCAGCCAGTCGGCGAAGGACGGCGTGTCGATGCAGACGAAGCCGGTAATGCGCGGGCAGGCCTCGCGGATGCGTGCGAGGCAGCCTTCAAAGCTCGAATGGTAGAACAGCACCTCCACGTCGGTGTTGTTCAGGATGTAGAGATTTTCCTCGAGCGCATTGCGCGCATTGACCGGCGCCCAGGTGACCCCGGCGCGCACGATGCCCAGCAGGCACGCATAGGCCGCCGCATGATTGGGACTGTAGACGGCAGCCTTCGAGCCGCGCCCGAGGCCCATGGCCATCAGCCCATTGGCGACGCGATGGGTCTGGGCGCGCACCTCGCGATAGGTCCAGCCCTGGGTGCCGTCATGCAAGCAGTGACGCTCCGGATAGAGGTCGGCCCCGCGGTCGAAATAGTCGATCAGTCTCATGGCGTCCCTCTCCGCTTCGTTATTATTCTGCTGCTCCGGGAAGCGTCGTATCCCCCGGTCCGAGCGGCCGTTCCATGAGGACACTGTCGAGCCAGCGGCCGAACTTGAAGCCCACGCTCTTCAGGGTGCCGACCATCGCGAAGCCGCAGGAGGTATGGAGGTTGATCGACGCCACATGTTTGGAATCGCCGATCACTGCGATCATCTGGCGACGCCCGTCCCGGGCGCACAGGTCGATCAGCGGCACGAGCAGCGCCTTGCCGACGCCTTGCCCCACCGCGTCCTTGTCGATGTAGATCGAGTTCTCGACCGTGAACCGGTAGGCCGGGCGGGTGCGGTACAGTCCGGCATAGGCATAGCCCACGACGCGGCCCTCTTTTTCAGCCACCAGATAGGGCAGACCCAGATCGAGAACCGCGGCGCGGCGCTTCGCCATCTCGCCGAGGTCCGGCGGATCGACCTCGAAGGAGGCCGTCCCGTGCAGCACGTGATGGCCGTAGATTTCCGCGCAACGCGCCACATCGGCCTCGGTCGAGGCCCGCACCGTCAGTCCACTCACGTCTTCAGATCCCCATGTCGATTCGGATGGGGAGTATAGACCTAGTTGCGATCGACGCCGCGTCGAATGGCGCCGGCATCCGGACCGTCGAACTTGAAGAGGCTGGCGGCCAGCGGCAGCCCGGTCTGCAGCCCGTTCAGCGAAACGTCGACCCGCTGGCCACGATTGTCGATGATGGACCAGCCGCGCAGGACCATAGGGTTCTCGTTGACCCGGACGATGACCTTTCCTTCGTTCGGCTTGCGGGTCTGGCTCATGGTGAGCTGCAGCATCCCGTCGGCGCGCTCCACCTTCTCGACCGTGAGGTCGCCGCCCTGCAGGACCAGGGGCTCGCGCACCAGGAACGAGGCAGCAGTCCAGCCGATCGGCCACTGGCCGAAATCGCGGTTGGCGATATCCCACATCGTCACCTGGCTGCCGTCGGCCACGATCTTGAGCTGCGACGGCGGATCGTACTCGAAGCGCATACGGCCCGGCCGGCTCACGGAGAGGGTACCCTGCACCACGGTGCCGTTGGGATTCGACTGGACGAAGCGGGCCTGCAGGGTACGGATGCCGTTGAAATAGCGCTCCACCTCCGCAACCTGCGGATTGGCCGCCGGCGCCTGCGCCTGGAGGGGCGCCTGGGCCTGGACCTCGACGGCACCGATCGACAGGAGAGCTGCGGAGGAGAGGGCGGCGAGCAGGATACGCATGCGGCGGATATGACGGTCGAATACGGCGGAATCAAGCATCGGCAGGCACTTCCCAATCGGGTGAACGGCCGTTTACCATATGGCGAACAGCAGGAGGTAACGCCATGCATGTCGGGATGGCTGCAGTCTTCCAGAACACCGGGCGCGCGCTGAGCGACCGCCAGATCTACCTGAACGAGCTGGCGCTGGCCGACATGGCCGAGCCGCTGGGCTTCGAGTCCATCTGGTCGGTCGAGCATCACTTCACCGACTACACGATGTGCCCCGACGTGGTGCAGTTCCTCTCCTACATGGCCGGCCGCACGAAGCATGTGCGGCTGGGGTCCATGGTGGTCGTGCTGCCCTGGCACGATCCGGTGCGGGTCGCCGAGCAGATTTCCATGCTCGACCATCTCTCCGGCGGTCGCATGATTCTGGGTCTGGGACGCGGCGCCGGAAAGGTCGAGTTCGACGGCTTCCGGCTCGACATGGGCGACAGCCGCGAGCTGTTCGTGGAGTATGGCGAGGCGCTGCTGCGCGGTCTCGAGACCGGCGTCATGGCGCACCAGGGCAAGCACTACCGGCAACCGCCGGTCGAGATCCGCCCGGCCCCGTTCAGGAGCTTCCGCGGCCGCACCTATGCCGCGGCCGTGTCACCCGAGAGCGCGCGCATCATGGCGCGGCTGGGCGTGGGCCTGCTGATCATCCCGCAGAAGCCATGGCGCGAGGTCGAGAAGGAACTTACCGAGTACAATGCGCTCTATCGCGAGATCAACGGCAGCGATGCGCCGCAGCCGATCTCGGCCGGCTGGACCTTCGTCGACGAGAGTGCCGAGCGGGCGCGCGAGATGGCCGTGAAGTACATCGGCGGCTACTACCGCACCGTCCTCGATCACTACCAGTTCGCCGGCGCCCACATGAAGAACCAGCGTGGCTACGAGTACTACGCGAAGATGAACGAGAAGCTCGCGGTCTATGGTGACCAGAAAGCCATCGAATTCTTCGCCGACCTGCAGGTCTACGGCACACCCGAGCAGGTCTACCAGAAGATCATGGCGATCCACGAACAGACGAGGAACTGCGCCTATGTCGGCGTCTTTTCCTATGCCGGCATGCCGCACGAGGAGGCGGCCCGGAACATGAACCTGTTCGCCCGCACGGTCCTGCCGGAACTGCGCAAGTTCGACGCGGGCGCGGCGGTCGACCGCGCCGGCCTCCTGCCCGACCTGCGCTTCCCGGCCGCGGCGGCCTAGCGGCCTGGGCGCCCCGCACGGCTCGGCCGCAGTCCCCCTGTAATGGACATGTGATAAGGGGGCCGAGGTTTAGGCCTGAAATTTGCGGGTCAGCCATTGCCGCGGCGCGACGGGCACGCCAGAAAGCCTCGCCAAGGTGGCGCAACCTGAGGGAGACCGCGAGATCAGTATCCAGTCCGTACCCCGCCCCCGCCCTCCCTTCGAACGGATTGCCCTGTTGCTGCAGGGCGGCGGAGCCTTGGGTTCCTACCAGGCTGGCGTCTATCAGGCGTTGGCCGAGGCCGACCTGCACCCCGACTGGATTGCCGGCATCTCGATCGGCGCCATCAACTCGGCGCTGATCGCGGGCAATCCGCCGGAAAGGCGTATCGAGAAGCTGCGCACCTTCTGGGAAACCATCACCCGCTCGCCGATCGGCCTGCCTTTGCTCAAGGGTCTCGAGTTCAGCAGCGACATGGAACACCAGTTCGTGAACCAGATGCGCTCCATCGGGACGCTGATGTTCGGCGCGCCGGATTTCTTCAAGCCGCGCTTCCCGCCGCCGATCTTCACGCCGGCCGGCAATCCCGGCAACCTCGCCTACTACGACGTCTCGCCGCTCAAAGCGCTGCTCGAACGGCTGGTCGACTTCGACCGGATCAATGCCAAGGAAATGCGCTTCAGCGTCGGTGCCACCAACGTCAAGACCGGCAACTTCATCTACTTCGACAACGACACGCACACGATCGGCCCGGAGCACGTCATGGCGAGCGGCTCGCTACCGCCGGGCTTTCCCGCGGCCGAAGTGGACGGCGAATTCTACTGGGACGGCGGCGTCGTCTCCAACACGCCCCTGCAGTGGGTGCTCGATGCCCGCCCGCGCGCCGACACGCTCGCCTTCCAGATCGACCTCTGGAGCGCGCGCGGCGACCTGCCGCGCGACATGGTCGAGGTCGACACGCGCATGAAGGACATCCGCTATTCGAGCCGCACGCGCGCCGGCACCGACCAGTTCCGGCAGATACAGGCGTTGCGCCGCGCCATGGCCAAGATCCTGACCGACATGCCGCCGGAGCTGCGGCAGACGCCCGAGGCCGAGCTGGTCGCGAAGGAAGCCGACAGCAAGGTCTACAACATCATCCACACGATCTATCACGCGCGGAAATACGAGGGCTCGTCGAAGGACTACGAATTCTCGCGGCGGACGATGGAGGAGCATTGGGAGTCGGGTTACTCCGACATGACCCGCACGCTCGAACATCCAGAAGTGTTGCAGCGTCCGGAAAGCCCGGACGGCGTGTTCACGTTCGATCTGGCCCTGCAGGGCCGCAAGGAGCCGCAGAAATGAAAATCGACGACGTCCGCAAGAACGCCTTCGCGATGCCGCTCAACAATCCGAGCTATCCGAAGCCGCCGTACAAATTCTACAACCGCGAATTCGTGGTAATCACCTACCGCACCGATCCCGAGGTCCTGCGCGCGCTGGTGCCGGAGCCGCTGGAGGTGGTTGGCGACACGGTGAACTACGAGTTCATCCGCATGCCCGACTCGACAGGCTTCGGCGACTACACCGAGACCGGACAGGTCATCCCGGTGCGCTTCAAGGACAAGGACGGCCAGATACAGGAAGGCGGCTACGTGCACGCCATGTACCTCGACGACAACTCGCCGATCGCCGGCGGTCGCGAGATCTGGGGTTTCCCCAAGAAGCTGGCAACGCCCAAGATCAGCCACGAGAACGAGACGCTGGTCTGCACACTGCATTATGGCTCGGTGCTCTGCGTCAGCGGCACCATGGGCTACAAGCATCGCGAGCTCGACCATGCACCGCTGATCAAGGCGCTGGCCAAGCCGGCCTTCATGATCAAGATCGTGCCGCACGTCGACTGCACGCCGCGCATCTGCGAACTCGTGCGCTACTACTGCGAGGACGTGACGGTGAAGGGCGCCTGGACGGGCCCGGCCGCGCTCCAGCTTTTCGATCATGCCATGTGCGACGTCTCGCGCCTGCCGGTGCGCGAGGTCGTTTCGGCCAGCCACTATGTCACCGACCTGACGCTGGGCCTCGGTGAAGTGGTCTTCGACTATCTCGCAAAGTAACCGACAAGAGAGAAGGATCAGCCAATGTCGCGTTTCACGGGAAGAATTGCCATCGTCACCGGCGCCGCTTCGGGCATCGGCAAGGAAATCGCCCTGCGCCTGGCCGCCGAAGGCGGCACGCCGGTGATCGCCGACCTCAACCTCGACGCCGCGACTGCGACGGCCGAGGAGATCAAGGCCAAGGGCGGAGATGCCTTCGCCGTCGCCATGAACGTGACCGACGAGGCGCAGGTCGAGAAGGGCGTCGCCGACACCATCGCCAAGTACGGCAAGATCGACATCCTGGTCAGCAATGCCGGCATCCAGATCGTGAAGCCGCTGGTCGACTTCCCCTTCTCCGACTGGAAGAAGCTGCTGTCGATCCATCTCGACGGCGCCTTCCTAACCACCAAGGCCTGCCTCAAGCAC
>CAZPOS010000068.1:0-21592 GCA_964588065.1 uncultured Reyranella sp.
CGCGCTGGATGGAGGCGATGTGGACCTCCGCCTTCGTGGCCGCCATTTCCTCGGTCGCAGCGCTGATACTCGGCGGCCTCGCGGCCTACGGTCTGCGGCGCGGCACCTTCAAGGGGCGCGACTGGGCCGAAGGGAATTTCATGGCGCCGCTGATCGTGCCGACGATCATCGTGGCGATTGCCCTCTATCTCGGGCTGGCCAAGGTCGGGCTGCTGGGCTCGCTGGTCGGGCTCGTGGTCGCGCACACGCTGCTCAACGTGCCGCTGGTGATGATGGTGCTGGGCGTCGCGATCCGCGAGTTCGACCAGCGGATCGAGCAGGTCGCCTGGAGCCTCGGCGCCTCGTGGGGCTACACGATGCGCAAGGTGGTGCTTCCCAACCTGGCGCCCAGCGTGTTCGCGGCCTGGATCTTCGCCTTCATCGGCAGCTTCGACGAGGTCATCGTGACCTCGTTCATCGCCGGCAAGTACGAGACGGTGCCGAAGAAGATGTTCAACGAGCTGATCCTCGAGGTCAATCCGACCATCACCGCCGTTGCCACCCTGCTGATCGCTTTCACCGTGCTGGCCCTCGCCGCCGTGGCCTTCGTGCTCGGCCGGGCGGGAAAGCTGAAGGAGACCGGGGTCTAGCCGGCCGTGCGGAGCCGAAAACCCCGACGATATTCGAAACAAACGAAATAAACGAAACAAACGAAGCGGGTGTCGCACCCTTGGAATGGGGGGCTCGCGCGGAGCGGGCGCGCAACATTATTGCGCGGCAGGACCGCAGACGGGGTGATTTCTGGCCTGCGGCCGCCAATTCGCCGTGTTTCCTTCGTGGACTCTGAATCGAGTGAAGCTACAACTGCCTCGTTGATCGGACCGTGTCCTACGTGATCCCAGACGAGGAGATTTGTGTGGCTGGCATCGAGAGTTTCCCCAATTACGACCTGCTGACGAGCGACGCGCAGTACTTCGACTACAGTTCGGCCGCCAACCCGATCCAGCAGGGCATCATCCCGCCGGTGCCGTACCGGACCTTCTCGCCGTCCTTCTTCGACGAGGGACCGACGCGCGTACAGCCGCTCGATGTCAGCGCGGAGCTGGGGATCGTCGGACCCGCGACCAGCCCGGCGCTCTGCGCCAACTTCATCCGCATCGCCCGCGGCTCGGTCATGACCTCGGCCGAGGCGACCAGCCAAGTGTTCTTCGTGTTTCGCGGCAGCGGGCGGACGGACGCGTGCGGCGAGACGATCCACTGGTCGCAGGGCGACTATATGGTGCTGCCGGCGCACGGCCACGCCCTGCATCATTCCGACGGCGAGGCCGGGCTCTACTGGGTGCATGACGCGCCGCTGTTGCGCTATCTCGGCGCATCGCCGACGGTCGCGCGGTTCAAGCCCACCTTCTATCAGCATGGCAAGGCACAGCAGAAGCTGAACGAGATCGCCACCGATCCCAAGACCGCGAACGCCAATCGAGTCAGCGTCCTGCTCGCCAACCGGAACTTCCCGGCCACCCGCACCATCACCCACACGATGTGGACGATGTTCGGCCTCCTGCCGAAGGATGCGGTCCAGTACCCGCACCGCCATGAATCGGTGGCGGTCGATTTCGTGATCGACTGCAAGCCCGGCTGCTACACGATGATCGGCACGGAGCTCGACGAGTCCGGGATGATCAGGAACGGCAGGCGCGAGGACTGGGCGCCCGGCGCCAGCTTCATCACGCCTCCGGGTTACTGGCATTCGCACCACAACGAATCGGGCGAGGATGCGCATGTCCTGCCGATCCAGGATGCCGGGCTGCACACCTATCTGCGCACCCTGGAGATCATGTTCAGCCACCCCGGGCACGATCGTACCGCGCACATTTCGCAGACGCCGTAGGGGCGAAACTCCTGTCTGGCGGGTTCCGGGCTGGTGCAGTATGTGGCGCCAGGATCGGGAGGAAGCGATGAATCACCCCAGACGCGTGCGGCTCGTTGAAGTGGGGCCGCGCGACGGTTTGCAGAACGAGGCGAAGCCGGTTTCGGTCGAGGCCAAGGTGGCGCTGATCGATGCGCTGTCGGCCGCCGGCCATTCGACGGTGGAGGCCGGCAGCTTCGTGTCGCCCAAGTGGGTGCCGCAGATGGCCAACACCGACCAGGTGATGGCGCGCATCCAGCGCAAGCCCGGCGTGAGCTATCCGGTCCTGGTGCCCAACAAGCAGGGCATGAATGGCGCGGTCGAGGCCGGGGTCGGCGAGATCGCGATCTTCACCGCGGCGTCGGAGGCCTTCTGCCGCAAGAACACCAACTGCTCGATCGACGAGAGCTTCGAGCGGTTCGCGCCGGTGATGGAAGCGGCGCAGAAGCACGGCATGAAGGTGCGCGGCTACGTCTCGACCGTGATCGCCTGCCCCTATGACGGCAAGGTCTCGCCGGCCAAGGTGGCCGAGGTGTCGGAGCGGTTGTTCCGCATGGGCTGCTACGAGGTCTCGCTCGGCGACACGATCGGCGTCGGCACGCCCGGCGAATGCGTCGCCATGATCGACGCCGTCGCAGAGAAGATGCCGCGCGAGAAGATCGCGGCGCACTTCCACGACACCTACGGTCAGTCGCTCGCAAACATCCTGGCGGTGATGGAACGCGGCATCTCGGTCTTCGACACCGCAGTCGCGGGCCTGGGCGGCTGCCCCTACGCCAAGGGCGCCTCGGGCAATGTCGGCACCGAGGACGTGATCTACCTGATGAACGGTCTCGGCATCGATCATGGTGTCGACCTCGACGCCATCGCCAAGGCCGGGCGCGAGATCTGCGCCGCGCTGGGCCGCGAGCCAGCGTCGAAGGTGGCCCAGGCGCTCAAGGCGAAGGCGGCGGCCTGAACCCTCACGAACGTTCAAGACGGCAGTGTATGGCCGGCATCAAATCGCCGGCATGGATGCACTTCCCGGATTCCTGATCGCCGCGTTCGCGCTGGCCGGCAGCCCCGGCCCGGCCACGCTGAGCCTGGCCGCCGCCGGTGCAGCGTTCGGCGCGCGGCGGAGCATCGGCTATCTCGTGGGCATCGTCGTGGGCATGGTGGCTGTCATGGCGATCGTGGCGAGCGGCATGGTCGGCCTGCTGCTCGCCGTGCCCGGGGTGGCGCCTGTCGTTGCGGCTCTGGCTGCGCTCTATTTCCTGTGGCTGGCCTGGCGCATCGCGACCGCACCACCTCTGTGCGAAGAGGGTGCGCGCGGGGAACCGCCGACCGTTGCGGCGGGGTTGCTCCTGTCGCTGGTCAATCCCAAGGGCTATGTCGCAATGGCCGCCCTCTACTCCGGCTTCACCCTGTTGCCGGAGCGACTGCAGCCAGACGCGGCGCTGAAGCTGGTCGTGCTGACCTTGGTCATCGCCGCGGTGAACGTCGCGTGGCTGCTCGCCGGCGCGGCGCTCACGCGCTTCTTACGAGATCCGCGCAGCAACCGGACCATCAACATGGCCTTTGCGCTGTCGCTGGTCGGGTCGGTTGCACTGGCCTTCGTGGTCTGACCGCGGCTACTGACGCTGCACGATCCTGACGGTCACCGAGGTCGAGCGGCCGGCCTCGTCGACGACGGCGAGGCGGGCGGTACCGGCGCCGTCGGGCACCCATCGTGTGCCCTCCAGGGGGCGGCCGTCGACCAGCCAGCGCAGCCGGCCCTGGCCACCCATGGCGTTCAGGACGACGGCCTCGCGCGCGCCCAGCTCGATGCGCGCGTCGGCTGGCGGATAGGCGATGCGCGGGCCGCCGCTGGTCTCGCTGTAGGGCGCGAGGGTGCGCATGCGCGGCGGCAGCTCGCGATGGGAAGCGACCTTGATCGCGTCGGCAGGCGGGCGGCTCGCGCGATTGTCCTCGGTCGGCAGCCGGCCATAGGCCTTGAACAGGATGGGCAGTGCCGAGAGCCGGCCGAGCTGACCGGGGCGGGGCGTGCCGTCGGCATGGCCGACCCAGACCACGACCGTCCAGTTGGCGCTGTAGCCGGCCGCCCAGGCATCGCGATAGCCGGCCGACGTTCCGGTCTTGAAGGCGATGCGGCGCTCGCGCAGCGCCACGGGCAGGGCGGCAAAGCCCTCGGGCAGCGGCGCTTCGGCCAGCACGTCGGAGACATACCACGCAGCGGTTGGCCCGATGAGGCGGAGCGGTTCGGGCTTGGGCCGGTCGCGTCGGACCTGCGACGGCGCGAAGCTGCCGCCATTGGCGAGGCCCGAATAAAGTCCCGCCATCTCGAGCGGCGAGATGGTGGCGCTGCCGAGCGCGATGCCCAGCGAGTTGCCGGTATCGCCCGGCGGCAGGCCCGGCGCCGCGCCGGCGGTGCGCAGGGTGGACAGGAAGCGCTGCGGTCCAACCTTCTCCAGGGCCAGAACGGCGGGCACGTTCAGCGATTGCTGCAGGGCACGCCGTACCGTCACCGCGCCCTGATGGTCGCGGTCGAAGTTGCGCGGCAGCCAGTCGCGGAAGCGCACCGGCACATCCTCGACCAGCGTCTCGGGATGCAGGGTGCGATCGTCGAACGCCAAGGCATAGATCAAGGGCTTCAGCGCCGAGCCCGGCGAACGGCGGGCACGCACCAGGTCGACCTGTCCGGCGCGCCCGAAGAAATTGTCGCCGCCCAGCCAGGCGACGACTCCTCCTGTGCGGTTGTCGAGAACGACCATGGCGATCTGGGCGCCGTCGGCCAGCGCGCGTCGCTCCTCCTGCACCAGCTGGCCCAGCGACTGCTGCAGTTCGTAGCGCACCGTCGTCGGCACGGTGGTGCCGGGCGACTGGCCCGCCAGCCAGGTCGAGAGATGCGGCGCCTGCATCGGCATCGCGAGGCGGCGGTCAGGCGCTGGGCGGCTGCGCGCCATCTCGAAGAGCGGCGCATCGATCACGCCGTGCTCGACGCCGCGCGCCAGCACGCGGTCGCGTGCCTTTTGTGCCACGGAAGACGAGCGGTCGGGCCGGCGTCTTTCCGGCGACTGCGGGATGGCGACCAGCAGCGCGGCTTCAGCGGCGCTGAGCTGGCGTGGTTCCTTGCCGAAATAGGCCAGCGACGCGGCGCGCACGCCTTCCAGGTTGCCGCCCATGGGGGCGAGCGTCAGGTAGATCGCCAGGACATCGTGCTTGGAGAAGCGCCATTCGAGCTGTAGCGCGCGGGCCGATTGCAGAAGTTTGGCGGTGAAGCTGCGCGGGCGGGGATCGAGCAGGCGGGCGGCCTGCATCGAGAGCGTCGAGGCGCCGGAGACGATGCGGCCGCGCTCCGCGAGCTGCGCGGCCGCTCGTAACGTCGCCAGAGGATCGACGCCCCAATGGGAGTCGAAGCGGCGATCCTCGTAGGCCTTGAGCAGGCCGAGATAGAGCGGATCGACGTCGTCGACCGACGTCTTGAGCCGCCACTTGCCGTCCGCTGTCGTGAAGCCGCGCAGCAGCCGGCCATTGGCGTCGACCACCTCGGTCGACCGCTCGTGGTAGCGCGACAGGTCGGGCGGGAAGAGGCGGTCGAGCGCGAGCGCCGTCGCCACCAGCATCGTGGCGGCGACGGCCAGGCGGGCCAGGAGGGCCTTGACCCTCATGGCTGGCTTACTTCGTCCCCGCGGGAACGATGGTCAGTGTGCGCATCGCCGTCCGGCCATAGACCCGCGGCGCGTACATGTCGGAGACGTTGGTCGCCGGGACGGCATAAGTGCCGGGCGTCACGGCGCGAACGATGTAGGCGACGTGATAGGAGTTCGGGTTCTTGGCCGAGGAATCCCACCAGGTCTGGTAGGGCCGCGTGCCCATGTTGAAGGACGCGAAGAAGCGGTCGTCGCGCGCCTCGGCAATGCGGGTCTCTGTGAGGTCGGTCAGGAACGGGAAGGACTTCGCCGTCTCGTCGTTCAGCACCGCCTCGATCTCGAAGCCGGCCGGCAGCAGGTCGAGCAGCGCCACCTCGTGATAGCCGCCCTCCAGGTTGCGGCCGGAGATCGAGACGATGAAGCGCTCGTTCTGCACCACATGGCCCAGCGAACTGGGCTCGCCGTCGAACTTCAGGAATTCGCGCTGGACGCTGATCCCGGCCGTGGCCGCGGGCTGCGGATCGAGCGGCACGCCACGCGCCGTCACCTGCATCCAGATCGGTCGGTCGGTGTCGTTGCGCAGCTTGAGGCCGCGGGCCAGCGCGCCCGCGTCCGGGTTGAAGGTCACCGGTTCCGTGGCCGACTGGCGCGACTGGCCATCCACAGAATAAGCGAGCTGGGTGCTGCCGCTCATGGCGCGGGCGGCCATGACCAGCCACGCCTGCTCCTGCGTCGTGGTGAGGTTGATCGACGAGGTGAGGCGCTCGCCCACCAGGCTCGTCACCTCGGTCAGGGCCTCGCGTCCACCCGCCTCGACGGCGAGCGTCACGAGCGCGGCGCGGTTGCGCAGCGGCGAGCCGTAATAGTCGGAGGGATCGCGCTCGTCGATGCGGCTGCGCGCGGTGGCGAAGGCGAGGCGCCCGCGGCCCGGTTCACCCACCTGGTTCAGGGCTGCGGCCAGCATCGCCCAGGCGATGCCTCCCTTCATCTCGGCCGCTTTCGTGTCCTGGAAGTAGCGGACGCGGCCGGGATCGGCATAGCCCGACTTCGCCAGCACGTACCAGGCATAGGCCTGGGCATTGGGCGAGAGCTTGTCGGCGGTCTTGTTGAGCCAGTTCAGTCCCCGCTGCAGCGACGCAGAGGGCACCGTTATCTGCTGCTGGTTCGCGCGGACCAGGAAGTCGAGCACGTAGGTCTGCAGCCATTCCGCCGCCGGCGTGGAGAAGGGGCCCCACATGCCGAACGACCCGTCGGGCAACTGCATGTCGACGATGCGATAGACCGCATCCTGCACGCGCTCGTTGATGCGCGGATCGGTGGGGCCGTAGCCCAGCAGCGCGACGTCGTTGTAGTAGAGCAGCGGCATCGCACGGCTGGTCGTCTGCTCGATGCAGCCGAACGGATACTTGTCGAGCTGGCGCAGCAACGCCGCGACGTCGATTCCCGGAATGCGGGTCAGCGAGGCGCTGACCTGCGCGGTTCCGGGTGCGAAGGCCGCGATCACGTTGCGGTCGACCGTGGCCTCGTTGCCCGGTCCCAGTTGGGCGACCGTGTCGACGGCGCTGGGCGTCTGTGCCGGCCGCACCTGGATGTCCCATTCGCGCTGGACGGCGAAGTTGCCCGGACCCTGGACGGCGACCGTCACCTTGCCGAAGCCGGCCTCGCCGGCCCGCAGCGGCCAGGTCAGCAGCTCGCGCTGGTTGGCGGCGAGGCGCCTGGTCTCCGTAACCGGCCGCTCGAGCGAGACCGAGCCTGTGGCGGTGAGGGTCACGCGATAGTCACCCGCCTGGCCGTCGACATTGTGCAGCGACAGCGCCACCCGGCCGAGATCCTTCGGGGCCAGGAAGCGCGGCAGCACGGCGTCGGCGGTGACGGCGTCGCGCACGAACAGCCGCTGTTCGCCCGAGCCGACGCGGCTCTTGTCGTAGGCCACCGCCATCAGCCGGAGCTGGCCGATGAAGTCGGGGATCTCGAAGGCGATCTTCACCTCGCCCTTGTCGTCGAGCTTCACCGGACCGCTGAACAGCGAAACGACGCGGGTCGGCACGATGTCGAGGCCACCGATCTCGCCGGCATCGCCGCCGGCCCGGATGCGACCGAGTTCGTCGGCGCGGGTGTCGAGCAGGCGGCCGTAATCGTCGCGCATCGAGACGCCGAGGCGGCGCTTGCCGAAATGGTGGTCGGCGGGATTGGGCGTCTTGTAGCGGGTGAGCTGCAGGATGCCCTCGTCGACCGCGGCCAGGGTGACGAAGGCTTCCTGGCCGGCCTGCAGGTTCGAGACCTTGATCGGCACCTCGATGCGCTGCCGCGGCGTGATCTTCTCGGGCGTACCGATCTGGACGCTGAGCGTGCGCAGGGCCGGGTTGAGGCCGATCCACGTCGCGCCGATCGCGCGCGTTGGGGTGCGTTCGGCAGGCGCCGCCAGCGGCCGCCAGGCCGTGACCAGCGCATAGGCGCCGGCACCCCACTCGCCCTTCACCGGGATGTCGACTGTCGTGCCGCCCGCCGGCACCTGGACCGACTGGGTCGACACGATGCGGTCGGTCGCGATGGCGATCAGCGCTTCGCCGGCAAAGGGTGCCTCGATGCGCAGGCGGGCCGTGTCGCCCGGCGCATAGTTCTGCTTGTCGCTGGCGACGCGCAGCGTGTCAGGCGCTTCTTCCGTCCCGGTGCCGCCGTACCAACCCACGTAGAAGGTGAGGCTGGTCGAGGTGTTCTTGTCGTTGTCGATGACGGTGAGCCTGTGCTGGCCCCAGTCCAGCCGCTGCGAGAGGCGTGTCGGCGCGTCGGCCTTCAGGGTCACCCTGTCGGCGGTGATCAGTCGCGTGTTGGTGACCGACTGCCAGCGCCAGCGGCCGTCGACCTGGAACCATTGATAGGCATTGGTGATGCGTTCGATCCGGTACTCGACCGAGGGGCGGGCGACCTGCGTGCCGGCCGCGTCGACCGCCACCACGTCGAACTCGGTGTCCACGCCTTCGCGGGAATAACGGCCCTCGAAGGTCGGGCGCACGCCGATATAGGTGTCGCGGGTGCGCACGGGCATGACCTTTTCGGCCTTGGTGGCGCGGCCGCCGCCCGGTTCGAAGACGCGCGCCTGGATCTGGGCGCGCAGCGGCAGGACCGTCTCCTTGGCGAGGTCGCCTGCCCAGTCGAGGCTCGACTTGCCGGCGGCGTCGGTGTTCTCGCCCTTCAGTTCGATGAAGGGCGGTTCGAACTTCTCGCGATCATCCTCGGGACCGAATCGGTACCTGGCGAAGGCGGGGAAGGGCGTGTCGTCGACGGTGATCCGCATGTCGCCTTCGACGGCGAGATCGGACGCCGGCGCGCCGTAGAGGAAGTCGGCGGAAAGCACGAAGCGGTTCACGCTGCCGGGCCGGATGATGGGCTCGTCCGGCGTCAGCTCGACCTTGAGCTTCTCAGGGACAAAGTCCTCGACCGAGAACTCGGCACGGCCGACCGGCGCGCCCTTGGGATCGATATGGGCTACGACGGACCAGCGGCCGCGCCGTGAGGATTTCGGCAGGTCGATAGCCTGGGAAACGGCACCCGAGCCCTGCAGGGCATGGGTGAAGCGCGTGAACTCGCTGCCGTCGGGTCGCTTAACGATGAGCGTGACCGGCAGGTTGGAGAGCGCGTTTGCCGCATCGTCGCGGATCAACGCCATCAGCTGCACGGTCTCGCCCGGCCGGTAGATGCCGCGCTCGGTGTAGAGGAAGGCGTCGACCGGGCCGGGCTGTGGCCGTCCCTCGACGCCGCGATCGGAGAGATCGAAGGCGGACTTGGTGAGTTCGAGGCGGGAGAATTCCTTCTTGGCCGGATCCTGCGCCATGACGGCGACCGCTTCGGCCGCGCCGATGCCCTTGAGCAGGCCGGCCGCGAAGGAGGCGCGCCCGTCGGCGCCGGTCATCACCTTGCCGATCGGCTCGTTGCCGCGCGACAGGACCGTGACCTCGATACCCGCGAGCGGCTGGGCGGTCTGCAGCGAGCGCGCGAAGACGTTCAGACCGTCGTCGCCGGTGAACGAGGTGAGGCCGATGTCGGTGTCGATCACCCACAGGCCGGCCGCGGCGCCGCTGGTCGCTTCGTCGTCGTCATAGTCGCGCGAGGGCGGCTTGGCTGCATTCCACACCACGACGAAATAGGCGCCGGGTTTCCAGTCCTGGATGGTCTCGCGGATCGGGAAGGCGGTGACGACGGCTTGGTTGGGCACGTTGCGCACGTCCATCGTGCCGGTCCACTGCTCGGCGCCATTGCTGCCGTTCAGCCAGCTGCGCAGCGACCAGGACTCGGTGATCGGTTCGGATCCGGGGAAGGCGACGTCGTAGTAGCGGTCGGCGGAGAAGCGATCGATGCCGCGCTCGTTCACGCGATAGACCGAGATGCCGACCTTCGAGACGTTGATGGTCGTGACCGGCAGGCCGGCGGCGCTGCCGCGCGGCAGGATGAAGCCCTTGCCGGGCAGGTTCACCACGGCCGGACGGGCGCCCAACGCCACGCTCACGCTCTGCTCGTCGCGCAGCTTCTCGCCGTCGCGCCCGGGGAAACCCGCCAGCAGCTTGACGGTATAGTCCTGGCCGTAGGTGAGGCCGGCAATGCACAGCCGGTCGTCCACCGTACGCAGCGCCGTCTTCGCATCGGGCTCGATGCGGATGAAGTCGCCGTACTTCACGTCGCCGGTCGCCAGCGGCTTGTTGAAGGCGAGACAGGCTTCCGCCTCGCTGCGGCTGGAATCGACCGCGACGCGACGGAAGGAGAAGGGGGCGGAGGTCGACGCCGGCGGCTGTGCAATGGGGACGGGTGCGGGCGATTGAGCCGTCTGCGCTGGCGGGCTCGCCGGCGTGGTTGGCGCCGCTGGGGCCGTGGCGGCAGGTGCGGCGACGGTCGCGGGCGCGGAGGGGGGACGGTCGAGCGAATCGCCCGGTCTCCCGATCAGGTAACCCGCAATGCCGGAGCCCAGCATGAGGGCCACAACCAAGGCGGCCAGCGTCGATCGATTCATGGGAACCCTCGCGAAAAGCGGCCGGACATTAGAACGTGGATTGTGCACACAGTGTGGAGTCCGAAGCCCGATCTGGAATTCTCGCAGCCTGTGGCGCGCAGGTCACGCCCGCGAAGCCTGTTCTGTGGATAGGCGGTGCTTGAGCGGACGGCCGACGGCGTACTAAGCGCAGGCGATGGCGTTGCATCTCATCAAGCTCGCGGTCGGCGTCGACGACCTCGCTCACATGAAAAAGGTCCAGGCGGCGCGTCGCCGGGAGCGCGGGCAGTCGGCGCGCTCGCCGCACTGGGTCTATACCCGCAACTCGCCGCGACGAGCTGAGGACCTCCAGGGTGGCTCCCTCTACTGGGTGGTGCGCGGCGTCATCCGCTGCCGCCAGGAGCTCGTGGGCTTCGAAGACGATTTCGATGAGGAGAGCGGCAAGAAGTTCTGCCGCATCAAGCTGAAGCGCAGCCTGATCGAGACCGCGCCGCGCGCCTTCAAGCCGTTCCAGGGCTGGCGATACCTTGAACCGGAGCGTGCGCCGCCGGACCTGTCGAGCGGCGACACGGCGGACATGCCGCCCGAGATGGCGGCGGAACTGAAGAGGCTCGGGCTTCTCTGAACTCAGCGATTCGTCAGCTTGAGCTCGATGCGGCGGTTGCGGGCCGGGTCGGTGGACGAGAGCGGCTGATACTCGCCATAGCCGGCGGCCACGAGGCGGTCGTTGGGAATGCCCTCGCTATGGAGGAACTTGACGACGGCGATGGCCCGGGCGGCGGAAAGCTCCCAGTTGGACGGATATTGCGCGCTGGCGATCGCCTTGTTGTCGGTATGGCCATCGACCTGGAGCACCCAGTTGACGTCCTTCGGAATCGTGGCGGCGATCTCGACGAGGCGCCTGGCGACGTTGGCGAGCTGCTTCTCGCCGCCCTCCTGGAGCTTCGCGGAGCCCGAGGGGAAGAGCACCTCCGACTGAAAGACGAATCGATCGCCGACGATCTGCACGTCGCGCTGGCCGCGCAGCGCCTCCCGCAGCTTGCCGAAGAACTCGGAGCGGTAGCGTGCCAGCTCCTCGACCTTGTTGGCCAGCGCGCGATTGAGCTTCTGGCCGAGATCGACGATCTGCGCCTGCTGCTCCTTGGCCTTGGCATCGGCGGCGTCGAGCACGGTGCCGAGGCGGGCCAGCTCCTCCTTGAGGGCCGCCAGTTCGGCGGTCAGGCGCACGACGGCGGCCTTCTGCTCGGCACTGAGCTTCTGTTCCTCGGTCAAGTCGCCGAACAGCTTGCCCTTGTCCTGGTTGGCGGCAGCCAGCGAGGCGGCGAGGCGGGTGAGTTCCAGCCGCTGGCGCTCGATCTCCTTCTGCAGGTCGCCGGCCTTGGCCGCCGCTTCCTTGTTGGAGCTTTCGAGCGACGCCGCGAGGCGCTCGCGCTCCGCCATCATTGAGGTCAGACGCTCCGTGAGCTGGTCGCGCTCGATCTTGAGGGCATCGGAGGCCGTCCGCTGGGCCGCGAGATCGGCCCCCAGGCGGTCGCGCTCGGCCTGATTCTGGCGCAGCTGCAGGGTGAGCTTTTCCAGATCCTGCTTAAGACCGTCGCTGGCCGCCTTCTCGAGCGAGAGGACGTTGGCCAGGCTGCCGAGCTGCTTGTTCAGCGATTCGATGGCGCTGTCACGGGTGCTCAGCGTGTCGGTCAGGGTGAACTGCGCCACGCTGAACAGCGACAGCAGGAAGATCAGCACCATCAGCAGCGTCGTCAGCGCGTCGACATAGCCCGGCCAGGTATAGTCGGCCGACCCTCCTCCGCGGCGGCGCGATGCGGCTGCCATGGCGGTTAGTGATCACCCGGCGTCGCGCTGCGCGACGAGGCGATGGTCCGGGCGAGCAGGCGGAACTCGCCGCGCAGCTCGTCGGCCAGGGCGGTGCGGCTGCGCACGCTTTCCTCGATCAGGCGGCCGAGGCCCGCTTCGATATTGCGCTGGTGCGCGAGCAGCGCGTCGCTCTCGGCGGCGGGCTTGCGCTCGGTCAGACGCGCGACGGTCCCGCGCAGTTCGATCGACTGCTCCGCCAGCCGTGCCAGCAGCGCCTGTTGAGAGCGCATGCTCTCAGTCAGCGAAGACAGGCGCTCGACCAGGGCGGCGTTGGCGGCGGCGGCCTGCTCACGGCCTTCCTCGCTGCGCCGCAGGGTGCGCGAGAGATCGTCGAGCCCGTCGGCGGTGCGCTCCAGCAACGCCTCGACATAGGCCGACACGCCCTGTTCGCCCTCCGGCTGCAGGGTGCCGCTCGAAAGCCGCGTGGCGCCGGACAGCCATTCCTCGAGCTCGGTATGGAAGCGGCCCTGAGCCTGGCTGGCCTGGAGTTCCAGGAAGCCCAGCACCAGCGAGCCCGAGAGGCCGAACAGCGAGGCGCCGAATGCCGTCGACATGCCCTTGAGCGGGCCCTCGATGCCCTGCTTGAGCTTGGCGAACATCTGGACCGCGTCACCGCCAGTGACCTGCATGCCCACGATGGCGTCGGCGACGGCACCGATCGTTTCGAGCAGCCCCCAGAAGGTGCCGAGCAGGCCGAGGAAGATCAGCAGGCCGATCATGTAGCGGCTGAGTTCACGGCGCTCGTCGAGACGGCTGGCGATGCCGTCGAGCACGGCGCGGGTCGCAGTGGGGGAGAGGCGGAAATTGTCCTGACGGTCGCCCATCATGACGGCCATTGGCGCCATCAGTTCGATCGAGTCGGTCTCGAGCAGCGGCGCGCCCGGTTCGCGATGCTGGAAGCGCCGCAGCCAGCGGACCTCGGGCCACAGCGACAGGACCTGGCGCATCACGAAGAAGATGCCGATCGCGAGGACGCCCAGGATGACGCCGTTCAGGATCGGCGTGTTCAGGAACACGCGCAGCAGGTCGTGGTGGAGCAGGAAGGCGATCCCGGCCACGACCGCCAGGAACAGGAGCATGCGAATGAGGTACGGAAGCGGGTTACTCATGCGGACTTCCGGTGCCTGCGATTCGTTCTGGGAGAAATCATGCCCACGCGGCCCGCGAGACGGTCCGCGTTCCGGCACCATCGGCCCTGGCGCCGCCGCGGTACGATTCCGTACCCGAGCAGGGGGCCGAGGCGGCGCGGCTGGAAACAGCGGCCGAAGAGGGGGGCATAAAGGGTTGCCTTTCCAAGGGATTTGGCCGGTCGACCATAACGAATGGTCGACCGCGTCTCAACCGCTCACGGCGATCCCGCCGGACGCTCGCGCGTCAGGCCCTGGACAGGATCTCGATCATCGGGTCACGCAGCCCGAAATTGCTGGCGAGGAGCGACGGTCCACCGAGTTCGTAGGGCTGGCCGGCAACGTCGCTGACGAGGCCGCCGGCCTCGCGAACCATCAGGATGCCTGCGGCAACATCCCAGGGTGCCAGGCCGAACTCGAAGAAGGCGTCGTAGCGGCCGGCCGCCACGAAGGCGAGATCGAGCGCGGCGGCACCCCAGCGACGGACGCCGGCCGTGCGCTCGGTCACGGCCGCCAGCTTGGCGTGGTAGGCGGCGTGGTTGCCCTTGCCGATATGGGGGATGCCGGTGCCCACAAGCGCCCGGGCCGGATCCTTGCGGCCGGACACGCGCAGGCGCCGGGAACGGGCGTTCGGCGTGTCGATATAGGCTCCGTTGCCCTTCTCGGCCCAGAACAGCTCGTCCGAGATCGGCTGGTAGATGACGCCCGCGATCACCTCTTTTTCGCGCTCGAGCGCGATCGAGATGGCGAAGTGGGGCACGCCGTGCAGGAAGTTGGTCGTCCCGTCCAGCGGATCGACGATCCATCGATTGCGGCCGTCGCCCTTGGTCTCGCCGCCTTCCTCGCCGAGGAAGCCGTAGTCGGGGCGAACACGCGACAACTCGGCGCGCAACGTGCGCTCGGCCTTGATATCGGCGTGGCTGACGAAGTCGCCGGGACCCTTCTCGGAGATCTGCAGATGCTCGACTTCGCCGAAGTCGCGCTTCAGGCTCTTCGCCGCGGCGAAGGCAGCGCGAATCATGACCGTGATCGTGGCGGAGCGCTGTGCCAGCGACTTGCGTTCGGACGGACCCGAACGCTCGCGCGCCTCGCCCATCGGGGCGCGGCCCACGCGGGCGACGGGAGTCTCTCGCGGCGGGCGGTTGGTGGGGAGGGCCACGGTGAGCGCCTAGTCCTTGGCGCGTTCCATGTAGGTGCCGTCCTCGGTATTGATCACCAGCCGGGTGCCCACGCCGATATGCGGCGGCACCATCACGCGCACGCCGCCCTCGACGATGGCCGGCTTGTAGGACGAGGAGGCGGTCTGGCCCTTGACGACGGCGTCCGCCTCCACGACGGCGAGAACCACCGTCTTGGGCAGCTCGACGCCCACCGGGGTGCCTTCGTAGAGCGAGACGTTCACTTCCATGCCGTCCTGCAGCCAGCGGGACTGATCCTCATCGAGGACGTCGGCGCCGACCACGAGCTGCTCGAAGGTCTCCTTGTCCATGAACGTGAAGCCGTTCTCGTCCTTGAACAGGTAGGTGCACTCGCGCTCGTCGATGTGGACACGCTCGATGGTCTCGCCCGAGCGGAAACGCTCCTGCAACTTGTTGCCCTCGCGCAGCGCCTTGGCCTCGATGGCGACGAAAGCGCCGCCCTTGCCGGGGCTGATGTGCTGGACCTTGGCGGCAACCCAGAGCTTGCCGTTGTATTCGATGACATTGCCGGCTCGGATGGAATTGACTTGGACTTTCATGGAGTTACCCGGCCTTACCGCTGTCTCGGATGAATGGAATTCGGCCTCGCCCGCGGAAGCGGTTCGAGGCCGGCGCGGCCTTCTATCAAAGGCGGCCCGGGGTCGCAACCGGCCCGCCCCGGGGTTTCTCGCGCTATTTCAGGCCCAATTCGGCCCGTTTCTTCCTCGAAAGGCCCGCGGCGATGACCGCATGCGCCTGTTTCAGGTAGGCCTGGGTCTCGGCCGGGGTCAGGACCGCCGGGTCCATCAGGGCGACCCATTTTGCCCGGGCGAGGTAGGGCGCCGGCGCGAATCCCTTGGCATGGGAGAGCGCCTCGAAATGTTCGGGAGGACACTTGAACGAAATCCGCGCGACGGAATGGCCGGGCGGACCGATCAGGCAGAACATCTTGCCACCGACCTTGAAGACGGTGACGCCTTCCCACTGCACGCTGCGGGTGGCGGCCGGCAGCTTGCGGCAATAGGCGTCGATCTCCCGCGGCGTCATGACGACAGCCTACACGTCCCGTCGCGCGCGTGCGATGCTTCGGCATGACCGATTGGCGTCCGGATAAATTGGCGCGGCGCCTGCCGCATCTGCAGACGCGCGCGCGCATCCTGGCCGCGCTGCGGCAGTGGTTTGCGGCCGAGGGTTTCGTGGAGGTCGAGACGCCGATCCTGCAGGTCGCGCCGGGCGCGGAGGTGCATCTTTCGGGCTTTGCGACCGAATGGGAGCTGCCCGACGGCGAAGAGCGCGAACGCTGGCTCCACAGTTCGCCCGAGTTCGCCATGAAGAAGCTCCTGGCCGGCGGGATGCCGAAGATATTCCAGTTCGCGCGCGTGTTCCGGAATGCCGAGGGTTCGGCCTTGCATCATCCGGAGTTCACCATGCTGGAATGGTACCGGGCGGAGGCGACCTACGACACCATCATGGCCGACTGCCAGGCCCTGTTGGTCGCGACCGGCGTCGACATGCTGCGCTGGGCCGGGCATGTCTGCGATCCGCGGGCCGAACCCGAGCGCCTCACCGTCGCCGAAGCTTTCGTGCGTCATGCGGGCGTCGATCTGTTCGCGACCCTGGGCAATGCCGAGGCGCTCGCAGGCGCCTCGGGCATCGCGATGCATGGCGGCGATACCTGGGAGGATGTCTTCTTCCGCATCATGTTCGAGAAGATCGAGTCGAAGCTCGGCATGGGGCGGCCCACGATCCTTTGCGAGTACCCGATCTCCATGGCGGCCCTGGCCCGGGCCAAGCCCGGCGATCCCAAAGTGGCGGAGCGGTTCGAGCTTTATGTCTGCGGCGTGGAACTCGCGAACGCCTTCGGCGAACTCACCGACCCCGGCGTGCAGCGGGCGCGCCTCGCGGCTGACATGGACCTCAAGGACGAGCTCTATGGCGTGCGCTGGCCGGTCGATGACGATTTCCTGGCGGCATTGGATCACGGCCTGCCGGACTGCTCGGGCATTGCGCTGGGCTTCGACCGCCTCGTAATGCTGGCGAGCGGCGCCTCCCATATCGAGGAGGTGCTATGGCTCCCCGTCCGGTGAGCCGTGAGCCGCGAACAGTTCGTTAAAGGCGCGCACGGCCGCTGCCGGACCATCCTTGTGGCTCCAGACGCCGCCGGCCACGGCGAGGAAATCCGCACCCGCTTCGATCAAGGGCCGGCAATTCTCGACGGTGATGCCGCCGATCGCCACGCACGGCACTTCCATCAGGCTGCTCCACCATTCGACGATCTCGATTTCCGCCGGCGTCGTCACCGGCTTGGTCGAGGAGGAGAAGAACGCCCCGAAGGCCACGTAGTCGGCGCCGGCTTCCGCCGCTTCCATCGCGAGGTGTCGCGAGGCCTTGCAGGTCACACCGACCTGGCGGTCGGGCCCGACGATCCGGCGCGCCTCGGCATAGGGCATGTCCTCCTGGCCGACATGCACGCCATCGCAATCGAGCTTCACGGCGAGGTCCGGCCGATCGTTCAGGATGAAGGCGACGCCGCGCTGCTGGCAGATCGGGCGCAGCGTGTCGGCGCCGCGAATGATCGCTTCGTCGGGGACATCCTTCAGGCGCAGCTGGAACGCCGCCACATCGCCGCCGTCGAGGGCGGCGCGCAACTCTTCGGCAAACAGCGACGGATGGTCGATATGGGCGGGCGAGATGAGATAGAGACGAGTCACGGGCGAGCCTGATTTTCGGCTGGTGTATGCGGAACGGGCTGCGGCGTCGAGGGCCGGAGGCGAGAAACCTTCATTGTCTTCACGCAGCGGCATGGGCTAACTGGCAAAAGCCTGATTGCCACGGACCATGAACAAAGTCAGCAAGACCCTCCTGCTGGTGCTGGCGTCCACCGTCGCCAGCCTTCTCGTGGGAATCGCCGTCGCCGCTTACCTGACGGTTCCCCGCATTCCCCTGATCTCGGAAGGCGACGGCCTGCTGGTGTTCGATCCGGAGATCGGCGCGCGGGCCAATCCCGGGTCCCATGCACGACGCATCTATCCCGCCGTTCGCGATCGGCAGACCTTCGCCTTCGACATCTACACCGACGATCGCGGCGCGCGGGTCGATGGGCCGGGGCGGAAGAGCCCGGAGCAGGTTGACATACTGGTCGTCGGCGACTCGTTTACATGGGGATATGCCCTCGGCAACGAGGAGACCTATTCCCGGCATCTGGCGCGCGAACTGGACGCCAGCGTGTCGAACTTCGCGATGGCGGCCTATGGAACGACCCAGTCGGTGCAGATGCTGCGGCGCAACGCCGACCTTGCGCCGAAACTCGTCGTCTATGGGATCATCGCGCATCACCTGGAGCGCAATGTCTCGCCGTGCCTTCCGTCCTACTATCCGTTCTGCTTCAGCGCCTCGCACGTCGCCTGGAGCGACTCCGGACAGCCATCGATCGGCCGGCCGCAGAGCAATGGCGTCCAGCGCTTCCAACGCCACCTCGCAGGGGACTTCCTCGATCCGGTGACGTGGCTCATGCACGGGATCGATGTGGTGCGCGGCCGGATCGAGTATGCCCTCGCCAGCTACCGCACGCCGAGCGACGAAAAGAAGGAGGAGGCGCTGGCCTTTCTCCTGCGCGAGATGCAGCGATCCGCCGACGAGATCGGGGCGAAGCTGCTCGTGGTCTATCTGCCGACGAACTACTACTCGGCGCCCGAAGCGCTGCCGCGCGTCATCGGCGACATCGACCTGCTCGACCTGACCGCGGCCTTTCAACGGGAGCGGGACAAGGGCGCGAACCTCTACATCGTGGGCGACGGGCATCCAAATCGTGCCGCGCACGAATTGATCTCACGGGAGATCGCCCGGCACGTTCGTGACAAGGGGCTACTGGAGGTTACGAGCTCCCGCCGGCAGCCCGGCTGAAGCTCAACCGCTCGGCCCATGTCGGCTCGAGGCGGGACCGCAGACCGTAGACGTCGCCCAGCACCCATAGGTCGCGCACGAGCGACCCGTCGAAGGTGAAGATGGGCGCGCCGTACCACCAGATTCGACCATCGGTCGGCGCCTCCCCGAAAAGGGTGCGGCGGTGAATGCCGTGGAAGCGCAACTTGCCGGAGACGCGGCAACCTTCCTCGACGAGCTCGAGAATGTCGGAAGTATAGTTGTCGAGCGTGTCGGTGAGCCAGCTCACATAGTCGCTGAACTGCCGGTGCCCGACCAGAACGGGACCGAGCGAGCCGCGAAAGGTAAAGTCGGGATGGAAGATCTGCGGGACGAGCGAGAGGTCGGCCTTGTCCCAGAGGTCCTTGTAGAAGACGCGCACGACGTTTTTCTGAGCACTGAGACGGGCCGGCGTCAGGTCGATCTCCGGTTCTTCGGGAAGCTCCGGGTGCCTCGAGTGTGCCGTCATCACGTCGACCTCCTGGTACGCGGCACCTGCGGCGTCTCGCTCGCTGGCCCAACCAAAGAACGATGCTATGCCACATTCCGCGCGAGCGTGGTTCCCAGGCTGCAGAAAAAGCTGTGACTTTCGGGGCGCCGCGACGCTAGACATCGGTCGGCCGACCCAACGGCGATTGGCCGGGCACGGGTGCCACGAGCGGCAAGCGTTGAAACCTTTCGGTGGAAGAGGAAGAGTTGAGCGGTCGAATCCTGGCGAACGCGGCCACGGCCTTCGTGTCTATCCTTGTCGGGCTGGTCCTCGCCGAAGGGGCGGCGCGCATTCTCGATGGAATGCCGCTGACCCAACTCGAACTGCCGATGCGTCACGTGAATATCGGCAACGATACCACGGCCGAGCGCCTTGACGAGGTGCCGAGAGCGGCGTCGGTGCAACGCGACTGGTTCTTCAGCGATCCGCCGCCGCTGCCCAATCGCAAGCCCGTGCCGGCGTCGCTGCAGGAACTCGATCGTACGCTTCAGCGACCGGGAAATCCGTTCCAGTCGTCGGAGGCGCTGAAGATCTGGAACTCGGTGCTGGTGGGGAGCGATCCCTGCGCGTCGCCGTTCTTCTCCAATGCGCCCGGCTGGCTCATGCTGTTCGATCCGGCGGACGGCAAGCCACAGCCACCTTTCCGATTCCAGGCCGACACGACATCGCCGGTGGGATTGGTGACCAACGAACTCGGCTGGCGCGGACCGCCGATGGCTTTTGCCCGCTCGCCGCGCACGATCCGCATCGTCTTCGTCGGCGCGTCGACCACCAGCGACACGCACCAGATGCCCTATTCCTATCCCGAGTTCATCGGGCACTGGCTCAACCTCTGGGCGGCGAAGAACAGGCCAGACATCCGGTTCGAGGTCGGCAATGCGGGCCGCGAATCCATTGCCTCGCCAGGCATCGAAGCGGTCGTCCGCACCGAGGTCGTGCCGATGCGTCCCGACCTCGTGATCTATCACGAGGGCGGTAACCAGTTCGTTCTCGCGAGCCTGATCCCGTCGATGCCCGCCGGGGAGAAGCCCGCGCCGATGGTCCATCTCGATCAGGCGTCCAAGGGTTGGTTGGCCGACCTCTCGCGCTACTCCGACATCGCGCGGCGCCTCTACACGCTGGTTGCGGTTATGAAGCTCCAGTCGGAAGGCAACGAGGCGCCGAAGCCGGACTACGAGCTGGTCTGGCCGAAGGGACTGTCCGAGACCGATCCCGACATCAAGCGCAAGGATCTGCCGGTGGAGCTTTCCACCATCCTCGGCGATCTCGATCGAATCAGGGCCGACCTGGCCCCGATCGACGCCGAGTTCGCCGTGACGTCGTTCATGTGGATGGTGAAGGATGGGCTGAAGCTCGATCCGATCCGCAATCGCATGACGTGGGACTACCTGAATCTCTATATGTACCCGTACCGCTATCGCGACCTCGAGCGACTGGCCCACTTCCAGAACGTGGTGCTGGAGAAGTACGCGCGGACACACGGGATCGACTTCATCGACATCGCCGGCAAGATGCCGTTCGATCCCGACCTCTATGCCGACGGCGTCCACACCACCTATCCCGGGACGCGCATGAAGGGGTGGGTGATCCTGCAGCAGCTCGTGCCCCTGATCGAGGCCCGCCTCGCTTCGGGCACCTGGCCGAGGACCGTTCCTGCGGTGAACGAGCTGCCGCCGAACCAGGCCATGCCGGCCCGCCGGATCGAGTTCAACTGTCAGCAGCCGCAGCGCGCGACCCGGTAGGCCCGTCGTTCCGGCGCCAGCAGCAAAAAGGGCGCTGGTTGCCCAGCGCCCTTTGCGGTTCGGCTGACGGCCGTCCTTACATCTTGCCCTGATAGATCGCGATGATCTTGTCGAGCATGTCGAGCGCGTCGGCGCGCGGACGCTGGAAGGTGTTGCGGCCGATGATCGAGCCGTTGGCGCCGCCGTCGCGCAGGCTGCGGATCTCGGTGAACAGGCCTTCGAGGTCCTTGGCCTCGCCGCCCGAGAAGACGACGATGCGGCGGCCGTTGAAGGTCGCCTGCATGACGTGCTTGATGCGGGCGGCCATCGTCGAGATGTCGACGTTGGCCTTCTCGTATGCGGCCTTGGCCTCGGGCTGCCACAGCACGTTGGTCGGCGGCTTCACCTTGATGATGTGGGCGCCGAGCAGGGCGGCGATGTGGGCGGCATAGGCGCAGACGTCGAGCGCCGTCTCGCCGGCCTTGTCGAGCTTGCCGCCGCGCGGATAGGACCACATGACGACGGCGAGGCCCACCGACTTGGCCTCCTCCGACATCTCGCGGATCTCTTCCATCATCTCGTACTGGTCTTCCGAGCCGGGATAGATCGTGAAACCGATCGCCGAGCAGCCGAGACGCAGCGCGTCGGAGACGGTCGCGGTCACGGCCTGGTCCTTGTTGGTCGACAGCGAGTTGGCCGAGTTGACCTTGAGGATCGTCGGGATGGCGCCCGCGAAGGTGTCGGCGCCGGCTTCGAGCGGGCCGAGCGGGGCGGCATAGGCGTTCAGGCCG
>CAZPOS010000069.1:0-21278 GCA_964588065.1 uncultured Reyranella sp.
ACCGGCGACCTCATCATGTTCGGCACGGCCATGCTGATGGGATCGAGCTATCCCTTCGCCAAGGATGTGCTGCAGGTCATGAGCCCGCTGCTCTACAGCGGCTCGCGCTACCTGGTCGCCAGTCTCTTCCTGTTCGCCGCCATGGCCCTGATGCGCCGACCGCTCGGGCTGGCGCGGCGCGACTGGCTGCCGCTATTCCTGCTGTCGCTGATCGGCGTCACGCTCTTCCAGGCCTGCTGGGGCCTTGCGATGACACGCACGGCGCCGAGCGTCGGCTCGATCGTCATGACCACGACCACCGCCTTCTCGGCGATCCTCGCCTGGTTCGGCGGGCGGCGGCTGCCGGCGCTGGGGTGGGCGGGCATCGTGCTGGCCTTTGCAGGCGTCCTGCTGGTGGTGAACAACAGCCTGACGGTGGTCACGCTGTCGTTCGGCAGCCTCGACGGTACCCTGCTCTGGATGCTGTCGGCCTTCGCCTGGGCGCTCTACGTCGAGCGCTGCGCCCCCTACAATCAGCGGCTGGGCGCGCTCCCGGTCATGGCCTGGACGACCCTGTTCGGCTCGCTGGTGCTGGTGCCGATCGCCCTCGCCTTCGAGTCGTTGGGCGACTTCGCCCGGCTCGACGACCGGCTGCTGGGCTTCTGGCTCTACACGGCCATCTTCCCGGTGGGCGTCGCCTTCCTCGGCCTGACGGCCGGGCTCGACCGGCTGGGGGTCAGCCGGGTCATGGTCTACATGTACCTGATCCCGGTGGCCGGCGTCGGCCTGTCGGCCGCCTTCTTCGGCGATCCGCTGACCGCAGCCCGCGTGCTGGGCGGGCTGGTCGTGCTGGCCGGCGTCATTCTGACGCGTGTGGCGCTCGACCGGGCCGCCCGCGTTCCTGTATGAACCTCCCCATGGTCACGACCCAGCCCTCCCTGACGACGCCCGGCAGCGGCGGACGACGCGCGTCCGTGGACCGCGCGACCAAGGAAACCCGCATTTCCGCCGCCATCAACCTGGACGGCACCGGCGTCTACGACATCAAGACCGGCATCGGCTTCCTCGACCACATGCTGGAGCAGCTCTCGCGCCACAGCCTGATCGACATCACGCTGCGCGCCGAGGGCGACCTGCACATCGACTATCACCACACCACGGAAGACACCGGCATCGTGCTGGGCGAGTGCCTGTCGAAGGCGCTGGGCGACCGCAAGGGCATCCGCCGCTATGGCAGCGCCACCATCCCGATGGACGAGACCTTGACCGAGGTGGCGTTGGACGTGTCGAACCGGCCATACCTGATCTGGAAGGTGAATTTCACCCGCGACAAGCTCGGCACCATGGATACCGAGCTGTTCAAGGAATGGTTCCAGGCCTTCGCCCAGCTTGGCGGCCTGACGCTGCACGTCTGGAACCACTACGGCGAGAACAACCACCACATCGTGGAAACCTGCTTCAAGGGCATCGCCCGGGCGCTGCGGGCCGCGGTCGAGATCGACCCGCGCCAGGCGATGGCGGTGCCCAGCACCAAGGGCGTGCTGTAGGCCGCGGATCATGACAGTCGCCATCGTCGATTACGGGTCGGGCAACCTGCGCTCCGCCGCCAAGGCCTTCGAACGGGCGGCGCGCGAGGCCGGAACCGACGATCGCGTCCTGGTGACGTCGTCGCCGGCCGAGGTCGCCGCCGCCGACCGCATCGTGCTGCCGGGCGTCGGCGCCTTCGCCGACTGCCGCGCCGGCCTCTACGCCGTGCCGGGCATGGTCGACACCTTGCAGCGCGAGGTGATCGAGCGCGGCAAACCGTTCCTCGGCATCTGCGTCGGCATGCAGCTCATGGCAACGCGCGGCGTCGAGTACGGCATCCATGCCGGGCTCGACTGGATCGCCGGGGACGTGGTGCGCATCGAACCCGGCAAGGACCATCTCAAGATCCCGCACATGGGCTGGAACGAACTGACGGATCTCAGGCCGCATGCCCTGCTCGAGGGCATTGCGCCGCGGGCCCATGCCTACTTCGTGCATTCCTACCAGCTTGCGGCCAGCAAGCCCGAGACGGTGCTGGCCCTCACCGACTATGGCGGGCCGGTCACCGCGATCGTCGGCCGCGACAATCTCGCCGGCACGCAGTTCCATCCCGAGAAGAGCCAGGCCACGGGCCTGCGGCTGATCGCCAACTTCCTGCGCTGGAAACCCTGAGCGCCGGCCGGATCGACCAACCATGTCCCTCGGCCCCTTCGACTGGCTGATCGGCTTCTTCCAGGGCCTTGCCAAGGGCAACCTCCACCTCGCCGGTCTTTCGATCCTGCTCATTCTGCTGGTGTCCCTCGAGATCGGGGTCCAGTGCGGCAAGCTCGTCGCCCGGCTCCACACGCCGACCGACGGCGAGAAATCGTCGACCAACTTCGCGACCGCCGGCATGATGGGCCTGCTCGCTTTCCTGCTCGGCGTGTCGCTGTCCATGGCGTCGGATCGCTACCAGCAGCGCCGCGACTCCGTGCTCGCCGAGGCCAATGCCATCGGGACCGCGTGGCTGCGGGCAACGGTCGGCACCACGGCAGCCGAAGCCGAAGCGCTGCACCGGCTGCTGCGCGACTACACCGAAGTGCGTATCGCGGCCGTGGTCGGCAGTTCGGATCCGGCGAAGAGCGACGAGCACCTGCTGGAGCGCTCGAACGCGCTCCAGTCGGAGATGTGGACCATCGCCCGCGGCGTGGCCGAGCGTTCTCCCACCCCGATCTCGGGGCTGCTGCTGTCCTCGCTCAACGAGATGATCGACCTGTCGCTGACCAACCGGCGCAACTTCCATACGCACGTGCCGCCCTACATACTGCGGCTGCTGCTGACCGTGTCGATCTTCGCCGTGGGCGCGGTGGGCTACGGGTTCGGCCTGGTCGGGAGCCGACAGCCGATCCTCTCGGTCCTGCTGCTTGGCGTCTGGACTCTCGCCATCGTGCTGATCGTCGACATCGACCGTCCGCAGACCGGCGAGGTCCGCATCGATCCCGCCCCTCTGGTCTGGACACTGCAGGGTTTCGGTCCGGCGAAATGACTACAGCCAGCTCATCTCCTGACGCTGCTTCGCCTCGAAGGCCTTGATCTCGTTATCGTAGCTCAAGGTCAGGCTGACCTCGTCGGCGCCCCGCAGCAGGCAGTCCTTTCGGAAGGAATCGATCTCGAACCGGTCCGACTTGCCGTCGGGCCCGACGACGGTCTGGTTCGCGAGGTCGATCCGGATCCGCGCACCGGGCGAGGCATGCAGCATCGCCCGGAGCTCGGCCACGCGCGCGGCGTCGAGCCGGATCGGCAGGGCACCGTTCTGGAAGCAGTTGTTGAAGAAGATGTCGCCGAAGCTCGGGGCGATGAAGGCGCGCAGCCCATTGTCGACCATCACCGTCACGGCGTTCTCGCGCGAGGAGCCGCAGGCGAAGTTGCGTTCCGCCACGACGATCTTCGCGCCGGCAAAGGCTGGCCTGTTGGTGACGAAGTCCGGGCGCGGCGTGCCGTCCGGGCCGTAGCGCAGGTCGTGGAACAACGCGCCGACCTGCATCTCGCGCGGCTTGCCGAGGAAGCGGGCCGGGATGATCTGGTCGGTGTCGAGGTTCGGCTGGTCGATCGGAAGGGCGACCGCGTCCAGCGTGGTGAAGGCTTCCATGGCGATCCTCCTCAGGCCAGCTTGCGGACGTCGGCGAAGCGGCCGGAGACGGCGGCGGCCACCGCCATCGCCGGGCTCACGAGATGCGTCCGGACTCCAGGCCCCTGCCGGCCGATGAAGTTGCGATTAGAGGTCGAGGCGATGCGCTGTTGCGGCTTGCCGGTGTCGCCGTTCATGCCGACACACATCGAGCAGCCGGGCTCGCGCCATTCGAAGCCGGCCTCGACGAAGATCCTGTCCAGCCCCTCGGCTTCCGCCTGCTTTTTCACGAGGCCGGAGCCTGCCACGACCCAGGACGGAATCACGGCCTTGCGGCCCTTCGCGACCTTGGCGGCGGCGCGCAGATCCTCGATGCGGCTGTTGGTGCAGGAGCCGATGAACACGCGATCGACCGGCACCTGCTCGAGCGGCGTGCCCGGGACCAAGCCCATATAGTCCAGCGCCCGCTTCATGCTTTCCTTCTTGGCCGCGTCGGGCGCCGTCGAGGGCTCGGGGATACGGCCGTCGATCGACAGCGCATCCTCGGGGCTGGTGCCCCAGGTCACCATCGGTGCGATCGACGCCGCGTCGAGGCTGACCTCCCGGTCGAAGGTGGCGCCTTCGTCGCTCGGGACGGTGCGCCAGAAGGCGACCGCCTTGTCCCATTCGGCCGCCTTGGGCGCAAAGGGACGACCCTCGAGATAGGCGATCGTCGTGTCGTCGGGCGCCACCATGCCGGCCTTGCCACCGGCCTCGATCGACATGTTGCAGACCGTGAGCCGGCCCTCGATCGACAGGCCGCGAATCGCGCTGCCGGCATATTCGATGACATGGCCGACGGCACCGGCCGTGCCGATGCGGGCGATGATGGCGAGGATCACGTCCTTGGCCGTCACGCCCGCGCCCAGGGTGCCGTCGACGCTGATGCGCATCGCCTTGGGCTTGCGCTGCCAGAGGCACTGCGTGGCCATCACATGCGCCACTTCGGACGATCCGATGCCGAAGGCCAGCGCGCCCAGCGCGCCGTGGGTCGAGGTGTGCGAGTCGCCGCAGACCAGGGTGAGGCCCGGCTGGGTGACTCCCTGTTCGGGGCCGACCACATGGGCGATGCCCTGCCGCTCATCACCGAGATCGAACAGCGTGACGCCGCTCTCCGCGGTGTTTGTGCGGATCGCCTCGACCAGCTTCCGATGATGCGGATCGGCAATCGCCGAGATTTCACGGGTATCACTGCGCACATAGTGGTCGGGCGTCGCGAAGCCGCGATCTGGACGGCGCAGCTTCATGTTGCGCTCGCGCAGCTTGGCGAAGCCCGCCGCCGAGCCGTCATGCATCAGGTGACGGTCGATGTAGAGCAGCGTGTAGCCGTCGTCGCGATCGACGACGACGTGACGCTGCCAGATCTTCTCGAACATCGTGCGCGCGGCGACCATGCACTTCCTCCGTGAAATCGTACGAGCGTGGTTACTCCGCGGCGGCCTTGACCGGGTCGCGGAAGGCGGTGCGGCGCTCGTCCCACTCGGCCGCGCCGAAGCGGGCGAAGGTCTTACCGGGCGAGCCGGTGACCGGCGGGAACTTGCCTTGCTTCAGGTCGCCCAGCAGCCGGTCACATGTCGAGATGATGCCGCCCAGCAGCAGGCCGGGAACGATGGCGATGGCGTAGCCCATGCGCTCGGCGACATCGAGGTCGATCTCCGGCGTCTTGCCGCCACGCACGACGTTCAGCAGGCACGGACCGTTGACCCGCTTCGGCACCAATTCGATCTCGGCCATGGTCTGCGGCGCCTCGACGAACGCCACGTCCGCGCCGTTGGCGAGGGCCGCATTGGCGCGTTCCACCGCCTCGTCGAGGCTCACGACGGCCCGCGAATCGGTCCGGGCGATGATGCAGAAGTCCTTCGACTTGCGGGCCGCGGAGGCGGCGCGGATCTTGGCCATGAAGTCCTCGCGGCTGACCAGTTCCTTGTTGTCGAGATGGCCGCACTTCTTGGGAAACACCTGGTCCTCGATGTGGATCGCGGCGACGCCGGCGCGCTCGAACTCCTGCACCGTGCGGAACACGTTCAGCTCGTTGCCGAAACCGGTGTCGCTGTCGCTGATCAGCGGGATGTCGATGGAATTGGCGATCCGGCTGGCGTTGCCCACCATCTCGCTCATGGTGATCAGCCCGTAGTCGGGATATCCCAGCGTGGCCGAAGTGCCGGCGCCGGTCATGTAGGCGGCGGAGAAACCCGCCTGCGCGATGGCGCGGCCGGTGATGCAGTCGATGGCGCCGGGCGCGACGACCATCTTCCCCGACGACAGCAGTTTGCGGAAATTGGCAGCGTTGGACATGGCTTCTTCCTTCAGCGTTTGCGTTTCGGCGCAGGCGTCGGCGGGGGCGCCTTCAGGGTTTCGGGATGCACGGTGAAGCGCAGCTTCAGATGCTCCGGCACCGCCAGCATCTCGACGTATTCGACCGCCCGCCCTTTCTGGTCGGTCATCAGGCTGCGCAGGTCGATGAGGGCCGCACCGACCTTCACGCCGAGACGCGAGGCCACCAGCGGCTCCGCCAGCACGGCGGAGACGAGCTGCTCGGCGCCGCAGATATGGGCGCCCGCCCGCCCGAGGAGCTGGAACATCGGGATACGGTTGAGATCGTCCCGGGTGAAGGTCCGGCCGAGCGCGGCTGGCACGTAGCTCGTCAGATGCATGACAGGCACGCCGTCCTGGGAGCGGACGCGCACCGCGCGCTGGACCGGATTCTCGTCGGCGTCCCACAGCCGGTCGCGTGCGAAGCCACGCGCCTCGACGTAGCCGAACTCCAGCACCTCGGCGACCGTCTCGGCGCCGTAGGACACGATGTTCTCGATCACGGAGGAGACCGGCATGCGCATCGGCTGGCCGATCTGCGGCCGCACGATCGTGCGCCGTCCGGCCCCGCGCTCGATCAGGCCGGCATCGTGCAGGCTCGCCATCGCGCGCCGCACGGTGATGCGCGACACGCTGAACATGCGGGTGAGCTGTTCCTCGGTCGGCAGCGGCTCGCCCTCGGGATAGCGCCCCGTCGAAATGCCGTCCGCCAGCACCAGGTAGATCTGGTGGTGCAGCGGCGAGCCCATCTCGCGGGCGACGGCGATCCTGTTCATGGCTTCTCGGCAGCCTCCGGCGCGGCACCGCGATGCAGGTGCTTGTCGATCGCCAGCAGCGCCGCATTCGAGGCGATGGCGAAGACCGAGATCAGCACGGCGATCGACAGGATCGTCTTCACGTCGTGCAGGTCGATCGCGGTCATCAGCAGGAACCCGAGCCCGCGCTGCGAGGCGAAGAGTTCGCCCAGCATGGTGCCGAGCAGGGTGAGCGAGAAGCCGATGCGAAGGCCCGAGAAGATCTCGGGCATCGTGGCCGGGACGAGCACATACCAGCCGGTCTGCGCCGGCGTGAGCCGCATGGCGCGGCCGGCCCGCAGATAGGTACGGTTGACGTTGCGCACCGCGTTCATGGTGAACAGCACCACGGGAATGATCCCGTGCAGCGCGCCGAACGCCACCTTGGCCGGCATGCCGAGCCCGAACAGCAGCAGGATCACCGGATAGAGCGTGATCTTCGGCACCGAGTAGAGCGCAACGAGGATCGGTTCCGCGACCTCGCCCGTGAGCTTGTGCCCGCCCAGCACGACACCGATCAGCACGCCGCCGCCGCAGGCGATGGCCAGCGCCTGCAGGAAGGCGAGCCCGGTTTCGCGCAGATGCGGCAGGAAGCGGGCCTGACCGATCATGTCCCAGAGATGGGCAAGCGTGGGCGCCGGGGCGGTCACCGCCGAGTCGCCCGCGATCTCGTGCAGGACCTGCCAGAGCGCGACCAGGGAGATCGCGACGAGGATGGGATCGCGCCAGGCGCGCAGCGAGAGCAGGCCGCGGCTCATGCGCCGCGCCGGCGCAGCATGCGACGCTCCCAGGCGAACACCGCCATGTTGAACAGGGTCACGATTGCCAGCACGAACAGGATCAGCGCGTACATGCGCGGATTGTCGAAATTGTCGTACGCGAAGGCGATCTCGTGGCCGATGCCGCTGGTCGACAGGATGAACTCGCCGGCGATCACGCCGATGAAGGAATAGGCCACGGCGAGCTTGAGACCCGACAGGATGTGCGGCGCCGCCGCCGGCAGCCGGACCCGCCAGATCTCCTCGATCAGCGACAGGCGATGGATGCGGGCCGTCCTGAGCAGAACGCGCGGCACGCGGTCGAGACCCGCCATCGTGGCGAGGATCATCGCGACCATCGCGAACAGCGTCGCCAGCACGATCAGCGGCACCGGTCCCAGACCGAAGATCACGATCAGCAAGGGATAGAAGGCGAAGTGCGGGATGGCGTAGTAGGCCGCGAGAAAGGGGCTGAACGCCCGGCGCAGGAACGGCACCCAGTTGAGGATGAAACCGATCACGAAACCACCGACGATGGCGATGCTCATGGCGATCGCCACGGCCGACAGCGTGTGGCGCAGGTGCATGCCGATCTCGTCAGAGCGCAGCGTTTCGAAGAGTGTCGTCACCATCTTCGACGGGGCCGTCACCATGGTCGGAGCGATCGCGCCGGTGCGGCAGGCCAGTTCCAGGGCCGCAACGGCGCCCACCAGCAGGACGGTACGGATCCAGCCCACCTTGCTCATCGCGCCGCCGTCCCCTGCCCCAGGGCCCGCAGCGACTCACCGCGCAGATAGGACCAGAGGCGCGATGTGACCGCACCGAAGTCCGCCCGCTCGGCGAGGCGCGAGTCGCGGTCGCGCGGCCACCCGGTCTCGACGATGTCGAGGAAACGGCCGGGCCGCGCCGACATCACGCCGATCCGGTCCGACAGGAGATTGGCCTCGTCGAGCGCATGGGTGATCAGCAGGACCGTGGCTGAAGTCTCGCGCCACAGGCGCAGCAGCTCGTCGCCCATCAGCAGACGCGTCTGCTGGTCGAGCGCGCCGAACGGCTCGTCGAGCAGGATCAGCCGGGGCTGCATGACGAGCGTGCGCGCGATGCAGACGCGCTGCCGCATGCCGCCGGAGAGTTGGCTGGGATAGGCGCGGCGGAAGTCGCGCAGCCCCATGAAGCCCAGGGCGAAGTCGACGCGCCGCTTGCTTTCCGCGGCATCGACGCCGGCGCGGCGCAGGCCGAAGGCGACATTGTCCTCGACGGTGAGCCAGGGAAAACTCGCATCCTCCTGGAACACGACGCCGACACCATCCGGCACCTCACCCCGCACCGGCTTGCCCTCGAACTCGACCGTGCCGGCCGAGGGAACGGCAAGCCCCGACAGAACGTCGAGCAGCGTCGACTTTCCGCAGCCGGACGGTCCCACGACGCTGAAGAATTCGCCCGCCCTGAGATCGAAGGAGATCGGGCCAAGGGCGTGGACTTCGCCATGCCCCGCGCGCGGCGGGTAGACCCGCGTCACACCGTCGAGGCGTGCATGGACCTTGTGACCCGCCGTCTCCTCCACGGCTGCGAGACGCGGTGCGCCGGCGATCATTGCGTCTTGGCCGCGGCGGGAGCGAACTGCGGATCGGTCGCGGCCTTCCAGTCGACCGGCAATTGCAGCGCGCCCACCGATCCCAGCGCGTCGGCCATCGACTGCATCAGCGGCATCTCGATCTGACCCTTGCCCCACCAGGTCGGGTTCATCCTGGTGACGTTGGCAATCGCATTGGTCACGACGTCGAGCGGCAGGTTGTAGGCCTTGGCCACGATCTGGGCGGCTTCCCTGGGATTGGCATGCAGGAACTCGACGCCCTTGCGACGCGCCTCGATCACCGCCTTGAGCTTGGGCCCGTTCTTGGCGATGGCCTCGTCGGTCGCGATGCCGACCGTTTGGGCATAGGCCGGGAGCTTCTCGTCGATCCAGCCCAGCGTCTTGTACTTCGTGCCGGCCTTCTCCTTCTGCGAGAAGATCGGCTCGGGAATGATGGCGACGTCGACCTTGTTGTGTTCGAGCGCGGTGAGGCCCGCGCCGAAATCGCCGATGGCCACCATCTTCACGTCGGCCGCCGTGATGTCCCAGGATTTGAGCGCCGAGAGCGTGATCGCCTCGCTGACCGATTTCGGGCGCGAATAGACGAAGCGCTTGCCCTTGAGGTCGGCCGGCTTGTCGATCGCCTCGCCCACGCGGGTCACCCAGAAGGCGCTGCGGCCGTTGGTGCCGCCGCTGATGATCTTGATGTTGAAGCCTTCCTTGATGGCCGCCAGCGCGGCCGGCAACGCCACTTCGGCAAACAGCGTGTCGCCCGCCATCATGTTGCGGACGCTGGTCCCGCCGCCCTTCGAGGTCAGGATGCCGCTGACGTCGACGCCGGCCTCCTTGAAGTAGCCCTTCTCCATCGCGATCGCGTAGGGGACGCCGTAGAGAAGCGAGCCGTAGTGGGTGACGACGATGTCCTCGGCGCGCGCCGTCGCGACGGACAACGTACCGAGAGCTGCGAGCGCAAGCGTGCGGATGGCGGCCTTCAAAGCCCTCATCGTTCCCTCCCAGGGATGTTGCGGCCGGCACCTTCATGACACCGGCTCTTCTATTGTTATGACATTAGGACATTCGCAACGGAGCGAGTCAATCACGCGCGCGCGAAGCCGTCCGCGCAGCAGAAGGGTCGGCCGTCGAACGGTGCCGGGTCTCAGCCCGCGGAAAGCACCCCGGCCCCGCTCCCCCGCTGCGCGGCCGTCGGCCGGCCCTGCCGATGAGGATTGCGGGCAGCGGCGTCCCACATGAGACGGGGATCGAAGGCTTCGGCGGCGAAGATCGTCACGATGACCACGGCGCAGAACGCCAACGCCCCCATGCCGGGATCGATGGTCACGGCGCGACCGAACTGCACCAGCGCCCCCAGCAGCGACTCCATGAAGATGTCGACCATCGACCAGCGGCCGATCCAGGCGACGATGAAGTAAAGCTTGGTGCGCTGGCGCAGGAACACGCCGGCGGTCTCGGCCGTGGCGGGGAGCGACGTCACCGAGATCATGCCGATCAGGCCGATGAGCTTGAACAGCGGCACCAGCACGCTGGCGAAGAACACCAGCAGCGCCAGCGGATACATCTTCGACGAGACCAGCTCCTCGACCCCGCCCATGATGGTGCTGGGCGCACCGGAGCCCAGCTGGATCACCGTCAGCACCGGATAGACGTTGGCGGGGATGTAGAGGATGGCGCCGGCGAGGGCGAGCGCCAGCGTCCGGTTGAGACTGTCGGGCTTGCGTTCGTGGACCCGCGCGCCGCAGCGTGGACAGTGTCCGTCATGGTCGGCCGGCACGCAGACGAGCTTGCATTCCTCGCATCCGGCAGCGCCCGGCCGGTACTCGAGCGGCGCGACCGCCGGCATCGGCGCATGGGTCTGGCCGCGGCGTTCGATCTCCTCCCAGACGGCCTGCGGATCGAGCGACACCTCGGCCCAGACGATGACGACGGTGAGGATGCCCAGCGCATAGACGGCCGGCCCGAGCTCGATCGTCACGAGGTCGCCCAGCTTCGTGTAGGCGACGAACACGCCCAGCAGCAGCACCTCGAGCATCGCCCAGGTCCCCATGCGCCGGGCGATGATGAAGACGCCACGAAGATTGGGCGGCATCGTCCGCATGCGCAGGCCGACGAGCACGTAGAGCGTGCCGGCAAATTTGATCAAGGGGGCGAATGCCGTGGTGAAGGCGACAGCGATGGCCAGCGGCCATAGCCCATGTCGCACCAGTTCCAGCGGCCCCGAATGGATCGTGGTCTCATGCACGATACCCGCCGTCGAGACCTTCATCAGCATCGTGAGCCACAGGATGGCGAACAGCACCAGCGACGCGCAGGTGAGCGCCAGGCAACGGCCGGTCGGATCGGCACGCGTCGATCGCAGCCGCGTGCCGCAGCGCTCGCAGTCGGAGCGCATGTCGGCCGCCATCGCCGGCACGATCTGGAACAGGCCGCAGCCGTGGCATTCCCGGAGCTGCGGCGTCGTCACCAGGGGCCCCGGGTCACGTGGAACGGCGAAGGCCCTCAGCATGGCGCTACTGAAGCAGCGTCGCGATGCCGTCGGACAGCTCGCCGAGCGCGTCGCTCATGGCGGCGACGTGACCCGGCGTATCCGGCGTCGGGACGGGCCTCGAGATCGAGAAGTTGCGCGCGGCGGTGCGGGTCGGCCGGTTGAACTGGATCGCGACCTGCGCCAGCAGGATGACGTTGCCGCCCTTGTCGGCATCGAAGCGCTGGATGTCGATGCCGACGGTGGCGTAGGGATCTGCCGTGATCGACCCGGAGTCGCTGTAGACTTGGCTGTTCGGCAGGCGCTGCGACAGCTCGATCACGATGATCCGCCCCAGCATCCCGCCGACCGGCTCGCCCCACCAGGAGTTCGCGCGGACGTCGAGCTTGGAATCGTCCGTCGAGCGGACGATCTCCTTCCTGTCGAGATAGCCGGGCAGGCCGATGTCGCGCACCTGCACGATGCGCGGTCCCCGCAGGAGCACCGGCCCCGGCCGCACGGCGAGTGTGTACAGGACGGGTTCCGGTGAGGAACTGCAAGCTTGGAGGGCCGGTGCAGCGAGCACCGGGAGAGCCAGGAGACCGAACTGCCGGCGGCCGAAACGAAGGGAGGTCATTCCTTGCCTGTGTTTGTGCGGCCCTTGATCAGGGCTTCGGGGTGACGGGTCAAGAGATCGGCCAGGGCGCGGATCGAGCGCGCCGCGTCGGTGATCTGGGGCAGCAGGCGATCGAGGTCGCGGTGGAACTTCGAGGTATCGCCGTATCCCTTGTCGACCGAGCCGATCAGGCGATTCGCCTTCGTCATGGCCTCCTGCAGCTGGAGCGCGATGTCGGGCAGCCGCTTCAGCGCCGGCGTCCCGTCGACATCAAGCTTCCGGGCGATGTCCTGAACGTCGATCATCGCCTTCTCGAGCGCCGTGAGCGTCGCCTTGATCTGCGCCCCGTTGACCATCTGGTCGAGGCCGACCGAGGCGCTGACCAGGCTGTTGCCGATCTTGTCGAAGTCGATGCGGTTGATCTTGGCCAGGAGCTCGCTGGCCGACGCGGTGATGCTGTCGAACCCGCCGACCTCGGCGGCCGGAATGACGTAGTGGTCGCCTTCCTGCTCGAGTTCGCCCGGCCGGGCGCCGGCCACCACTTCGAGCGAGATGACCTTCTGCGGACTGATCAGGCTCGGAGCCTGGAGCGTGGCACGCAGGCCGCGCTTGATCATCTCTTCGGCGACGTTGATGGGCTCCATCCCCTGGGCCTTTGCCAGGTTGCTGACCCTGCCGGCTTCGACCCGGTAATGGACGGGTGCCACGACGCGGTCTGTCTTCGGATCGTAGACGAGACCCACGCGCGTGACCTCGCCGATCTTGAGGCCGTGGAACCTGACCTCCGCTCCTTCGGTCACCCCGGCGACGGACCCCGGAAAATAGGAGATCAGCTTGATCTGCTGGCCGAACCCGGCCGACTTGGCTTCCTCGATGTTGGCATAGAGCTTGAAGCGCTGGCCGGACGGGCTGATCGGCGCCGTCGAATCGTGCGCCGTATCGAAGGCGATCCCCCCCAGCAGGACGGCGCGCAGCGATTCCATCTCGAAGTGGATACCGTTGGCCCCGAGCGAAATCGACACGCCGGAGGCGTTCCAGAAGTTGGAATCGTTGCGGACGTAGCGGTCGTACGGCGCGCGCACGAAGGCATGGATGGCGACGCGGCTGGCGAGATCGTGCAGGTCCCAGCCCAGCACGGTGCCGACCTCGATGTCGCGGAAGAAGATCGGGGCGCCGAGGCTGATGGAGCCCAGCCTGTGCGAGTCGAGCCGGAAGGTCGTGCCCTTCACCGACGCCTGCAGGATCGGCGGATCCTCCTGGCCCACGAACTCGCGCTTTGCGACGCCCGTCTCGGACGACGGGCGCATGCCGATATAGGAGCCGGACAGGATTGTCTCGAGACCGGAGATGTTGCCGGCGAAGAGCTGAGGCTTGACCACCCAGAAGATGGTCTTGTCGGTGAGCAGCGGCTCGGCTTCCTTCACCGTCTCGATCGTCACCAGGACCTTCGACAGGTCGGGCGGAACGGTGATGGTCTTCACCGTCCCCATGACGACGTTGCGGTACTTGAGCTGCGACTGACCGGCCGTCAGACCGGCGGCCGTGTCGAAGGACACGGTGATCACGGGCCCCCGCTTGGAGAAGGCGTCCCAGGCGAGCCAGCCGGCAATCAGCGCCGTCGCGATGGGCACGAGCCAGACCAGAGGGAAACGGCGGCGACGCCGGACCGAAGCCGCGCCCACGGCAGTTCGCCCACCGGGAGTCTCCGGGGCGGGGGTCCCGGAAGCGGATCCGGGCGGGGCTTGCTCGTTCATCGTACCTCGTTCGCCCCCAGGACAGGACGCTCAGCGCTCCCGGTCGTCGATGTCGCGGGCGAGGACTTCGCGCTTGCCGACATGGTTGGCGGCGCTGACCACGCCCTCGCGCTCCATGCGCTCGACGATGCGGGCGGCCCTGTTATAGCCGATCTGGAGGTAACGTTGGATGAAAGACGTGCTGCACTTGCGCTCGCGGGCGACCAGGGCGATCGCCTGGTCGTAGAGCTGGTCGCTCTCGCCCTCCTCGGCATCGCCCGGCAACCCGCCGCCCGATCCCTCGCCGTCGGGATCGTCAGTGACCGATTCGATATAGGCCGGGGCGCCCTGCGCCCGCAGGTGACGGACGACCTCCTCGACCTCGCCGTCGCTGACGAAGGGACCGTGGACGCGGGCGATCTTGCCACCGCCGGCCATGTAGAGCATGTCGCCCTGTCCCAGCAGCTGCTCGCCGCCCTGCTCGCCCAGGATGGTGCGGCTGTCGATCTTGGACGTCACCTGGAAGGAGATGCGGGTCGGGAAGTTTGCCTTGATGGTGCCGGTGATGACGTCGACCGACGGACGCTGGGTGGCCATCACGACGTGGATGCCCGCGGCGCGCGCCATCTGGGCCAGGCGCTGCACGGTCGCCTCGATCTCCTTGCCCGCAACCAGCATCAGGTCGGCCATCTCGTCGATGATGACGACGATGAAGGGCAACGGCGTCAGGTCCATCTCTTCGTCTTCGAAGATGGGCTTGCGCGTCTCGGGATCGATGCCGGTCTGCACCTTGCGGGTCAGCACGCCGCCCTTGCGCGCCGTCTCGGCGAGCTTCTCGTTGTAGCCCGCGATGTTGCGGACGGCGACGGCGCTCATGGCGCGATAGCGGTCTTCCATCTCGCGCACGACCCACTTCAGGGCGACGATGGCCTTGCGCGGCTCGGTCACGACCGGCGTCAGGAGATGGGGAATGTCCTGATAGACGCTGAGTTCCAGCATCTTCGGGTCGATCATGATGAAGCGGCACTGGTTCGGCGTCAGCCGGTACAGCAGCGACAGGATCATGGTGTTGACCGCGACCGACTTGCCCGAGCCGGTGGTACCGCCGATCAACAGGTGCGGCATGCGCGCGAGGTCGGCGATGACCGGATCGCCGCCGATATCCTTGCCCAGCGCCAGCGGCAGCGCGAGGCGGCCATCCTCGTAGTGCTTGGTCGACAGCAGCTCGCGCAGGAACACCGTCTCGCGCTTCGCATTGGGCAGCTCGATGCCGATGACGTTGCGCCCCGGCACGGTGGCAACGCGGGCGGACACCGCGCTCATGGAGCGGGCGATGTCGTCGGCGAGACCGATCACGCGGCTCGACTTGGTGCCGGGCGCGGGCTCGAGTTCGTACAGCGTCACGACCGGGCCCGGCCGCACCTTCACGATCTGTCCCTTGACGCCGAAATCGTCGAGCACCGTCTCGAGCAGACGCGCATTCTGCTCCAGAGCCTCCTCGTCGATCTTCGGCTGTGCATTGACCCGCGAGGGCAGCGACAGGATGTCGAGCGGCGGCAGCTGGTACTCGGCCCCGAGCGCCAGTTCGCGCTGCCCGGCCTTGGCGGCGCGCTTGCCCTGCGGCGCGGCCGACTTGCGCGGCACGATCTTCACCGCGGCCGGCGTGGGCGGCGCGACGGCCGGCTGTTCGGCATCGAGCGCGCTGTCGGGCGCGAACGGATTGTCGTCGGTCTCCTCGTCCAATGGCTCTTCGGCGACGGGCGCCCGCAGCGGTTCTACGGCGACCGGCGGCGGCACCTCGAATTCCTCATCGGCGACCGGCTGGCGGTAGTGCGCGGGCGCCGCTGGGGACACGGCTTCGTGGCCGCCGAAGCCCGGCTCGATACGTTCGCCCGCCGTGGCCGACACAGGCGCGGAGCGGCGCATGAAGGGCTCGATCCTCAGGCCGCCGGTCAGGCGGCCGAGGAAGCCGCGTTCCTGAACGCGTGGCGGCGCGGCCTCGTCCAGCACCGGCGAGTGCATGCGAAGGCCACCCGGCGCCTCCGGGATGTCGTCGGCCGGCCGCTCGATCGGGGCATAGGGCGCGTCGACCATGAGCGACTCGCGCGCCGGCATGGCCGTGCCTTCCTCCGGGATTTGCTCGTAGCGATTCTCGAAGCGCGCCGGGTCGTACTGGCTGGCGTCGATCTCGCCCGGAATCTCGGCATAGCCGATATGGGGTGCCGGCGGCTCGTTCTCCTCGTCGAGCGCCTGCGGCTTGCCGCGCCACAGATCCACGGCCGCCCGCATGCCCCACACGACCCACAGGAAGGGCGCGCGCAGGATGCGGAAGATCAGCGGCAGATCCGTGCGGTTCATGCCGAGCGCCGGGGCCATCGCGATGAAGGCGAGAGCGGCCGCGCCCGGTTCGATGAAGGTGAGCGCGCCGCCGCTCGAATGGGTGAGCACCAGCTCGCGAAAGCGGCCGACCAGGGCAAGCCCGACCAGCCCGCCCGGTCCGGCATGGGTGGCGGCGCCGCCGACATCGCCCAGGCCGACGCAGGCCACGCTCATCATCAGCAGGGCGAGCAGCAGCAGCGAGAGGCGCAGACCGAAGAAGCCGAGGTGATGGGTGCGCACCATGCGCACACCCCAGGTGATGAAGGCGACCGGCGCGAGGATGATGGCGAGACCGAAGGTCTGCAGCAGCAGGTCGGAGATGTAGGCGCCGGGCAGGCCGAGCAGGTTGTTGGGCGCGCGGGCCGTGGCGTGATTGAGCGACGGGTCGCCGGGACTGTAGGTGAAAAGCGCCATCATCAGCGCCAGGCCGAACCCCGCGGTCGCCACGCCGACGACTTCCATCATGCGGCGGCGCAGGAAATCGCGCCCGCCCTCCGGCAGGATGGAGGTCCTGGGCTGCAACGCTGAAGAGAGGCTCAGCATGGCCATGCGCGGTTGCGCTCCCTACAGAACGGACGCGAGGCGCTGGAGCCCCTCGCGGGTGGTCTTCTCGTCATGCACCAGCGCCACGCGGATGTAGCGCTGGGAAATGTTGATGCCGTCGGTCTCGCGGCAGGCATAGGCGCCCGGCAACACCTTCACATGCGCCTCGCCCCACAGCTTCCGCGTGGCTTCCTCGCCGTCGCCGACGTCGAGCCACAGGAAGAAGCCGCCGCCCGGCGTATAGTAGGAGAAACGGTTGTGCAGGATCTGCTCGGCGATCCGGAAATTCTTCACGTACCATTCGCGCGTCTGGACCGGATGCGTCTCCTCGCGCCACAACGCGGCCGACGCCTTCTGTACGGCGAAGGGGATCTGCGGCCCGCCATAGCTGCGCCAGCGCAACACCATCGCGACCAGCTTCGGATCGCCGGCCATGAAGCCCGAGCGCAGGCCCGCCGCGTTCGAGCGCTTCGACAGCGAATGGAACACCGCGAGATTGTGGAACGGATCCTTGCCGCCGGTCTCGTCGATCTCCAGCGCAGCCTCCAGCGCACCCGGCGGCGGCGCGCCGGTGTAGATCTCCGCGTAGCATTCGTCGACGGCCAGCACCGTGTCGTACTTGCGGCACAGCTTAAGCAGCTTCTGCAGATAGTCCTTGCTGGCGATAGCGCCCTGCGGATTGGCAGGCGAGCAGAGATAGACCACCGACATGCGCCGCCAGGTCGCTTCATCGAGACTCTCGTAATCCGGCAGGAAGCCGTTCGAGGCCTCGGCGTTCACCAGCAGCGGTTCGCCGCCCGACAGGACCGCACCGCCCAGATAGGCCTGGTAGAAGGGATTGGGGAGCGCGACGATGGGCTTGCCTCCGCCCTTCTCCTGCGGCGTCGCCACGGTGGAGATGATGTAGACGCCTTCCTTGCTGCCCGCCGTCGGATGGACGTGCAGATTCGGATCGAGCAGGCCCTGCGGCAGCTTGTAACGGCGGGTCAGCCACTCGCAGATCGCAAGGTTGAGGTCGGGCAGGCCCTGGTTCGGCGGATAGCGGTTCCAACCATCGACTTCGTCGATCACGATCTGCCGGGCGAAGGCGGGCATCGCTCCCTGAGGCTCGCCCACCGACATGTTGATCATGGACAGGTGTGCCGGCGGCGTGATCGGAGCGATCAGGGCGTTCAACCGCGCAAAGGGGAAGTCTGTCAGCGTCTCGGTCAGGCGCGGATTGAACATTCTCTTATCCAGTGGCCGAACTGGCCGAAGAAAATAAAGGTGCCGGGCGAAACGCCAGCCTATTGCCACATTCTATGGAACAAATTTGCCAATCACAACAATGGAATAGGCTTGTTTCTTGAGATGAAGGAAGGGGTTGCGTCCCCGTGGCGTCCGGACACAAGCAATAGTCGGCCATGACGCCGCAGGGCCGACGGAGCTGCCTATTTTCTAACCAGCAGCGTCGCGACTACAAAGCGTTCGAACCCGACTCGCCCGTGCGGATGCGCACGGCCTGCTCGACTGGCGTCACGAAGATCTTGCCGTCGCCGATCTTGCCCGTGTGGGCCGCCTTCTGGATGGCTTCGACGGCGCGCTCGACCTGGGCGTCGTCGACCACGATCTCGATCTTCACCTTGGGCAGGAAGCTCACGAGATACTCGGCGCCGCGATAGATCTCGGTCTGGCCCTTCTGGCGGCCGAAGCCCTTGACCTCGCTCACCGTCAGTCCCGACACGCCGACGCCGGTCAGCGCGTCGCGCACCTCGTCGAGCTTGAACGGTTTGATGATGGCGGACACGAGCTTCATCTGCATTCCCCTCCTGCCTTGCGGCTCCTGCCCACAGACTGAAGCCTCGCGTTCGCGGCGTCAAACGCCGGACAGAAAGAGGGCCCGGCGAGAGGCTCGCCGGGCCCGAAGGGTCCGCCGCGACACGGTGCGGCGGATGAGAGGGAACCAGGAGGAGAGAGGGGTTCCCGATCTCGAGACGGAGACGGTCCTAGTGGATCGTCTCGCCGTGCAGGTTGATGTCGAGACCCTCGATCTCTTCCTCGGTCGTCACGCGCAGCCCGATCAGGGCGTCGACGATCTTGAGGATGACGAAGGTGGCCACGGCGCACCAGGCGATGCAGACCAGCGAGCCCCAGAGCTGGGTCAGGACCTGGCCGGCGTTGCCGTCGATCAGTCCCTTCTTGCCCTCGCCGCCGATCACTTCCACGGCGAACACGCCGGTCAGGATGGCGCCGACGAAGCCGCCGATGCCGTGCACGCCGAAGGCGTCGAGCGAGTCGTCGTAGCCCATCGCCTTCTTGAGGCCGGTCGCGCCCCAGAAGCAGACCAGGCCGGAGATGATGCCGATGGCCAGCGCGCCCATCGGCGTCACGAAGCCCGACGCCGGGGTGATGGCGACGAGGCCGCCGACGGCACCGGAGATGATGCCGAGGACGGACGGCTTGCCGCGCGTGACCCACTCCGCGAACATCCAGGCCAAGGCGGCTGCGGCCGCGGCGAACTGAGTCACGGCCATCGCCATGCCCGCGTTCGGGCTGGCGCCGACGGCCGAGCCGGCATTGAAGCCGAACCAGCCGACCCACAGCAGGGCGGCGCCGATCACCGAGTAGACCAGGTTGTGCGGCGCCATGTTCTCGGTGCCGAAGCCCTTGCGCTTGCCGATGACGAGGGCGCAGACGAGGCCTGCCACGCCGGCATTGATGTGCACCACGGTGCCGCCGGCATAGTCGAGCACGCCCCAGTCGCCGAGGAAGCCGCCGCCCCATACCCAGTGGGCGATCGGCGCGTAGACGATCAGCGACCACAGCGCCATGAACCACATCATGGCCGAGAACTTCATGCGCTCGGCGAAGGCGCCGGCGATCAGGGCCGGCGTGATGATGGCGAAGGTGAGCTGGAAGGTCATGAAGACGGTCTCGGGAACCGTCTTGGCGAGATCGTGCACGCCGTCGAGCGTGAGACCGGCCATGAAGATGCGGCCGAGACCACCGACGATCGAGCTGCCCGGCGTGAAAGCCAGGCTGTAGCCGACGATCAGCCACAGGACGGAGATCATGCAGGTGATGGCGAAGCTCTGCATCACCGTGGACAGGACGTTCTTCTTGCGGACCATGCCGCCGTAGAACAACGCGAGCCCCGGAATGGTCATCATGAGAACGAGCGCGGTCGAAGTCAGCATCCACGCCGTATCGCCAGTATCGAGCTTGGGAGCGGCCGCCGGAGCCGGCGTCGCGGCGGCCTGTGCCAGCGCAAGCGCCGGCAGGAGCAGTGTTGCGGCCGCCCCCGCGCCAGCAAGCACTGAGTTGGTCTTGAACTTCATCATCTTCCCCTGATTCTCGAGTTGATTCTGGTGTCGGATCACAGCGCTTCGGTGCCGGACTCGCCGGTGCGAATACGGATCGCCTGCTCGACCGGCATGACGAACACCTTGCCGTCGCCGATCTTGCCGGTGCCCGCCGCCTTGCGGATGGTTTCGACCGCGCGCTCGACCAGGATGTCGTCGATCACGACCTCGATCTTCACCTTCGGCAGGAAGCTCACCGCATACTCCGCGCCGCGGTAGATCTCGGTCTGACCCTTCTGGCGGCCGAAACCCTTCACTTCGCTCACGGTCAGGCCCTGGATGCCGAGCGACGTCAGGGCATCCCTGACTTCGTCCAGCTTGAAGGGCTTGAAGATTGCCACGATCATTTTCATTTGCGCCTGTCCTCCAACGGGCGGCCGCCCGCCCCCAAAGTTCAATTCGACGCCAGCAAGGGGCGTGCCAAATACCGGCACAACAAATTGCATCGATCCTTGGCATGGGCTTTGCAGGAATTGGGGCGGAAACAAGTCATAAGTCTTTGGGGGTGGTCGTGTTGCTTAAAAAATCCGCTGTTCTGGCCAGCGCGCTGGTCACAATCTATGCAACAAGCTCTGCTTACGCGCAGGGCACACCCGATCCGCAGACCGTGACGGTCACGCAGGATCAACAGACGGCTCAGGGCACGCCCGATGCCGCCACCACGCCCGCGGCGCCCGAGAAGGAGACTTGGAAGGCGCCGTTCGGCGGCAGCTTCACGGCCGGTCTGGCCGTCCTCAACGAATACTCCTACCGCGGCATCTCGCAGACCCAGCGCCAGGTCGCCGTCCAGGGCTCGCTCGGCTACGAGACCCCCACCGTCAGCGAGAAGATCCCGCTCAGCGCCTATGTCGGCGCCTGGGGCTCGAACGTCGACTTCCCCAACACCGGAACCTGGGCCGAAATCGATCTCGTCACCGGCCTCAAGCTCAAACTGATGGATGACAAGCTCACCTTCGACCTGGGCTACATCCGCTACAATTACCTGGGCGCCCCCTCGAACCTGTTCTACGACTTCAACGAGTTCGGCCTGGTGGCGGGCTACGATTTTGGCGTCGCCCAGCTCAGCGCCGCCATCCGTTACAGCCCGAACTTCTTCG
>CAZPOS010000070.1:0-20921 GCA_964588065.1 uncultured Reyranella sp.
TGATCTGCAGCTTCATCACGTCGCCGCAGGCCGGGGCGCCGACCATGCCGGTGCCGACGTCCTCGGCGGACTTGTCGAGCGAACCGATGTTGCGCGGGTTCTCGTAGTGATCGATCAGCTTGTCGCTGTAGGCCATGACGCTCTCCTCAAATTCCGATCCGGGCCGAGCCCGGAAAACCAAAGCTCAGTGGGCCGCCCATTCGATCGACTTCAGGTCGATCCCCTCCTGGGCCATTTCCCACAGCGGGCTCATCTCGCGCAGCTTGTTGACGTGGCGCACGAGTTCATCGACGGCCGTGTCGATCTCGTGCTCGGTCGTGAACCGGCCGAGACCGATGCGCAGCGACGTGTGCGCCATCTCCTCTTCGACGCCCAACGCGCGCAGCACGTAACTCGGCTCCAGCGAGGCGGAGGTGCAGGCCGACCCGGACGAAACCGCCAGGTTCTTGATGCCCATCATCAGCGATTCGCCTTCGACATACGCGAAGCTGATGTTGAGGTTGCCCGGGATGCGCTGTTCGAGGTCGCCATTGACGACGATGTCCGAGAGCTTGGCACGCAGCCCGTTGAGCATGCGCTCCTGCAGCTTCTTCAGCCGCTTCGCCTCGGCATCCATCTCCTTCATGCAGATCTCCGCCGCCTCGCCCAGGCCGACGCAGAGCGGCGTCGGCAGGGTCCCCGACCGGAAACCGCGCTCCTGGCCGCCGCCGACGATCATCGGCACCAGGCGCACGCGCGGCTTGCGCCGCACGTAGAGCGCGCCGATGCCCTTGGGCCCGTAGATCTTGTGGCCCGAGATGCTCATCAGGTCGATGTTGAGGGCCTCGACGTCGAGCGGAATCTTGCCGGCGGCCTGGGCCGCGTCGGTGTGGAAGAACACCTTCTTCTCGCGGCAGATCCTGCCGATCTCGGCCAATGGCTGGATCACGCCGATCTCGTTGTTCACCGCCATCACGGAAACGAGCACCGTCTTGTCGGTGATCGCCGCCCGCAGCACGTCGAGGTCCAGGAGCCCGTCCTTGCGGACCGGCAGATAGGTGACCTCGAAACCCTGCTGCTCGAGATGGCGGCAGGTGTCGAGCACGCACTTGTGCTCCGTCACCGTCGTGATGATGTGGTTCTTCCGGTCCTTGTAGAACTCGGCCACGCCGCGGATGGCGAGGTTGTTCGACTCCGTCGCGCCGGACGTGAAGATCACTTCCTTCTCGTCGGCGCCGATCAGCTTCGCGACCTGCGCCCGCGCCTTCTCGGTGCCCTCCTCTGCCTCCCAGCCATAGGCATGGCTGCGCGAGCCCGAATTCCCGAACTTGTGGGTGAAATAGGGCATCATCGCCTCGAGCACCCGCGGATCCATCGGCGTGGTGGCCTGGTAGTCGAGGTAGATCGGCTGGTCGTTGCGCCGGATCTGGGTAATGGCTGTCATGCTAACCCCTTCAAACTCCTACGCTGCCCTTGCCTGCGGACCGGCCCGGGGAATATCCGAGCAGATCACTCGGAGATATAAGTTCTTCCATGCCGCGATCAAGCGTTCAATGTCAGCAGCTTCCGTATTCCAGCCCAGGCTGATCCGGGTCGCGCATGCCGCTTCGGCCGCCGGCACGCCCATCGCGTCCAGAGCAGGCGATCGCTGAACCTTGCCGGAGGAACAGGCCGAGCCGGCGCTGATACAGACACCGGCAAGATCGAACGCCATGACCTGCGTCTCGGCCGGAACGCCTGGCATGGAAATGCAGCTCGTGTTGCCAAGCCTCGGCGCCGCGGCGCCAAAGACCCTCGCGCCCGCCGCAATCTGGACAAGGGACAATTCGAGTTCGCCCCGCAGCGCCATCACGTCGAGCCCCGGCGCGGCCAGCATCGCGGCGGCGCCGAAGCCGGCGATGCCCGCCACGTTCTCCGTGCCTGCCCGCCGGTTGGACTCCTGGCCGCCGCCCCGAATCGCGGGCAACAGCGGCGCGCCCTTGCGCAACACCAGCGCCCCCACCCCCGTCGGTCCGCCGATCTTGTGGGCGGACAGGCTGAGATAGTCGACGCCAAGATCGCGAAGATTAACCGGCACCTTCCCGGCGCCCTGAACCGCGTCGCAATGGACAAGCGCGCCGGCACTCCGGGCGAGACGCACGACCTCGGCGATCGGCTGCAACACACCGGTCTCATTGTTGGCCAGCATCACGGAAACGAGGGCCGGTTCGTCCGAAGACGCCAGCCCGCGCTCGAGGGCGGCCAGGTCGAGAACGCCGTTCCCGTCGACGGGAAGGAGTTCGGCCTGCGGTGCGGCGCGACGGACGCTGTCATGCTCGATGGCCGACACCAGCACCCGCCGGCGCCCCGCGCCCGACAAAGCAAGGTTGTTGGCTTCGGTGCCGCCCGATGTGAAGACAATCTCGGACGGCTCTGCCCCGGCCAGCGATGCGACCTCGCGACGGGCCTTGTCCACGATCGCCCGCGCCCGCCGTCCCGCGGCATGGACGGATGAAGGATTGCCGCCCACGCGCATCGCTTCCGCCATGGCGTCGAACGCCGCCGGCCGAAGGGGGCTGGTGGCGTTGTGGTCCAGGTAAGCGATGGAGGGCATGGATCGAGGCGAGGTACGACGGGCCGGCTAGCTGGCCGCGGCCATCGAATCGGAGGCCGCGACCGGAGGCGCCTCGATCAGGCGCGGTGCGAGCTTGCGCTCGAGCACGTCGAGCAGGGTCACCGAACTCAGGAACAGATGGATCTGGTTGCCGAGTTCCTCCCACAGATCATGGGTCAGGCACTTGCTGCGGTCGGCACGGCAGCCGGTGGCACCCATCTCGGTGCAGCGCGTGGCGCTGATCGGCTCGTCGACCGCCAGGATGATTTCCGACACCCGGGTCTCGGAAGAGCCGCGGGCGAGACGGTAACCGCCGCCCGGGCCCCGCACGCTCTTCACCAGGCCGGCGCGCCGCAGACGGGCGAACAACTGCTCCAGATAGGACAGGGAAATCTCCTGCCGGGTTGCGATATCGGACAGGGAAACGGGCTTCACCTGCGCATGGCGTGCCAGATCGACCATCGCCATCACGGCGTAACGTCCCTTGGTGCTGAGCTTCACAGCATCCTCCTCACGACCGGAATCGGCCGTCCTTCGCTATGGAAACGCCTAAAGTTCTTGAAAACCAAAGCGTTACTACGATATGCCAGCGCCCCAGACTGGGGCTCTGGGCAAAACCAACTGCGTAGCTCGGATTTAATTAATCCCAGTAGGTTGGTCAAGTATCAAGTATCCCCCCGAATCCGCTGCCGTATCGGTTACGACCGGAGGGTCGAATAAGGGTGAAGAACCGGAGTTTCGATGCCTGACGTGATGTTTACCGGCCCCGAGGGTCGTCTCGAGGGCCGCTATCACCAGAGCAAGGAAGAACGCGCGCCGATCGCGCTGATCCTGCATCCGCACCCGCAATATGGCGGGACAATGAATCACAAGGTGGTGTTTTCGCTCTTCCACGTGTTCGTGAATCGCGGCTTCTCGGTCCTGCGCTTCAATACGCGCGGCGTCGGCCGCAGCCAGGGACGTTTCGACAATGGCATGGGGGAGCTTTCGGACGCGGCGGCCGCGCTCGACTGGCTCCAGGGCATGAACCCCAACGCCAAGTCGTGCTGGATCGCCGGCTATTCGTTCGGCGCCTGGATCGGCATGCAGCTGCTGATGCGGCGGCCGGAGATCGACTGCTTCGTCTCGGTGGCGCCGCCCGCGAACTCCTACGATTTCGCCTTCCTCGCGCCCTGCCCCTCGTCCGGCCTCATCGTCGGCGCGGAGAAGGACGAGGTCGTCCCGCAGGCCGACATCCAGAAGCTCGTGGCGCGCCTTTCGCTCCAGAAGGGTATCACCGTCGAATCGCGGACCATCAAGGGCGCCAATCACTTCTTCCACGATGCGCTCGACCGGCTCGCCGTCGAAGTCGATAAGTATGTCGCCCAGAGCCTGCTCAATCCGCCGGGCCGCGCGACCAGCAACAAGGAACCCTAAGCGCGCCTTCCGGTTAGGGCTCGTTGAGGCGTCCGCCGGTCATCGCCCGAGGCACCCCCGTCGTGCCCGGAAAGGTCAACGGCAGGCCGCGCAGGGATCGCACCGCCAGGAAGGCAAAGGCTTGCGCTTCCAGCGCATCGCCGTCCCAGCCGAGATCGGCTGCCGTCAGCACTCTGGCTACCGTCTCTTCTGCAATGGCGCGCAGCAGCGTCGGATTGCGCGCGCCGCCGCCGCAGATCACCCACTGCGACACCGGCGCCGGAAAATGCCGGGCCGCAAGGGCGATCGCCCGGGCCGTGCCCCATGTCAGCGTGGCGGCGCCGTCGGCAACGCTGAGCCCGTCGGCCCAGCCATCATTGAAGTCGCCGCGATCGAGCGATTTGGGCGGCACCTTGGTGAAGAATCGATGCTCCGCGAAACGCTGCAGGCGTCCGCGATCGACCTTGCCCGCCGACGCCAGCGCGCCATCCTTGTCATAGCGCTGTCCGGCCCGCCGCGCACACCAGTCGTCGATCGGTCCGTTGCCCGGTCCCGTGTCGAAGGCGAGCAGCGCGCCGTCGGCACCGATCCACGTCACGTTGCCGACGCCTCCCACGTTCACCACCGCCAGCGGCCGCGCGAGATCCGCCGCCAAGGCGGCATGATAGACCGGGACCAGCGGCGCCCCCTGCCCGCCCGCCGCCACGTCCGCCGAGCGCAGGTCGTTCACGACCCGCAGGCCCAGCGCACGGGCGAGCTTGGCGCCATCGCCGATCTGCCAGGTGAAGTGCTTCTCGGGGCGGTGGGTGATGGTCTGGCCGTGGAAACCGACGAGATCGATCGTCGAGAGCGCCACCCCGTGCTCGTTCGACCAGCGCCGGACGGCGGCGGCATGTGCGGCGGTCACGGCATCCTCGGCGGCACGGGTCGTCTCGGACGGCTTCTCGGCACCGAAGGCCGCACGGATGGTGCGGCGCACCTCGTCGGCGTAGGGGACGGTCAGGCTGGGACCGAAGGCTGCAACGCGCTCGCCGTCGGTTTCGATCAGCGCCACGTCGACGCCGTCGAGCGAGGTACCGCTCATCAGGCCGAGCGCCCGCAGGGGAGATGATGGCATGGCGGGAATGTGTTACACCCGCCGCCCTTCAGGAACAAACGGCCGGACGGCGAGATGGCGGACTTCAAGTCGGACTTCATGCGCATCGTGCACGAGCGCGGCATGGTGCATCAGTGCAGCGATACCGCACGGCTCGACGAACTCCTGTCGAGCGGCGTCCGCACCGCCTATATCGGCTTCGACTGCACCGCCGACTCGCTGCATGTCGGCCATCTGCTGCAGATCATGCTGCTGCGCTGGTGGCAGAAGAGCGGCCACAAGCCGATCGCGCTGATGGGCGGCGGCACGACCAAGGTCGGCGATCCGTCGGGCCGCGACGAGACGCGTCAGCTCCTCACGCCGGCACAGATCGACGCCAACATGGCGAGCATCCGGAAGAGCTTCGCCAACTACCTCACCTTCGGTGCCGGCGCGACCGACGCGGTCATGGCCAACAACGCGGAGTGGCTGGACGACCTTCTCTACATCCCGCTGCTGCGCGACGTCGGCCGCCACTTCTCGGTGAACCGCATGCTGACGATGGACTCGGTCCGTCTTCGGCTCGAGCGCGACCAGCCGCTGACCTTCCTCGAGTTCAACTACATGATCCTGCAGTCCTACGATTTCGTGGAACTGCACAAGCGCCACCACTGCATCGTCCAGATGGGCGGCTCGGACCAGTGGGGCAACATCGTCATGGGCGCCGATCTAGGCCGCCGCATGCAGGGCGCCGAGCTATTCGCCCTGACCTCGCCGCTGCTGACCACCGCCTCGGGCGCCAAGATGGGCAAGACGGCGGCCGGCGCCGTCTGGCTCAATCCCGAGCGGCTCTCGCCCTACGATTTCTGGCAGTACTGGCGCAACACCGAGGATGCCGATGTCGGCCGCTTCCTCAAGCTGTTCACCGATCTGCCGCTGTCGGAGGTGGCGCGCCTCGAAGCACTGCAGGGCCAGGAGATCAACGAGGCCAAGAAGATCCTGGCGACCGAAGTCACCACGCTGGCGCACGGCCGCGAGGCCGCCGAGAGCGCGGCCGAGACTGCGCGCCGCACCTTCGAGGAAGGCACCAAGGCGGACACGCTGCCAACGGTCGAACTGCCGCTCGCGAAGCTCAAGGCCGGTATCGCGGCCTTCGAGCTGATGCACGAGGCCGGGCTCGCCGACAGCCGCAACGAGGCGCGCAAGCTGATCAAGGGCGGCGGCGGCCGACTGAACGACAAGCCGATCGCCAGCGACACGCTCGTCGTCGGCGAAGGCGATCTCGATTCGGAAGGAACGCTCAAGCTCTCCGCCGGCCGCAAGCGCCACGTGCTGGTGCGTGCCGTCTAGCCCCAGTCAGGGCGCCCGCTGCCCGTCCGATGACCCGGCGGGCTGCGCGGGGGTCCCGCTGCCGGCGTTGGCTGGCGCGTTGAACAGATCGCGAAGCGCACCGGGCGCCATCGCCGACATCATGTTCACGTCCGTCTTGAGGTCGTCGAAGGGGCCGTGGAGCTGGTAGGAGACGGCGAACATGCCGCCGTCTTTCCCACCCGTCAGCAGCGGGCCGAGCAGCGGCACGTTCGACAGGAGATTGTTCAAGGCGAAGGCCGGCACGACGATGCCGTTCAGCCGCGCCGTATCGTTTCCGAGATCGATCACGCCCTGGGTGGTCAGCCCGATCGACTGACCGCTGGTGCGCCCGTTGCGGACCTGGATTCGGTCTCCCGTTTTGGTGAGGTTGGCGCTCAGGCTGTCGAACTGCTGCAGCGCGTTGCCGGCGCTGCTCAATCCGTCGATTGCCGAATTCAGCGTGCCGATGTCGCGACGCGCGGTCACGCGCTGGAGACGGAAGGGTCCCATCTTGAGCGTGCCCTCCAGCGGCGGGTCGGCCCAGGTATCGTTGAATTTCCCTTCGATGTGCAGGTAACCGTTGACCAGGCCGTCGATCCAGCCCGCGTCGGTCAGCAACTGCCCGAAGTCGGCCACGTAGAAGAACAGCGTGCGCCCCTGCCCGGCGGGCGTTATCCGGAAGGTCGATCCCTTGCCTCCACCAAGAGTGAGGTCTGCGGAGGCGACCCGGTCGCCTCGCATCTCGAGCCGGCCGTTCAGATATCCGAGCGATCCCCGCTTGACGATCACGTTCTGCAGCTGGATCGCGGCCCGGGTGCTTTGCCTCGAGATCGAGGCCGCGCCTCTCGGCTCGCGCGCCGCGACCTCGTTGCGCGCCTGCAGCATGTCGCGAACGCGCTGTAGTTCGAGCGACTGCCCCTTGACCGAGATGTCGATACCGTCGGCGCTCCGGCGCCAGTCGACGGCCACGTCGGTCTGATCCAGCCTGACCTGCGGGACGCTGATCTGCTGCACGCTGCCGTCGGTGCCGAAGCGCACTTGGCCCCTGGTCTGCAGCCCGCCGCCGCGGGCATCGAAGTCGGCGGTCGTGATCTTGCCGCCCGGAGCGAGTTTCAGCGTCATGGTGGCAAGCGCGTCCGTGCCGGCCTCCTTGCTCCAGGCCAGCGGCGCCACCGACAGTTTCGCGGCCTTCATGTCGAAGCGGCCGCCGACCTCGCCCGTGCCGTTGGTCGCGACCTGATAGTTCAGGGTCGTGCCGATCGGCCCGACAACGAAGGGTTCGACGGACGGGAAACCGGCCTTTTCGACGAGGGACGCCGGCACCGTGCCCTTGACGTCGTAACGCCGGCGGAACGGCGCCTTGGCCGCGAACAGCTCCCGCCAAGTGACGTCGACGGTGCTGCCGTCAAGCTTGCCTTGCCCCACCACGCTCAGCTCGGAATTGCCATACTTCACCCGCGCCGTCGCGTCCGTGAGGTCGACCGCACCCAGCACGTTCTTCAGCGAAAACGACGTGAGCTGTGCATCGGCCGAGACATCGATCTCCGCGACGGTCAGGGCATCGATCAGCGGGAAGCTCAGCGACACCTCGACCGCTACCTGGCCGCCCAGCCGGCGATGGTCGTAGAGTGTCTCCTTCGGCAGACCGAGTTGCGGCCGCGCGAGGAAACTCATGACGTCCTGGGCCGAACCGGTGATGGGCAGCCGGATCGCCGCCATCTGACCCACCGGCTTGTCGAGCCCGGTAAGGTCGATCGTGCCGTCGGCGACCTTCAGGTTGACGGCCCCGCCCCGGGCAATGTCGAAATGCAGGGTGCCGTTCTCGTAGCGCGCCTTGCCGGAGACGTCCTGCATCTCGGGCATGTGCGGCATGTAACGCACTGTCAGGCCACCATAGTCGAGGAAGGCCACCATGCCCTCCATCTTGATGTCGGCGATATGGTCGGCCGGCGCGCTGGCGGTGAATTCGGCGGCAACGTCGACTGTGCCGGCGGTGATGTTGGCGATCGACCATCTGCGGCCGCCTTCGGCGAACTCAAGCGGCCAGTAGTCGCCGAGCTTGTCGACCGGGATCTGCCTGATCTCGGCGCGGCCGGCGAAGTGACGCGTGTCGGCGACGCGATGCCCCGTACCGGTCACGACCACCCTCGCCGCCCCGAAATCGAAGTCGACGTGGTCAATCTTGGAGGTATGGGCGACATTGTCGATGCTGAAGCGGGCATCCATGGAGTGCACCGGATGCGCCACGGGCAGAATCCCCGGCAGGCTCACGCTGCCGTTGGCGCCGCTGATGTCGACGGCAACGGCATTGACCTCGCCCGCGCCCGTCCCCTCGATCTGCAGCCGTCCCGAGAGTGCGAGGTCCACCCCACGCAGGATGGCGAGATCGGACGAGAGGTCGGCGAAGATCCAGGGCTTGAAGCCCGAAACCTTCGCCACGAGCGAGATGCGGCTGCGGTCGCGCGTGTAGACGCCGGACAGGGAAAGGTCGACCGGGTCGCCATGGCCGGCGAAACGGGCATTGGCGGCGATGGAAACACCCGCGTCGTCGCGCCTCAGTTCCGCCGCCGCATCCGGTGCGTTCCAGCTGAGACCCGTCTTCAGATCCCGGATCGTCACGTTGGCCCGCTCGATCACCACCGAGTCGAGCTGCCCGATCAGCGATTTGTAGTTGGGCTCCGCCAGCAGCTGGTCCACCAGGATCGCAATTGCCTCGCCCTGCGCGCCGCCTTCGGGCGACGCGAAGATGCGCTTGAAGGCTCCTCCCTCGCGCGCGACATCGGCCTCGATGACGGGGCGGATGATCGATATCGAGGTCGGCAGGAGCATACCCTGAACGACCGACCGCGGTTCGAAGGTGAGGGCCGCCTCAGGGGCAGTCGCGATGACCTGACCCTGCGCATTGGTGAATCGCAGCCCGGTGAACGCCAGCCGGATCGGCCGGCTGATGCCGCTCCATTCGAAGTAGATTCGGTCGAAGTCGGGATGGATGTCGTTGCCAGGCGCGTCGATCAGCCCGGCAATGCGCGGCTTCATGAAATCGAGGTCGACAGGCCCCGCCATCAGCCGCAGGGCCGCCACGACCGCGAGCGCGGCCGCGGCAAGCACCAGACCGACCGTAACACGCAATACCACCCGGCAGGTCCGCTTGACCAAACTCTACTCTTCCGTTTCTTGACGATGGGGACACGCTTGGGCAAGCGTGTCGTTTCAATGAGAATTTACCCGTCGACACATTGAATGTCTTGGCTTTCGACCGCCCGCCTTCCTCGTCCGCACGACCCGGACCGGCTCGCCGTGGCCTGGACTCGCTGGGAGGAGCGCGCCGCTCGGCCTGACGATCCCGAGGCTGTCGGGCTGCTCGACGCTCTGTTCGGCAACAGTCCCTACCTGACGGAGACAGCGCTACAGAGCCCGGATTTTATGACCGATCTATGGCGTCGTGGGCCGGACGCAGCCGCGGCGGACCTGATGGCCGAGCTCGCTGCGGCCCGGACCGATTCCCGTGCGGGCGCGACACCGGCGGAGATCGCCTCCCGGCTCCGCCGCCTGAAACGCCGGGTCGCGCTCGCCGTGGCCGTCGCCGACATCGCCGGTGCGTGGCCGCTCGACCGCATCACCGGCCAGCTCAGCGAGTTCGCGTCGGGCTGCCTGTGCGCCCTCACCGATGCGATCCTGCTCCAGCTCGAACGCGACGGTCAGCTCTCCCTCGGCGGAGACCCAGGCGCCGCGGCCTTCACGGTGCTGGGCATGGGCAAGCTCGGTGCCGGGGAGCTCAACTATTCGAGCGACATCGATCTCATCCTGTTCTACGACCGCGACGCACCGGCGCTCGCCGGAAATGAGCAGCTGTCGCGCCACTTCGTGCGCGCCGCCCGGCTGCTGGTGCAGCTCATGTCGGAGACCTCGGCCGAAGGCTACATCTTCCGAACCGACCTGCGGCTGCGGCCCGATCCCGGCTCGACGCCGCTGGCCATGTCGGTCCAGGCGGCCGAACTCTATTACGAGAGCGTCGGCCAGAACTGGGAACGCGCGGCGATGATCAAGGCACATCCCGTGGCCGGCAACGAGACCGTGGGCGCGGCCTTCCTCGCCGACATGACGCCCTACATCTGGCGCAAGCATCTCGACTTCGCGGCGATCCACGACATCCATTCGATCAAGCGGCAGATCGACGCCCATCGCGGCGGCGGCACGGTCAAGGTTCTCGGCCACAACGTGAAGCTCGGCCGCGGCGGCATCCGCGAAATCGAATTCTTCGCTCAGACCCAGCAGCTCATCTTCGGCGGCCGCAACCCCACCCTCAGACTGCGCGCCACCTGCCCCACCCTGCGCGCGCTCGCCGCCGCCGGCCACATCACGGCCAAGGCGGCGGACGAGCTGATCGAGGCCTATGGTTTCCTGCGTCGGGTCGAGCATCGCCTGCAGATGATCGACGACCGGCAGACCCATTCGATCCCGCCCGACGAAGCGGGCGTCGCCGCCGTCGCGACGTTTCTCGGCTACGACTCTTCACAGGCCTTCCAGGCGGGGATGCTCGCGACCTTGCGGCTCGTCGAAAGCCACTATGCCAACCTGTTCGAGGAGGCGCCGAGCCTCGCCGGCCCGGGCGGCAATCTCGTCTTCACCGGCACCGACGACGATCCGGGGACGCTGGAGACCCTGAAATCGCTCGGGTTCCGCGACGCCTCCGCGGCCGCCGGCATCGTCCGCCGCTGGCATCATGGCCGCTACCGCGCGACCGCGACGGCCCGGGCCCGCGAACTGCTCACCGAACTGATGCCCGGGCTGCTGAAGGAGCTGGGCGGGACGGCCGCGCCCGATCAGGCCCTGCTGAACTTCGACCTCTTCCTCGGCAACCTCCCGGCGGGGGTACAGCTCTTCTCATTGTTCAAAGCCAACCCCGCGCTGCTCGAACTGCTGGCCACGATCATGGGCAGCGCGCCGGGTCTCGCTGCCCACCTCGCGCGGCGCACCCTGTTGCTGGACTCGGTGCTTTCCCCCGATTTCTACGGGCCGCTGCCGCCCGCACCGGAGATGACCGCGGACCTGGCCGCCACGCTCGCTCGGGTCGACCATGAGCAGGACATCCTCGACCTGGCGCGCCGCTGGGCCAACGACCGCCGCTTCCAGGTCGGCGTCCAGCAACTCAAGCGGATCGTCACCCCGGCCCAGGCAGGTCTCGCCTACTCGGATATCGCTGCCGCGACCATTTCCGCCCTCTGCGACCGCGTCGAGAAACGGTTCGCGGAAGCCCATGGCGGCTTCCAGGGTCAGAGGCTGGCGGTGCTGGGGCTGGGCAAGCTCGGCAGCCGGGAGATGTCGGCGACATCGGACCTCGACCTGATCTTCGTCTACGACATACCGGACGGTATGGAGGCATCGGACGGTCCCCGCCCGCTATCGCCGATCCAGTACTACACCCGCCTCAGCCAGAAGATGGTGACGGCCCTTACCGCCCACACCAACGAAGGCGCGCTCTACGAAGTCGACATGCGCCTGAGGCCGTCGGGCCGCTCCGGCCCGCTCGCCAACTCGCTCGAGGGGTTCGAGAACTATCACGCACAGTCGTCGTGGACATGGGAGCACATGGCCCTGACCCGGATGCGGGTCATCCATGGCCCAGAGGCCCTGGCGAAGCGGCTCACCGACATCGTACGGGCGACCCTCTGCCGGTCGCGCGATCCCGATACGCTCGCCCGCGACGTCGCGGACATGCGCGACCGCATCGCCCAGCATGCGCCGCCCAAGAGCCCGTGGGACTTCAAGCACCTGCCCGGCGGCCTGTTCGACATCGACTTCGTGGCCCAATACCTGGCGCTGCGGCACGCCTGCGAGCATCCGGAAATCCTCGATCCTCATCCCTCGGAAATGCTGCGGCGCATGGCGGCGGCGAGGCTGATCGACCCGCCGGACGCCGATCAGCTGCGCGCCACGCGGACCCTGCTGTCGGATGTGCAGAGCCTGCTGCGCCTCACCCTGAATGGCGACGAGGCGGCGTTCGACGAGACCCGGGCGCCGGAAGGCCAGCAGCGCCTGATCGCCGCCACCGAAGGGGCGACAGATCTGGCCGCCCTGCGGGCACGTATCGAAACCGAATCGAAGACGGTGCGTGCTATATACGAGCGCGTTGTGGAGGCGCCGGCCTTGGCGGCCGGCTGGCAACCGAGGAGCAGGAAATGAGTGTGGTCGAAGGCAAGAAGGCTCCGGATTTTACGGCTGCAACCGATGGCGGCGGTACGCTCAAACTGTCGGAACTGCGCGGCAAGCCGGTGGTGCTCTACTTCTATCCCAAGGACGACACGCCGGGCTGCACGACCGAGGCTTGCGGCTTCCGCGACGGCGCGGCAGCGTTCAAGAAGCTCAAGGCTCAGGTCGTCGGCGTCTCGAAGGACAGCGTCGCCCGCCACGACAAGTTCAAGGCCAAGTACGAACTGAATTTCCCGCTGGTCTCCGACGAGGACGGCAAGGTCTGCGAGAAATACGGGACCTGGATCGAGAAGAGCCTCTACGGCCGCAAATACATGGGCATCGATCGCGCCACCTTCCTGATCGACGGCGACGGGGTGGTCCGGAAGATTTGGCGCAAGGTCAAGGTCGCCGGCCACGCGGAAGAGGTCCAGGAGGCCCTCAAGGCGCTTTAGCAGCCCGCCGCAATAGGTTGTGCAGAAGGACTAACGAGCAACAGGTTTCCACGACACCCGATTCCGGGGGTGCGACTCCGGCTTCGTTTGTTTCGTTTATTGGCCAGGACTTCGGCTCATTCGACGACCTGCCGTCCGACCGCTTCGGGGGCCCATGCGGTTCAGGCTCTTCAGCGCCCGGATCGTCTCCCGCAGGCCCAGATTCAGGACCTTGTCCCGCCGGATCACGATGGCGAGCTTTCGGTGGAGTCGTGGCGAGAGCGGCCGCACGACAAGGTTCGCGCGGTCGCCCGCCTCGCGGACCGCGACCGCCGGCAGGATGGCGCAGCCCAGCCCCGCCTCCACCAGCCGCTTGATCGCCTCGACGCTGCCCAGCGCCATCTTGGGCTTGAGTTCGACGCCAGCCTGGAAGAACCACTGATCGGCCACCAGGCGCGTGTGCCCGCCGGGCTCGAACATGATGACCGGCAGGCGGCCCATGACCGCGGGCGTGACCCGGCTTGGCAGCGTCACGCCATCGCGCGCGGTCACTGCCACGAACTCGTCGTCGAGCAGCGGCGTCACGTCGAGTCCGCGGCCGCTTGCCGGCAATGTCACCAGGCCGATGTCGAGCGCGTTGTCCTGGACGCCCTTCACGATCTCAGGTGTGTTGCCGGTGGCGACGGTGATCTCGAGTTCCGGTAGACGCTGGCGCAAGGCGCGCAGCAGTGGCGGCAGGCGGAAGATGGCCGCCGTCGCCCCGGTGCCGAGACGCACCCGTCCCACCTCGCCGCTCCCGAACCGCGCCAGAGCGTCGAGCAGCGATCCCACGGCACCGTCGATCCGCGCCGCATGGTCCAACAGTTCGCTGCCCGCCGCGGTGGGCATCGCCCGGCGCCCCATCCGTTCGAGCAGCCGAACGCCCAGCCGCTTCTCCAGTTGGCCGACCTGCTGGCTGATCGCCGGCTGGGTCAGGTTGAGATGGGATGCCGCGGCCGAGAACGACCCCAGCCGGACCACTTCCGTGAAGGCGTGTAGGTGATCGAGATTGAGTCCGCGCATCTCAAGTTCCTGCTTATGCTTTGCATAATATAACGAGATTTTCCTTATGCTCTCGGGCGCAGCAGATTGCACCCATGTCGCATCGCAGCGGGTTGGGAGAGGTTCTCATGGAGATCGGTCGCTACATCGGCGGTTCGCCTTGGTCGCATCTCCGCCAGCGCTAGGCGCTGCGCAATCTGGACGACCGGCTGCTGTCGGACATCGGCCTGTCGCGCGAACAGGTTCTGTCGGAAGGAACGATGATGAGGACGGCGGTTGAAATTCGCGACGCCCGCGAGGGCGACATGCGCTTCGTGCAGGAGATCTACGCCCACCACGTGCTGCACGGGCTGGCGAGCTTCGAGGAAGAAGCGCCCTCCGTTGCCGAGATGATCGGCCGGCGGGAAGGCGTGCTGAAGCTCGGCCTGCCCTATCTGGTGGCGGAGTTGGACGGCCGCATCGTGGGCTACAGCTACGCCTCGCTCTACCGCGCGCGACCGGCCTATCGCCACACGATCGAGGATTCCGTTTATGTCCGCGACGGATTCGCGGGCAACGGCGTCGGGCGCGAACTGCTGCGCGACCTCATCAAGCGCTGCGAGAGCGGCCCCTGGCGGCAGATGCTGGCCGTCATCGGCGACAGTGCCAATGCAGGCTCGATCGGCCTGCACGGCAGCCAGGGCTTTCGCCAGATCGGCAGACTCGACGCCGTCGGATTCAAGTTCGGCCGCTGGGTCGATTCGATCCTCATGCAGCGGCCTCTGGGCACGGGGTCGTTGTCCCTGCCCTGACGCCGGCGGCCTCTACTTCTTCTTCGGCGACCAGCCGTAGATCTTCTGCAGCGCGCCGCCCATCAGCGTGGCGCGGTCGCTGTCGGACAGGCGGTCGGTGACGCGGAAAGCATCGACGCCCTCTTTGTAAGTGAGCAACGCCACCGCGCGCGTCCAGTCGGTTCCCCACATGCAGCGGTCCAGCGTGAAAGCATCGAAGATGCGGCCCAGCGGATCCCAGATGTCCTTGAAGGGGAACTTCTCGTGGCTGAGCGTGCAGGCGCCGGTGATCTTCACGACGACGTTCTTGTGCTCCGCCAATGCCAGCAACTGGGGCAGCTCGTGCCACGGCTCCTTCGGGGCCGGCGGCGCCATCGGCTGCTCGAGGCCGAGGTGATCGATCACCAGGGTCGTGTTCGGATTACGCTTGGCGAGTTCGGCGACCTGCGGGAGCCGGCCGCGCGCCATCAGGTTGACCGGGAGATCATGCCTGGCCGCCGCCGCGAGCACGCGGTTGATGCCGGGATCGGCCGCGTCGGTCGAGATCTCCGGCGTGAACATGATGCGGATGGCGACCGTGCCGTCCATCGCCGCCCAGTCCGCGATCGTGCCCTCGACCTTGGGATCGTTGGCATTGACCGGCTTGATGACGCCGAACCGGCCGGGATGCGCCTTCTGGACGCCGACCGCATAGCTCTCGTCCCAGCGGTACATCGTGTAGACCGAGACCAGCAACGCGCCGTCGACGCCGACCGAGTCCATCGCCTTGATCATGTCCTCGGCGGTGACCTCGGGCGGGCCTGCAAGCACGGCCGTCCACGGGCGGCCCGGATGATTGCGCTCATAGCAGTGAACCTGGGCGTCGATGATCGGCATGCGCTTCTCCCGTGATGAGGTGGCGGACGGTACCGCCGCCTCCGCATTTGTCATGGAAATTCGAGCCGCCCCTTCACCATGCGGTACGATTCCCACAGCGCGACTCACGCATCGATCCCGTAAGAATCGACGCCACGCTCACCCCTCTTCCACCGGAGGATGTTGCAATGGCCATCAAGGGCAAGCAGTCGGTCGGACAGATCAGCATCAGCCTCATCGTTCAGGACGTGGCCGCCGCGGCCGACTTCTATCGCGACATCATCGGCGCCGAGGAGGTCCGGCGCAGCTTTGCGCACAACCCGGGCGAACCGGCCGGTCCGGAACCCCTGAGCGCCGAATTGGTAGTCGCGGGTGCTCGCCTCTATGTGGCGAAAGAGAACCCGCGCTGGCGCGAAGCGCCCCGGCCCGACTGGCCCCGCTCGCCTCTCTCGGCCGGAGCCTCCTCGGGATTCCTGATCGTCTATGTCGACGACGTGGACGACGTGTTCGCTCGGGCCCTGGCCGCCGGCGCGACGTCCCTTGCCCCAGGACAGGCTCCGGAAGAAACCTATTGGGGCGACAAGGTGGTTCGCATCATCGATCCCTTCGGCCATGGCTGGGTCCTCCAGAGCCGGCTCGAGGATGTTGCAGAGGAGGATCTCGCCGCGCGCTTCGCGGCCCAGCGCGACCGCGTCCGCGCGGAGCGGGCAGCGCGGCGGGCATGACCGTCGAAGCCGTGCGCGCCTTCCTGTCGGCGCATGCCCCCGATCTCGAGGTCGTCGAGCTGGAAGCCAGCACCGCCACCGTCGAGATGGCGGCACGGGGCCACGGCGTCGCGCCGGCGCAGATCGCCAAGACCCTGTCCTTGCGCATCAAGGACCGCGCGCTGCTGATCGTGACGTGCGGCGATGCGCGCCTGAACAATCGCAAAATCAAGGACGTGCTGGGCGGCAAGCCGCGCATGCTGGGCGCCGACGAGGTCGTTTCCCTCACGGGCCATCCGGTGGGCGGCGTCTGCCCGTTCGGTCTGATGACGCCGCTCCCGGTCTATTGCGACCTCTCGCTGAAAGCCTTCGACGAAGTCGTACCCGCCGCGGGCTCGATCAACTCGGCCGTGCGCATCGCACCGGAGCGCATGGCTGCCCTCGTGAACGCCGAATGGATCGACGTCTGCGACCGGCCGCGAGAAGCCGGGTGAGCCTTCTCAGGCCTTCACGACCCTCTGTTCCTCCAGCCGGTCGGTAGCCGGCGGCGGCGTGCGCGAGAGATCTGAAATCTCGGCGCGCAGTTCGGGCGTCATGTCGATCTCGACCGAGGCCAGCGAGTCCTTCAGCTGCTCGAGATTTCGGGCGCCGATGATGGGCGCCGTGATGGCGGGGTGTGCGCCCACCCAGGCGATGGCAGCGCTGACCGGGTGCAGCCCCTTCTGCCTGCAGAAGGCGACGTACTTCTCCGACGTCTCGAAGGCCCACTCCTCGCCGTAGCGCGCCTCGTACATCTTGTTGGTTTTGAGCCGCCCCGTGGCCTCGCCCGAGTATTTGCCCGACAGGAGACCGGCGGCGGCGGGGCTGTAGGGAATGACGCCGATGCCGTTGGCGGCGGCCATCGGCAGCAGCTCGACCTCGGCCTGGCGCTTCACCAGGTTGTACATCGGCTGGATGACCTGCAGGCGCGCCCAGTTGTTGCGCTCCTGGATGTCGACCGCGCGCTGGGTCTGCCAGGCCGACCAGTTGCTGACCGCGGGATAGATGACCTTGCCCGAGCGCACGAGGTCTTCGAGGCCGCGCATCATCTCGTCGATCGGCGTCACCGGGTCGAAGCGATGGAGGAACAGCACGTCGATCCGGTCGGTCTGGAGCCGGCGCAGGCTCGCCTCCACCGCCTGCACGACATGACGCCGGTTGGCGCCACCCGCATTCACGTCGGGCCCGGTCTTGTTGAAGCACTTGGTGCTGATCACCAGGTCGTTGCGGTGATCCTTCGCCAGCCGGCCGAGGATCTCTTCCGACCTGCCCTTGTTGTACTCGTTGGCCGTGTCGAAGAAGTTGATCCCGGCGTCGCGCACCGCCTTGTACATCGAAGCCGAGGTCGCCTCGTCGGCATCGCCGCCGAACGACATGGTGCCGAAGCAGAGTTGCGAGACATGGATGCCGGTGCGGCCGAGGAGCTTGGTTTTCATGGCTCCGTTCTAGCATGCGGCGACAAGGTTCTGCAGCCGCCATGGAAAACCGTCCCGCAAGACCTTATGAGAGCACCACGATTTCGAGCAGGATGTATCGTGGCGAGAAAGACAATCGCGAAGAAGCCCAAGGCAGCGGCGCCCCGGCACCGGAGGGCAAACCGTCCCAACCTGCCGGAACGCATCCTCGACGTCGCGGAAGAACTGTTCGGGCGCGTCGGTTATGGAGGCGCGACCACCCGGGCCATCGCCAGCCGCGCCCGCGTGAACGTCGGGCAACTGCACTACTACTTCGAGTCCAAGCGCGCGATCTTCGAGGCGGTGGTGGCACGGCACGGCAAGGAGGTCACCGAGCGGCGGCGCCAGCTTCTGCTGGAAGCTCAGGCCCGCCATCCGCGCGGCATCGTCCCGCTCGACGTGCTGGTCGATGCCTTGGTCCGTCCGCTCCTGCTGGCCGAACCGCGGGCCGGCGGGCGGCGGACCTCGATGCAGATGCACGCCCGCCTCTTCACCGATCCGGACGATACCGCCAGCATGGTTCGGGCCGACATCTACGACGAGACCAACGCGCTCTATGTCGATGCCATCCGTCGTGCCCTGCCGAAGATCCCGGCGAAGACGCTCTACTGGCGCTATTACTTCATGATGGGCGCCTACGTCTGGACCCTGCTGCAGCCCGGCCGCCTGGAGTCGATCTCCCAGGGGCGCTGCGATCCCGCGGACATGGAAACCGCCATCCGCGAGATCGTTCCGTTCGTCTGCGCCGGCCTCGCCGCGCCGGTCGGGCGCTAAGCGGCCTTCACCCGGCTCTTCAGGCGGCAGCGGCATTTGTCGAACTGGTGGAGTTCCACCATGTTGCCGCATGGATCGTTGAGGAAGAGCTGCTCGGCGTCGGGGCCGGTGGCGCCCTTCAGCGACCAGTAGTCCGCGCCGAGCCGGTCGAGTTCGGCCTTGGTCTCGACGATGCTCTCGACGGCCAGCGCCACGTGCGGCACGGTCGGATCCTTGCCCGGCCCTTGAGCGAAGCGCGACGGCAGGTCGCCGCCGATCAGGTGGATCTGCCCCACCTCGCCGATGTTGATCCACATGCCGGGGATGCCCGGGATCTCCGGCCGGCCGGTGTCATGCTCGAGGCCGAGGACGCCGGTGTAGAAATTCTTGAGGTCCTGGATCGTCTTGTCGTCGGCGTCGATCCGCACGCCCTGATGATGAAGTTCGAGCACCTTGATCGCCATCTCAGCTCCTCCCGAGCGTTGTCTGATTGAGGCGAAGTATCGTGATCGCGCGCGACATGGTCAATCGACCAACAAATTAGGTCGCTTGACCTGAACGCGCGACGCAAGCATCGTTGCGACAAGAACAAGCGCCGCGGCGCCGGGAGGAATTCGATATGCGGACCAAGCGGGCCGCCGACTGGACACCGTCGGCGACGTTGCCCAACACGCCGGTTTCGTTCACCGGCGTCACCTACGCGGAGATGCTCGACCGCGCCCGCGCGCTGGTGCCGGCGATCGCCGCGCGCGCCGGGGAGTGCGAGAGACTGCGCCGCCTGCCCGACGAGACCGAACGCGACCTGCATCGCACCGGCCTCTTCCGCTTGGTGCAGCCGGCGAGGGTCGGCGGTGCCGACCTCGATGTCGGCATCCTGGTCGACACCTGCGCGGAGATCGCGCGCGTCTGCCCGTCGACCGCCTGGAACCTCGGCAATCTCTCCAGCCATCACTGGATGCTGGGCTACTTCCATCCCGAGGCGCAGGACGAGATCTGGGACGCCTCGCCCGACGTGCTGATCGCCACCTCGCTCGTCTTCCCGGCCGGCCGCGGCCGCAAGGTCGAGGGGGGGTACGAGGTCTCGGGCCGCTGGCCGCTCTCCTCCGGCGTCGACAATTCCGACTGGAACATGCTGGGCTTCATGGTGCGCGAGCGCGACGACGGCCCGCCCGTCGACCAGCGCTTCGCCCTGGTCCACCGCTCGCAGTACGAGATCATCGACACCTGGCATGCGGTCGGTCTCTCCGGCACCGGCTCGAACGACGTCGAGATAAAGAACCTCTTCGTCCCCGATGTGCGCACCATCTCGGCCTGGACGATGAACGGCAAGGCGCATGCCGGCTCGACGGTCAATCCCTCGCCGCTGTTCCGTCTGCCCATGCTGGCCCTCGGTCCCTACGTCCTGTCGGGCGTGATGCTGGGCTGCGCGCGCGGCGCCTATGAAACCGTGGTGGGTACGGCCCGCAAGCGCAACGCGACCACGACCGGCCAGCCGGTGGGCGCCAGCCAGCCCGTCCAGATCAAGGTCGCCGAGGCGAGCGTCCGCATCGACACCGCCGAGATGCTGATGCGCCGGGCCTGCGAGCACGCGATGGCCGTGGCCCGCTCCGGCGCCGACGCGGCCCACGAGGACAAGCTGCGCTACCGGCGCGACGCCTTCTTCTCCGCCCGTCTCTGCCTCGAGGCGGTGGACATCCTGATGGGCATCGCCGGATCGGGCGGGCTGCACCTGTCCGGCTCGATGCAGCGCCTGTTCCGCGACGCGCACGCAGCCAATGCGCACATCATGTTCTCGACCGACGTTCAGGGTGCATTGTTCGGCCAACACGCACTCGGCATGGCCGGGCCGCCGCCGCTGCTCTGAACCACCGACGCCATAAGAAGATCAACGAGTGGGAGGAAAGAAGAATGTCACTGTCATCGTTCATTGCCAGATTGGCCGGCGCCACGGCGCTGGTCGGCCTGTCGGCCTTCGCCGTCCAGGCCCAGACCTCTGGTGAACCGGTCAAGATCGGCGCGATCGTTTCCGTCACCGGTGCCGGCGCCGGTCTCGGCGTGCCCGAGCGCAACGGGCTCCTGCTGGCCGAAAAGGACATCAACGCCAAGGGCGGCATCAAGGGCCGTCCGATCAAGATCATCGTCGAGGACGACGCGTCCAACCCCGACACCGCGCTCAGCAAGGCCAACGACCTGATCTTCGGCCAGAAGGTCCAGGCCCTGCTCGGCCCCTCGCTGACCGCCAGCACCGTCGCGGTCGGCGGCGTGACCCATGCCAACAAGATTCCGCAGA
>CAZPOS010000071.1:0-20873 GCA_964588065.1 uncultured Reyranella sp.
CAGCGAGATCTGAGGCGGACGACCTGGGTCGATCAGCCGATGCGAACGAGCGAGTCGGAAGTGAACAGGTAGTCCGGCACGACGAGATTCTTCGGCGCCGGCCCTTTGCGGATGCGGCCCGACGTGTCGTAGCTCGAGCCGTGGCAGGGGCAGAACCAGCCGCCATACTCGCCCTTCGGGTCGCCCGGCTTGTTGCCGAGCGGCACGCAGCCGAGATGGGTGCAGACGCCGATCATGATCAGCCACTCCGGCCGGACCTTCTTGGCGGTGTCGGTGACCCGCTTGTTGTCGGTCTCGGGATCCGGGAGCTGCGACATCGGCACAGCCTCGGCTTCCTTGATCTCGGCCTCGGTGCGGTGCCGGATGAACACCGGCTTGCCGCGCCACTTCACGGTGACCGCCTGGCCGACCGCGATCGGCGTGACGTTCACCTCGACGGTCGACAGAGCCAGCGTGTCCGCGGCGGGGTTGAGATTGTTGATGAAGGGCCAGGCGACGGCCGCGGCGCCGACGGCGCCAAGAGCGCCCGTCGCGACCATCAGGAAGTCGCGCCGAGTGGGATCGCCGTGTCCGTGTGCCGATGTGCTTGAAGCAGCCATGATTACTCTCTTCCGTCCCCCCGAGGAGATTGGCGGGTATATAGCCGGGAAAGCCCCTTTTGTTTCAAGGCTCTGTTGGTCGCAGGCCCGATGCGCGGCATTCTGTGACAGCGTGCCGCATAAAAAGCCTTCCGCGACGCGGACCGGAGTGGAGAGTTCATGCGCCTGGCGCTGTTTCAGCCCGATATCCCTCAAAATCTTGGGGCTTTCATCCGCCTCTCGGCCGGGCTCGGGGTGCCCCTGGACGTCATCGAGCCCTGCGGTTTTCCCGTGGACGACCGGCGGATCCGCCGGGCGGCCATGGACTATTACGACCTCGCGACCCTGGTCAGGCACGCCTCCTGGGCCGTTTTCTGCCGCGACCGGCCAGCCGGTCGGCTGGTCCTGCTGACCACCGCCGGGGCGCAGCGCCTGCCGGAGGCGGTATTCCGGCCCGACGACATCCTGCTGCTGGGCCGGGAGAGCGCGGGTGTCCCCGCCGACGTCCACGAGGCGGCCGAGCTGCGGGTGCGCATCCCGCTGCAGCCGGGGGCTCGCTCGCTCAATGTCGCCGTGGCGGCGGCAATGGTATTGAGCGAGGCCCTCCGTCAGACCTCGGGATTCGAAAAGCTCGCATGACCGCCAAGCCCGCCCGTACCGCCACCGGCCCCAACGGCCCCTCCCCCCTGCCCGACGAGGCGACCGTCGCCCGTCGCAAGGAGGAGGCCGCCACCTGGTTCGCGGGTCTCCGCGACCGGATCTGCGCCGCCTTCGAAAATCTCGAGGACGATCTGCAGGGAACGCATCGGGACAAGGCGCCGGGCCGCTTCGAGCGCAAGGTCTGGGAGCGCGAGAAGGGCGAAAACGGCGAGGATCGCGGCGGCGGCACCATGTCGTTGATGCGCGGTCGCGTGTTCGAGAAGGTCGGAGTCAACATCTCGACCGTGTTCGGCGAGTTCAGCCCCGAATTCCGCAGCCAGATCCCCGGCGCCCAGCAGGACCCGCGCTTCTTCGCGGCCGGCATCTCGCTGGTGGCGCACATGCAGTCGCCCAAGGTGCCGGCGGTGCACATGAACACGCGCTACATCGTGACGACCCGCAGCTGGTTCGGCGGCGGCGCCGACCTGACCCCGATGGTACCGCACGAACCCGATACGCGCGATTTCCACGCCGCCTTCCGCGCGACCTGCGACGCGCACGATCCCGCCTACCATCCGAACTTCAAGGCGTGGTGCGACGAGTACTTCTTCCTGCCCCATCGCGGCGAGCCGCGCGGCATCGGCGGCATCTTCTACGACTATCTCGACAGCGGCGACCATGCGCGCGACTTCGCCTTCACGCGCGATGTCGGCGAGACCTTCCTCGACATCTACCCGAAGCTGGTGCGGCGCCACATGAACGAGCCGTGGACCGAGGCCGAGCGCGCCCATCAGCTGGCGCGCCGCGGCCGCTACGTCGAATTCAACCTTCTGCACGATCGCGGCACCAAGTTCGGCCTGATGACCGGCGGCAACGTCGAGGCGATCCTAATGTCCCTGCCGCCCGAGGTGCGCTGGCCCTGACGGTCCCCGGAACGGGGCAATCCGGCCAGATAAACGAAATAATCGAAATAAACGAAACAATCGAAACGGGTGTCGCACCCTCCCGATTCCGGGCCGGGGCGACCGCTGGCGGACAGAGCCGCCGCCAGTCCTTTTGAAAAACCCATGCAGCGCTGCGTCGAGCGGGACTACCGCGTCGGCCAGTTCCACATCGGCCGATCTTCGTCCTGGGCGAGCGTCTCGCCCAGCTCCTTGACGAGCGTGATCCGTCGCGCCCCGGCCTGGGTGAGGGCGGCGACGAGGCGCTCGGCGTGGGAAACCACGATGATCTGCGACCGCGTGGCTGCATCGGCGATCAGCCGGGCGAGCGGCGCCAGCAGGTCGGGATGGAGGCTGGTCTCCGGCTCGTTCAGGATCATCAGCGAGGGCGGCCGCGGCGACAGCAGCGCCGCCACCAGCAGCAGGTAACGCAGCGTCCCGTCCGACAGTTCGGTGGCCTTGAGCGGCCGCAGCAGCCCGCGCTGGCGCATCTCGACCTCGAAGTAGCCATCGCTCACCGCGACGTCGACCGAGGCGCCGGGAAAGGCGTCGCCGACGGCCGCCTCGAGCCGCCCCTCGATGCCGATCTCCTGGATGGTGGCGATGGCGGCCGCCAGGTCCGAACCATCGCCGGCCAGCACCGGCGTGCGGGTGCCGACCTGGCGGCGGCGGGCCGGCGCGTCGCCGTCGGTGCGGAAGTGGTCGTAGAACCGCCAGTCGCGCAGCTGCTCGCGCATCGAGAGCAGCTCCGCCCCGTCCTCGGGATTGGCGCAATGGGTCAGCATGCTGTCGAACGGCTGCAGGCGCGTATAGGCCTGCCGGCGCTGCCCGTTGAGATCGCGCAGCGTGACCGACGGACCGTGCCGCTCGGCGAAGGCGTTGGCGCGCTGCAGGAGCAGCCCGGTCCACAGGGTCTCGGTCTTGATCACCGGATCGCGGCCGAACAGGCCGCCCGGGACGGGCAGGCCGAGATCGATCGCGTAGCCGTAGGACTCCGAGGCGAAACCCAGCTTCAGGCTGATCGTCGACTTGCGCACCGTGCCCTGGACCGGCTGGTCGCCGCGCTTCATGCCGCGCGAGAACTGCTCGGGTCCCGCCCACAGCACGGAGGAGATGCCGCCTTCGAGCGCCAGCGACTGGATGATCCGGCCCTGCGCCACATCGGCCAGCAGCCGCAGCGCCCGGTAAAGGCTCGACTTGCCGCTGCCGTTGGCGCCGGTGACGACCGTCAGCGGCTCGATCTCCAGCCGCACGTCGCGCAGCGAGCGATAGCCGGAAATGCAGAGCCGCGAGACGATGCTCATCCGGCGCTCAATCCAGCGTTCATCGATGCCGGGCCAGGGCCCAGCCGACCAGCAGGGGCGAGGCGAACAGCACCAGCAGCAGCAGCGGATAGGGCGCGCCCCACCAGAGGCCGAACCGGTCGAGGAAGGCTTCCGTGCCTTCCTCGTAGGCGAGGCGGGCATAGAGGAAGTCGACCAGCGCCGTGGAGGTCGGCCACAGCAGCGCCGCCAGCACGGCCGCTTCGAACCACTGGCTCCCCGTCGTGCGCCGTGCGTGGAAGATCGCCATCATCAAAACGTAGGGCATCGGCACCAGCGCCTTGTACCATTCGACCGTGCGCACCGAGAGCGTGGCGGCGATCCAGGTGTCGCCCACGAAATCGTTCAGCACGACCAGGATCGCGATCGCCAGCCACAGCGAGAAGGTGACGCCGGGACGGATCATGGCGCCGCCTTCGCCAGCCGCTCGAGTTCGGCGAGGCAGGCGGCACGGCCGGCCGCGAAATCACCGTCGAGCCACCAGCGCTCGACCGTCTCGATCAAGGCGCCGACCTTCGGACCCGGCTTGAGGCCGAGCTTCAGTGCATCGCCGCCGCTCACCGGCAGCTCGGGCGGCACCCATTCCCGCGCCATCGCCAGCGCCGCGCGCCAGTCGCCCGGCGCATCGACCGCGAGCAGCAGACGGTCGGCATAGAGGTTGCCACCCAGCGCATAGATCTGCGCCCGCCACGCCTTCGGACCGCCAGCCACGTCGATGACGGGATCGGCCGCCAGCATGACGTCGAGCCGGAGCGATTCCTGGGTCGAGAGCCGGAGGCGCTTGCCGATCGCCGTGGCATCGGCGCCCGGCGCCAGGGTCGAGGCCAGGCGCCGCAGCGGGTCGGGCCTGTCCTCGCGCGGGAGCAACGCCCGCAGCCGCGCCGTGCCGTCGCATTCGGGCAGCCAGTGATCGAGGATGGCGGCTTCGCGCATCGCGGCCACCGTATCGGCCGGCTCGGGCGCTTCGAGCAGGCGCAGCAGCTCCTTGCGCACCCGCTCGCCCGACAGGCCGCGCAGGCTGCCGGCATTGCGGCGGCAGGCTTCGAAGCCGGCCGCGTCGAACGGCGCCCGGCCGTACCAGGTATGGAATCGGAAGAAGCGCAGGATGCGCAGACGGTCCTCGGCGATGCGCAGGTCCGGATCGCCGATGAAACGCACGCGCTTCTCGGCGAGGTCGGTGCGGCCGTCGAACGGATCGTAGAGTGTGCCGTCGAGATCGGCATAGAGGGCGTTGAAGGTGAAGTCGCGGCGGCTCGCATCCTCCAGCCAGTCGTCGGTGAAGGCCACGACCGCATGCCGGCCGTCGGTCTCGACGTCGCGGCGCAGGGTGGTGAGTTCGTAGGGCGCGCCGGCGATCACCGCCGTCACGGTGCCGTGCTTCAGGCCGGTCGGCACCACCTTGATGCGGGCCGCCTTGAGCGCGAGCATCACGGTCTCCGGCGGCTTGTCGACCGCGAGATCGGGCTCGTTGCTGAGCGGCGCGCCGCGCACCGCATCGCGTACCCAGCCGCCCACGAAGCGCGCGGCGATGCCGGATGCGGCCAACGCATCGAACAGCATGCGGACCGCCGTGTCGTTCGACCACGGCACCGCGTCGAGACGGCCAACCGGCTTCATGATGCGAAGAGGCCGCCGTAGCCCTGATCCTGGGTGAAGAACATGACTAGGAAGCCCACGATGGCGCAGGCGAAGCCGGCGATGCCGAGCCACGTCATCGGCATGTCCTGCCATGAGGGCAGCGTGCCGGCGATCGTACGCTCCTCCTTGATCTTCACCGCCCACGCCCAGAGGAAGAAGGCGCAGAACGGCGCCAGCACGAGGACGAGGACCAGGAGGACGATACGCATGAAAACTCCCGGCCTGCGTCAGGCGCTGTTGGTCAGGATGAAGTGGAGGTTCTTCAGCATACCCGCCGTGGCGCCCCAGATGTAGCGCTCGCCGTAGGGCATCGCGTAGTAACGCCGCTCGCGCCCCTGCCAGACCCGGCTGTCGATGCGATGATTGCGCTCGTCGAGGAAGTGATCGAGCGGTACCTCGAACACGTCGGCGACCTCGCGTGGATCCGCACGCATCGTGAATCCCGGGGTGACGATGCCCACGATGGGCGTGATCTGGTAACCCGTGCCCGTCCTGTAGAGGTCGAGCGAGCCCACGACGTCGATGAAGTCGCGGGTCAGGCCGACTTCTTCCTCGGTCTCGCGCAACGCCGTCGCCGTCGCATCGACGTCCTCGGCCTGGCGGCGGCCGCCGGGAAAGGCGATCTGCCCGGCATGGCTCGGCATGTCCTCGGTGCGCTGGGTCAGCAGGACGGTGATTCCCGTCTCGCGACGGATCAACGGCATCAGCACGGAGGCAGGGCGCCACACTTCGGGCATCGCCCCGACACCGTTCAATGAGAAGTCGCTGCCGATGGGTGGCGATTCCACGGGCAATCCGGATGCCAAACGCCTGCTGCGCTCGGCCACTCTCCGCACAATTTCGTCAACCGTCATGCCCTTGTTCCGGCCTCAATTCTGGGCTTCCCTCAATCAAATCCCCTCGACGACAGGAGCGCCCTGGTGGCCCCCGATACATCGACTGCAACCGACGCCGACGCGCAGGCCGCCCTCGCCGACATCGAAAGGCTGGGAGGGCAACTCCGCGCCGCCCGCACCTCCATCGGCAAGGTCATATATGGCCAGCAGGACGTGATCGATCAAACGCTGGTTGCTCTCCTGTCAGGCGGCCATCTTCTGCTGATCGGCGTTCCGGGCCTCGCCAAGACCAAGCTGGTCGACACGCTGGGCGTCGTGCTCGGCATGGAAGCCAAGCGCATCCAGTTCACGCCCGACCTGATGCCGGCCGACATCCTGGGCTCGGAAGTCCTCGAAGAAGGCGAAGGCGGCCGCCGCTCCTTCCGCTTCCTGCAGGGTCCGGTCTTCGCCCAGCTGCTGATGGCCGACGAAATCAACCGCGCCAGCCCGCGCACCCAGTCGGCGCTGCTGCAGTCGATGCAGGAGCGGCACGTGACCGTGGCCGGCAAGCGCTACGACCTGCCGACGCCCTTCCATGTGCTGGCGACCCAGAACCCGCTCGAACAGGAAGGCACCTATCCGCTTCCCGAGGCGCAGCTCGACCGCTTCCTGCTGCAGGTCGATGTCGGCTATCCCGACGAAGAGGCCGAACGCCAGATCATGATCGGCACCACCGGCGCCGAGCAGGCCGTCGCCACGCAGGCGCTTTCGCCGGGCGACCTGATGGCCGCCCAGGCCCTGGTGCGCCGCCTGCCGATCGGCGAAAGCGTGGTCGATGCCATCCTGAAGCTGGTGCGCGCGGGCCGTCCCGAGCACACCGATCTCGATGTCGTGCGCCAGCGCGTCGCCTGGGGTCCCGGCCCGCGTGCCAGCCAGGCCTTCATGCTGGCCTGCCGCGCCCGCGCGATCATCCAGGGCCGTCTCGCGCCGTCGGTCGATGACGTGGTGGCGCTCGCCGGTCCGATCCTGCGTCATCGCATGGCCGTCAACTTCTCCGCCCGCGCCGAAGGCGTAACCGTCGAGTCCGTCATCGCCCAGATGTGCGCCCGCCTCGGGTGATCGTCTGGCCTAGGCATTGCACTGCGGGTGTTCATGGCTGCGCCTTCAACCCTTCATCGATCGCTCGAACTCGCCGGCACGCTGCCCGCCCTGATGGTGGCCGCCGACCGCGTCGCCGCGACCGTCATCCAGGGCGTGCATGGCCGTCGAAGGGTCGGCCAGGGCGATGCCTTCTGGCAGTACCGGCCCTATCGCGATGGCGACAGTGCGAGCCAGATCGACTGGCGCCAGAGCGCGCGCAGCCGCAACCTGTTCGTGCGTGAGACCGAGTGGGAGGCTGCGGCCAGCATCTGGCTGTGGCGCGACGCCTCGCCCTCGATGCAATACGCTTCGCTGAAGAACGCCGACACCAAGGCGCTGCGCGCCGAGCTGATCACCCTGGCGGTCGCCAGCCTGCTGGCCGATGCCGGCGAGCGTGTCGCCGTGCTGGGCGGCGGCATGCGTCCCGCCTCCGGCCGCGTCGCCGTCCGGCGCGTCGCCGAGACCCTGCTGGACGAGAGCCGAGACACCAGCCGCACGCCGGCCAGCCTGCCGCCGATGGTGCCGCTGCCGGCCCACGGCACGGTCGTTCTCGTGTCGGACTGGCTCGATCCACTGGAGAAGATCGAGGAGATCATCCGCTATTACGCCAGCGTCGGCGTGCGCGGCCATCTCGTGCAGATCCTCGATCCAGCCGAGGAAGAGCTGCCGTTCGACGGCCATGTGAAGTTCGAGGGGCTCGAATCCGAGGGCCAGCATACGGTGCGGCGCGTCGAAGCCGTGCGCGCGGCCTACGGCGCCCGGCTCGCCGCGCAAAAGGAAGGGCTGCAGCGCCTCACCCGGCCGGCCAACTGGACGGTGCACCTGCATCGCACCGATCGCTCGCCGCAGACTGTGCTCCTGTCGCTCTATCTCGCCATGGCCAATCTCGGCCGGCTGAACACGGCCTGACCGATGCTGGGCCTCGGTTCGTTCGCGTTCGCCGCCCCCGGCATGCTGGCCCTGCTGGTGGCCCTGCCGGCGATTTATTTCCTGCTGCGGCTGATCCCGCCGCTGCCCAAGCTCGTGCGCTTCCCGGCCATCCGGCTGCTGGTCGGGCTGGAGCCGCCCGAGCAGACGCCGATGAAAATGCCGTGGTGGCTGCTGCTGCTGCGGCTCCTGCTGGCGACGGCGCTGATCCTGGCGGTGGCGCGGCCGCTGCTGAACCCCCAGGCCGACCTGCCGGGCCGCGGGCCGCTCCTGCTCGTGATCGACGACGGCTGGTCGAGCGCCCCCGGCTGGGCCACGCGCACGGCCCATGCCGAGCGGCTGATCCAGCGGGCGGAACGCGCCAATCGCCCGGTCGTGCTGGTCGGCACCGCGCCGGCGCCGCTCGATGCGCCTGCCGTGCGCCGCGGCGCGATGCGTCCCGACGAGGCGCGCACGCTGCTGCGGGCCTTCCGTCCCAAGCCCTGGCCGACCGACCGCGCCGCGGCTGCGACCGCCATCGACCAGATGCAGCTCGACGCCGGTGCCTATGCGGTCTGGTTGAGCGACGGTCTCGAGGACGAGGGCGCGACGCGCCTCGCCGAGCGCCTGCGCCGCTTCGACGGGCTGCAGGTGCTGCTGCCCGACCAGGCGACGACGCCGCTGCTCCTGCTGCCGCCGGCCGCCGAAGGCCGCGACCTCAAGGTGCGGGCGCTGCGCGCCACGGCCGACGGGCCGCGCAAGGCCGCGGTCCAGGCCTCCGACGAGCAGGGCCGCGTCGTGGCCCGCATCGATCTCGACTTCGCCGCGACCGCCACTCAGGGCGAAGGCATGCTCTCCATCCCGGCCGAGCTGCGCAACCGCATGGCCCGTCTCGACATCGAGGCCCAGGGCGGCGCCGGCAGCGCGATCCTGCTCGACGAGCGCCATCGCCGCCGCCCGGTGGCGATCCTCGGCGAGCGCGCCACCGCCGGTAACCAGCCGCTGCTGCAGGAGATCTACTTCCTCGAGCGGGCGCTGGATCCCTATGTCAGCCTGAGCATCGGCGACCGCGAATCGGTCCTGACGCGCAACACCGCCGTGCTCCTGATCCCCGACGGCGCCGCACCGTCGGCCAACGACCGCGAGGAGATCGCCAAGTGGATCGAGCGCGGCGGCATCGCCGTGCGCTTCGCCGGTCCCAATCTCGCCGCCGGCGCCGACACGCTCGTGCCGACCAAGCTGCGGCTGGGCGATCGCGCCCTGGGCGGCATCATGAGCTGGGGCCAGCCCAGCGCGCTGGCCGAATTCCCGCCGAACAGCCCCTTCCTCGGCGTCCCGATCCCCAAGGACGTGCGCATCTCGCAGCAGGTGCTGGCCGAGCCGACGCCCGATCTCGCGGACAAGACCTGGGCGCGTCTGGCCGACGGCACGCCGCTGGTCACCGCCGAAAAGCGCGGCCAGGGTTACCTGGTGCTGATCCACACCACCGCCAATACCGGCTGGAGCAACCTGTCCCTGTCCGGCCTGTTCGTGAACATGCTGCAGCGCCTGGTCACGCTCTCGCGCGGCGTCGCGGGCGACGGCGTCAACAAGGCGCTGAAGCCGTGGCGCACGCTCGACGGCTTCGGCCGCCTCGGCGCGCCGCCCGCCGGCATCCAGATGCTCCCGGCCGATGCCGCCGAAACCTTCCAGCCCAAGCCCTCCTCGCCGCCGGGCCTCTATGGCGACGAGAACGCCCAGGTGGCCTTCAACATCGGCGGCCGCATCGCCGCGCCCAAGCCGCTGGTCCTGCCGAGCGGTATCGCCACCGACCGGCTCTCCGAGGCCGGCGAGACGGATCTGTCGAAATGGTTCCTGCTGGCCGCTCTCGTGCTGCTGCTGGCCGACCTGCTGATCTCGCTGTGGCTGCGCGGCCTGCTGCCGAAGGCCGTGCGCTTCGGGCGCGCCGCCCCCGCCGTCCTGCTGCTCGCGGCCCTGGTGTCCACGGGATCGCCCGACGCCGGCGCGCAGCAGCCGGCGCCGCCCCAGCGCCCGGGCGCCGCCGCGACCGATCCGGCGGCCAAATCCGGGCCACCACCCCTCACCGAGGAACAGGCGCTGAAGGGCTCGCTCGACATCCGCCTCGCCTACATCGTCACCGGCGACAAGGAAGTCGACGACATCAGCAAGGCCGGCCTCGAAGGGTTGAGCGAAATCCTGCGCAGCCGCACCTCGGTCGAGCCCGCCGATCCGGTCGGCATCGATCTCGAGCGCGACGAGCCGCGCCTCTATCCCTTGCTCTACTGGCCGGTGACCTCGACCCAGCCGGCTCTGTCGCCGCGCGCCCAGGCTGCGCTCGACCGCTACCTGCGCACCGGCGGCATCATCTTCATCGACACGCGCGACCAGCAGATGAGCTTCGACCGGCCGGCCGGTGGCAATCCCGATCTCAAGCGCCTGCTGGCCGGGGTCGAGACGCCGCCGCTGGTCGCCATGCCGCCCAACCATGTGCTCGGCAAGGCCTTCTATCTCCTCTCGGACATGCCCGGCCGCTGGCAGGGCGGGAAGCTCTGGATCGAATCGGGGAACGGCCGCGTCAATGACGGCGTGACGACCATCCTGATCGGCTCCAACGACTATGCCGGGGCCTGGGCCGCCGACCCGCGCGGCCGCGGCCTGCTGCCGGTGACGCCGGGCGGCGAGACGCAGCGCGAGATGTCCTACCGCTTCGGCGTCAACCTCGTGATGTACGCGCTGACCGGCAACTACAAGGACGACCAGGTTCACCTGCAGGACATCATGCAGAGGTTGAGGCGATGAACATGACATCGGCCGTCTCGGTCGCCTTCGATCCGCTGCTGCCCTGGACGGTTCTGGCCGTGCTGGGGGCGATCGGCCTGGTGTTGGTGCTGCTCGGCCTGCGCGCCGGGGCGCGCGGCACGATCTGGCGCCTGGGATCGCTCGTCGTCGTGCTGGCGGCGCTCGCCAATCCGTCGCTGATCGAGGAGCAGCGCAAGCCCATCGCCGACGTGGCGCTGGTGGTCGTCGACGACAGCGATTCGATGGCGATCGGCGAGCGGCGCCAGCAGGTCCAGGCGGCGCGCGAATCGCTGAAGCGCAAGCTCGGCCAGCAGGAAGGCCTCGAAGTGCGCGAGGTGGTGCTGCCGCCCTCGCAGATCCAGCTGGGCAGCGAACGGCCGGGCGGCACGCGCCTGATCGACGCGATGCGTTCGGGCCTGATCGAGATTCCGCAGGAACGCCTCGCCGGCGTGGTGCTGCTGAGCGACGGGCAGGTCCATGACGTCCCGGCCGGCGTGCCGCCGGAACTGGGCGGCGCGCCCGTGCATGCGCTGATCGCCGGCAGGAAGAACGAGCGCGACCGGCTGATCGTCCTCGAACAGGCGCCACGCTTCGTCGTGGTCGGCCGCGAGGTCACGACCAAGTTCCGGATCGAGGATCCGGCGGGCGGCACCGCGCCGGTCACCCTGTCGGTCGGCGGCGAGGTCGTGAAGCGCATCGACGTGCCGGTCGGCCGCTCGGTCGAACTGCCGATCACCGTCGGCAATCCCGGCGCCAACGTGGTCGAACTTGAAGTCGGCGCGGGCCAGAACGAGCTCACCCTCGACAACAACCGCGCGCTCTTCACCATCAACGGCGTGCGCGACCGGCTGCGCGTGCTGCTGGTGTCGGGCGAGCCCTATCAGGGCGAACGGGCGTGGCGGAACCTGCTGAAGAGTGACCCGGCGGTCGATCTGGTGCACTTCACCATCCTGCGCACGCCGCAGAAGGACGATTTCACGCCGGTCCGCGAACTGTCGCTGATCGTCTTCCCGATGCGCGAGCTCTTCGAGCAGAAGTTGAAGGAATTCGACCTCATCATCTTCGACCGCTACGAGTCGGGAAACCTGATCACGCGCGACTATTTCCGCAACATCGCCGAATACGTAAAGGGCGGTGGGGCGCTGCTGGTCTCGGTCGGCCCGGTGTTCGCCACGCAGCGCTCGCTCTATCGCACGCCGCTCGGCGCCATCCTGCCCGGCGCGCCGACGGGCGACGTGGTCGAGACCGGCTTCAAGCCCAAGGTCACGGAGATCGGCCAGCGTCACCCGGTGACGGCGAACCTGCCGCAGGCCGGCGATCCCAACAAGGAGCCGGAATGGGGCCGCTGGTTCCGCCTCGTCACCTCGCGCACCGAGCGCGGCAATGCCGTGCTGGCCGGCGCCGAGGAGAAGCCGCTCGTGATCCTCGACCGGGTCGGCGAGGGCCGCGTGGCGCAGCTCCTGTCCGATCACCTGTGGCTGTGGAACCGCGGCATCGACGGCGGCGGCCCGCAGCCCGAGCTGGTGCGTCGCGTAGCGCACTGGCTGATGAAGGAGCCGGACCTCGAGGAAGAGGCGCTGCGCGCCACCGCCGTCGGCGGCCGCATCGAGATCACGCGCCGCACGCTGGCCGCCACCTTCCCGCAGGTCACGATGACCTCGCCGGGCGGCGCCACCCGCACGCTCGACCTGCGGCAGACCGCGCCGGGCCTGGGCGTCGCCGTGGTCGATGTCGACAAGCCCGGCCTCTATCGCTTCGATGACGGCACGCTCCGCGCCGTCGCCGCGGTCGGCAGCCCCGATCCGCTGGAGTTCTCCGACGTGCGCGCCACCGACGCCAAGCTAAAGCCTCTGGTCGAGGGTACCGGTGGCGGCCTGATGTGGCTTGCCGACCAGTCGGACCCCGACATCCGCACCGTCCGCCCCGGCCGAGCCGCCGGCGGCTCGGACTGGATCGGCCTGCGCCGCAACGAAGGCTACACGGTCGCGGGCATCAACCAGCTGCCGCTGCTGCCCGGCCTCCTCGTGGCGCTGGCCTTCCTGATGGCCATCGCCAGCGCCTGGTGGCGCGAGGGTCGCTAAGCTGAGCGAAGGTCAGTTTACGAATCAGTAAGTCGCCCTGCCGCCGGAGATGTCGAAGACCGCCCCGGTCGAGAAGGAGCAGGCCGGCGAGGCCAGCCAGAAGGCCAGTTCGGCGACCTCTTCGGGACGCACCATGCGGGCCATCGGCACGTTGGCCAGAAGCTTCGCGCGCCGTTCGTCGGTGAGGTCGCCGAAGATCGCGGTCTCGGAGGCCGACGGCGTGATCGCATTCACGAGCACGCCCGACGTCGCGAGTTCCTTGCCCATCGACTTGGTGAGCGCGATGACGGCGGCCTTCGATGCGACATAGGCCGCGACGTTCGGGTTGCCGTCCTTGCCCGCGATCGAGGCGATGTTGACGATGCGGCCGTAGCCGCTCTCCACCATGTCGGGCACCGCGGCCTGGCAGCAGCGGAACGTGCCGTTCAGGTTGATGTCGAGCACGCGGTGCCATTGCTCTTCGGGATACGAGGCGATGCCGGCCGAGGGGCCGAGGATGCCGGCGCTGTTGACCAGGATCGACGGCGTTCCCAGCGCGGACTTCGTCGCCGACCAGGCTGCCCTCACCGCCGCCGTGTCGGTGATGTCGACGACGACCGGCGCGGCGGGCGCGCCGATCTCGGCGGCGACGCGCTGTGCCCCACCAAGATCGACGTCCCACAGCGCGACCCGGATGCCTTCGCGCGCGAAGCGATGCGCGATCGCACGGCCAAGGCCGCTGGCCGCACCGGTGACGACGGCGACCGGCGTGACAGGGCTCATGGCTTGACGTTGGCCTGTTGCGCGATCTTGCGCAGGGTGGCGATGTCCTTGGCCGTTTGCGCCTTGAGATCGTCGGGGCTGATGGTCGAGGCGGTCATGCCGAACTCGGCCCAGCGCTCCTTGATGTCGGGCAACGCCAGGATCTTCATCAGTTCGGCATGCAGGCGCTGGACGATCGGCTTCGGCGTATTGGCCGGCGCCATCAGGTCGTAGCGCCAGACGAAGTCGAAATCGACGCCCTGCTCGACGAAGCCCGGCACGTCGGGGAAGTTGATCGAGCGGCGCGTGCACGAGACCACGACCTTGACCTTGCCCGACTTCACCATCGGTACCGCCGACTGCACGTCCGAGAAACCGAGCTTGATGTGGCCGGCCGCCACGTCGTTCAGCACCGGCGCCGCGCCCTTGTAGGGCACGTGCGTCATGTTGATGCCGGTGCCGGCGCGGATGATCTCGGCGCAGAGATGGCCGGTGGATCCGTTGCCCCAGGTGCCGTAGTTCACCTCGCCGGGCTTGGCCTTGGCCAGCGCGATCACGTCGCGCAGGTCCTTCACCGGATAGTCCGGCGTGGCGATCATCACCACCGTCGCCGATCCGATGTCGGCCAAATGCTCGAAGTCCTTGACCGGATCGTAGGGCAGGTCCGGCATCACGGCGGGATTGACCACGACGGTGCTGGCCGAGCCGAGGACCAGCGTGTAGCCGTCCGGCGGCGCCTTCTGGGCAGCCTCCATGGCGATGACGCCCGAGGCGCCCGGCTTGTTGTCGACGATCACGGTCTGGCCGAGCGCGGTACCGAGCTTTTCCGCCAGCGCCCGCGCCACCAGGTCGGTACCGCCGCCCGCGGCAAACGGCACGATCAGGCGGATCGGCTTGCTCGGCCACTTGGCGTCGCTCGTCTGCGCCACGGCGGGCGCCGCCATGCCCAGCGCAAAAGCCAGGGCAAAGGCCCTCCGGAACATCTTCATTCTTTCCTCCACACAGGTTCTTGATTACGTCGCCGTTGGCGGCCCGCACGATTCGCGCAGCACGAGATCGACCGGCAGCAGCGCGCGCGACTGCCCCTCTCCCGTGCCGCGCAGCCGCTGCAACAACAGTTCGGCCGCTGCCCGGCCGACATCTTCCAAACTCCAGCGCAAAGCCGTGATCGCCGGCGTGTGCACGGCGGCGAGATCGGTATCGCCGACGGCGATCACCGACAGGTCGCGCGGCACCGAAAGCCCGAGATCCCGCGCGGCGCGCAGCGCGCCGGCCAGGATACGGGTCCCCAGAGCGATGATCGCCGTCGGACGTTGCGCACGGCGCAACACGGCGAGCGCGTCGCCCTGCGCGAAATCCATCGACGATTCCTGGAGGCAGACCAGAGCGCCCGCGGGATCGATGTCGGCCTCGGCGAAGGCTGCCCTGAAGCCCGCGATGCGCTCGCGGCCCGGCCGCATGCGCGCGCCCGGCGTCAGCAGGGCGATGCGGCGATGGCCAAGGCCGATCAGATAGCGCGTCGCGGTCCGCGCGCCCTCGCGATGGTCGACCAGCACGGCCGGCCAGAGCGTCTCGTCTTCGCCGGGGACATCGCGGTCGAGAATTACGACCGGCGTGCCACCAGCGGCGAGGTCGCGCCAGGCGCGGTCGTTCTCGTCGCTGCCGGGTGCGACCAGCATGCCGTCGAGCCGGCGGCTGCGGAAGGCCGCGACCATGGCCCGCTCCCGCGCCGGATCGTTCGCGGTGTTGGCCACGACCATCAGCAGGCCGGCCTCGCGCAGCCGCGCCTCCGCCGCCTGGACGATGCTGGCGTAGAGGGGATTGGCGACGTCGGACACCAGGCAGCCGACCATGCCGGTCGTGCGTGTGCGCAGGCTGCGCGCCTGGAAGTCCGGCTGATAGCCAAGCTTCTCGGCTGCGGCGGCGACGTCGCGCGCGACCCGCGCGCTGACGTTCTTGCCGCCATTCAGCGCCCTTGACACCGACCCGACCGACACGCCAGCCGCCCGGGCCACGTCTCGAATGGTCGCCTTGGAAACGATTTCTGCCATACGAAGCTGTATAATTGACACGCATAGCGTGGCTTGCAAGGCTGAATTGGAAACGTTTCCATAGTGCGGAGTTTGGCGATCATGGGTGCTTCCGTTTCGGAACGCGCGAAGACGAGCGAGGCCGGCGTCGAGTGCGATGTCGTGGTGGTGGGCGCCGGCTTCGGCGGCCTCTATGCGCTGCACAAGATGCGGGAGATCGGACTGTCGGTGCGCGGGATCGAGGCGGCACCCGATGTCGGCGGGACCTGGTACTGGAACCGCTATCCTGGCGCGCGCTGCGACGTGCCGAGCCTGTTCTATTCCTACAGCTGGTCGCCCGAGCTGCGCCGCGAATGGCGCTGGACCAACCGGTATGCCGGCCAGGAAGAGATCCTCGCCTACGCCCGGTTCGCCACCGACCGGCTCGACCTGCGCAAGCTGATCCAGTTCGACACCAGGGTCGCCAGCGCCACCTTCGACGAAACGACCGATCGCTGGACCGTCGAGACCGATCGCGGCGACCGCCTCAGCGCCCGCTTCGTCATCATGGCGACCGGCGGTCTGTCGGTACCCAACACGCCGGACATTCCCGGCGTCGCCGAGTTCCAAGGGGCCATCTACCACACCGCGCGATGGCCGCAGGAGCCGGTCGATTTTACGGGGAAGAAGGTCGGCATCGTCGGCACGGGATCCTCCGGCGTACAGGCGATCCCGATGATCGCGAAAGAGGCTGAACAGCTCGTCGTGTTCCAGCGGACGCCCAATTTCTCGGTGCCGGCGCGTAACCGCCCGCTGACCGACGACGACCACAAGAGCTTCGACGAGGGTCTGGAGACCTATCTCGCCAGCCTCGAGCAATCCGACTTCGGCCGCGTGCCGCCGACGGCCTTCACGGCCGAGGTGCCGCCGCGCGACGTGCAGTGGGCGCGCTACGAGCAGCTCTGGCAGGAGGGCGGCAGCGGCGGCTTCCTGAAGGCCTTCCCCAACATCCTGGTCCATCCCGGCGTCAACGAGGTCTGCGCCGACTTCGTGCGCCAGAAGATCCGCGAGACGGTGAAGGACCCGAAGACCGCCGCTGCGCTCACGCCGTCGGGCTATCCGTTCGGCGTGAAGCGCCTGTGCGTCGATACCGACTATTTCGACACCTATAACCGCTCGAACGTGGACCTCGTGAACCTGCGCGAGGAACCGATCGAGAAGGTCACCGCCGCCGGCGTCGACACGGCGTCGCGGCACTTCGACCTCGACGCGCTGGTCTTCGCCACCGGCTTCGATGCGGTGACCGGCGCCCTGCTGGCCGTCGATATCCAGGGCCGGGACGGCGCCACGCTGAAGGACGCCTGGTCGGAGGGACCACAGACCTATCTCGGCCTGACCGTGGCGGGCTTCCCCAACCTGTTCACGATCACGGGGCCGGGCAGCCCCTCGGTCATCGGCAACGTGATCACCAATTGCGAGTATCACGTCGACTGGATCGCCGAGTGCCTGACGCACATGCGGCGCCACGGTCTCGCGACGATCGAGCCCGATGGCCAAGCCCAGACTGCCTGGGGCGCACATGTCGCCGAAGTGGCCGACCGCACGCTCTTCCCCAAGGCCAATTCCTGGTATCTGGGCGTCAACATCCCCGGCAAGCCGCGCGTCTTCATGCCGTATATCGGTGAAGGCTACCGCACGACCTGCAAGGCGATCGTCGAGGATGGCTATCGCGGCTTCCGCTTCGGCGGCTCGCCACGCGCGCTGGGGGAGGCCGGCAAATGAGCCGCCTGTTCGGACCTGTCCGCCAGAACGGCTATGTCGTGCGCGACATCGAAGCGGCGATGAAGCACTGGATCGAGGTGCTGCAGGTCGGCCCGTGGTTCTACATCGAGCGCGTGCAGACCGACTGGTTCCGCCATCGCGGCCAGGACTCGACCGCCGAGCTGAGCATCGCGCTGGCCAATTCCGGCGACCTGCAGATCGAGCTGATCCAGCAGCGCAACGACGCGCCGTCGATGTACAAGGAGTTCCTCGACTCGGGCCGCGAGGGCCTGCAGCACGTGGCCTTCTGGTCGACCGACTATCAGGCGCTGTACGACCGGGCGCTGGGGCTGGGCTACAAGCTCGGCCACGAAGGCCAGATCGGCGGCGAGAGCGGCCGTTTCGCCTACTTCGACACCGGTGCGCCGGCCGATCCCCATGCCGGCACCGTCGTCGAGATCTCCGACATCAGCGGCAGCAAGGGCCGCTTCTTCGAGTACGTCCGCGAGCGGGCGCGGACCTGGGACGGTACCGACCCGATTCGCCGGCCGCGGGGCTGAGCTGCGCTCAGCCCACTTACCAACCAGAAACTTGATCCCCCTCCTTGTTGGGCCATTTTGGGAGCAGCAAGGAGAACACCATGATCGAGCTCAGACCCTTCGATAAATTGGGCAAGTCGGACCACGGCTGGCTCAAGGCGAACTTCCATTTCAGCTTCGCCGACTACCGCAACCAGGACCGGATTCACTGGGGCGCCCTGCGCGTCTGGAACAACGACCGCATCGCGCCGCAGTCGGGCTTCCCGCCGCATCCTCACCGCGACATGGAAATCGTGACCTACGTCATCAAGGGCGCGATCACGCACAAGGACCATCTCGGCAACGAGGGCCGGACCGAGGCGGGCCAGATCCAGGTGATGAGCGCGGGCAACGGTATCCAGCACGCCGAGTACAACATGGAACAGGCCGAGACGGAGCTGTTCCAGATCTGGATCATTCCCAACAAGCAGGGCGTGCCCGCGCGTTGGGAGACCGTGCAGTTCCCCGCCGACGCGCGCGATGGCCGGCTGGTGCCGCTGGCCTCGGGCCGCGGCGACGACGGGGCGATCCCGCTCTATGCCGATGGCTCGCTGATGGCCGGCACGGTGAAGGCGGGCCAGTCGATCCGCCAGACGCTGAACGGCAAGCCGACCTATCTGGTCCCGGCCAAGGGCAAGATCGAGGTCCGCGGCAGCGACGGCAAGGTCGTGACGGCGAATGCCCGCGACGGCGTGGCGGTCGTCGACCAGGACGAGATCGAGATCGTGGCGCACGAGGATGCCGAGATTGTGCTGGTCGAAACGGACCGGCTGAACTGACCTCTCGTCAGATTGACGCTATGGGCCGGGCGGGGTTTGATCCCGCCCGGTTTTCGTTTGGGAGGGACGCATGGCCTACAAGGGCTTCGATCTGACGGGCAAGGTGGCGCTGGTGACCGGCGGCAACGGCGGCATCGGCCTCGGCATGGCCGACGCGATGGCCCAGGCGGGCGCCGGTGTCTGCATCTGGGGCACGCGCAAGGAGAAGAACGACGCGGCCGTCGAACAGCTCAAGAAGCATGGCGGCAAGGTCCACGCCCAGATCGTCGATGTCGGCGACGAGAAGCAGGTCCAAGAGGCCTTCGCCGAGACCGTGAAGGTGATGGGCCATGTCGACAACTGCGTCGCCAATGCCGGCGTCTCGGGCCGCGGCAAGGGCTCGATCCTCGAGATGGACTATGCCGAGTGGCGGCGCGTCCTGCAGATCAACCTCGACGGCGTCTTCTTCACGTTCCGTGCAGCCGCCAAGCACATGGTCGAGCGCGGCCAGGGCGGCTCGCTGGTGGCGATGGCCAGCACCGCGGCGATCGAAGGCGCCGCACGCTCCAGCCACTACGGCGCCAGCAAGGGCGGCGTCACCGCGATGGTGCGGGCGTTGGCCGTCGAGTTGGCGCGCTACAAGATCACGGTGAATTCGATCCTGCCGGGCTGGATCGAGACCGAGATGACGGCCAACGCCGTCGCCAACCCGAAATTCGCGGGCAATGTCCTGCCGCGCATCCCGACCCGCCGCTGGGGCACGGGCGCGGATTTCGGCCCGATCGCCGTCTATCTGGCGAGCGGCGCGACCGGCTATACGACGGGGCGCGACTTCGTTATCGATGGCGGCTATACGTTGTTTTAGCCCGTCGCCACTGCAGCATCAGACTTTGGGGGAACACTCATGATCAATCGGTTCGCAGCCAGCCTGGCCGTTCTCGTCGCCTTCGGCGCGCTGCCGGCGCTTGCACAGCAACAGCAGCCCAAGCCGGCCGCCGCTGCCGCGACCCCCAAGGCCGATGAGGACCGCTATGTCGGCTACTACTATCCCAAGCCGACCGCGATCGAGAACTACACCTCACCGATGCAGACGATCGCCGGTGCCGAGCGCGCCCAGCGCGTTCAGTTCGCCACCGTCGTCTCGCAGGGCACGATCCAGTCGGCCTATCGCGTTCCCTACTCGGTCTTCGTGAAGGGCGAGAAGGCCGACAAGATGATCATCGTCGGCCTGCAGCCGGGCGAGATGAGCACGATCTACCGTGCCCGCGCGATCCTCGCGAACATGACCACCATGTCGCGCCTGTCGCCCTTCTTCCAGGAGCGCACGATCGCCGAGGACGCGAACTTCTTCGACCTGCTGAAGCTGCTCGGCTTCCAGCAGATCACGATCAGCGACGGCGACAAGTTCACCCACCAGGTGAACATAAAGTAAGGCGCGCTGAAAAAGCGCCGCCGGTCGCTCCGCTTAGCGGAGCGACCTAAATGGCGTTCATTCCTCCGTCGATCACCAGTTCCGCACCGGTCATGAAGCGGGACTCGTCCGAAATCAGGTAGAGCACGCCGTAGGCAATGTCCTCCGGCGTGCCGAAATGGCCGATCGGCACGCGCTGCCGCGTGCGTTCGCGCGCCTTCTCGCTGGGCAGGATGTGCTCGCCCATCGGCGTCATGATGATGCCGGGATGCACCGAATTGCAGCGCACCTTGTAACCCTTGCGGGCGCAGTCCATCGCCACCGTCTTGGTGAACTGGCGCACCGCGCCCTTGCTCGCGCCATAGGCCGAGAGATCGGGCGTGCCGAGCAAGGCCGCCAGAGACGACATGTTCACGATCGAGCCGCCGCCCGAGGCGCGCAGCGCCGGCACGCCGTACTTGCAGCCGAGGAACACGCCCTCGACGTTGATCGACAGGATGCGGCGCCACTGATCGAGACTCTCGCCCTCGAAGGACGAGGGAAAGGGGCCGGCGATGCCGGCATTGTTGACCAGCCCGTTCAACCTGCCTTCGCGCGCCATGATGTCGTCGATAATGCGCCGCCAGTCGGCTTCCTTCGCCGTGTCCTGCTCCTCGAAGCGCGCGCCGCCCCCGGAGTTCAGACTGGCAATCTGCTGAACCGTCTCCAATCCGCCCGCGCGGTCGACGTCGGTTACGATCACCGTCGCGCCCTCGG
>CAZPOS010000072.1:0-20828 GCA_964588065.1 uncultured Reyranella sp.
CCCATACCGACAGGTCCTTCGGCAGCGCCACCTGCGTCGGCGCCGATACCGGCGGAACGGCCGCAGGGGCACCAGCATCAGGCGCGGCGGCGGTCGGGGCGGTTGCCGTCGGAGACGGACCCTCTGCCGGCAATGGGGCAGCAGGGGGCGTGGTGGCTGGAGTCGTGACGGCTGGCGGTGGGACCTGCGGCGTCGCCGGCGTTTGCGCCCAGGCCAGCGACGGCAACAGCAGAAGAACGACAAGCAGACGACGAACGACCTTCATGGAGACCATCGGCTATCGGGCATGACGTTGACAGACCAGGGCGAGCGGCCGGAGCCAGTGCGGCCGCCACGTCAAGGTGCAGACGACGGCAAAGGAGGTAACCGTCAGCGTCGTCATCCAAACCAGCGATCCGAACCCCGCGCCATCGCGGAAGACCGCGAGGCACAGGCCGACTGCCAAGGAGGCAAAGCCGGCAATCCGCAGGCTCAGGGCTACGCCCCGCGGACACTGGCGCTCGCCGCAAAGATGCAGCCAATGCCGGTCCTGGCTGAGCGCAAGCAGGGTAAAGCCCAGATACACGAAGACCAGGACGGCAATGGCGAGGGCGGCCTCCATCAATGCGGCTTGGCCGGCGGCGGTGCCGGCAGCGGCTCGACACCCTGCGGCTGCACCACCGTCAGCGTCGTCACGTAGTTCGCAAAGTCATAAGCCTGGCCGCCGCGCTTACCGGGTTCGTTGTCGTCGTGGTGCACTTCGAAGACATAGGGGCCGCGCCATGGCAGCTCGACCTCGAACTCACCATCGGCACCGGCGTGTTCCTCCCTTCCCCAGCCCGACGGCGTGACCACCACGACCTTGGCCTTGGCCAGTGGCTTGCCCTTGAAGATGACCTGGAACTTGTCTCCGCCCCTGGGAACGATGTCGAGCGTCAGGGCCGGCGCGCGCGGCGTACGATCGGGCACGAAACGCGCCGCGGGCATGTAGATGCCCGTCTTGTTGTCGCGCTTGCGCTCAAAGGAGGGCCAGCGAAGGTCCTCGGCGACAATACTGTCGGTTCCCTCGATCTTGCCGGCGGCGACATAGGCGTTGGCGGACTTCTGGACGGTCAACGCGCGTTCGCCAGTTGGCGAAACGACCTTGGCCTGCGGCTGCAGTTTGTCGAGCGTGCCAGGCGAAGCTTCGCGCAGATTTTCGCCAAACTCGCCGAAATAGATTCTTCCTCCCTGCCCATCGACTTCGAGCCAGATGTGATGCGCCGAAGCCGGCAAGGCGAGCGACAGGGAAAGCGCCGTCAGGGCGGCGATGCCGAAGATGGGTTTCATGACGATTGTCCCTCCAGAGGATGATGTCGCAGTCGTGTGGTCGCCGTTCCCTGCCGCCGGCGCTGCAGGCGCCAAGCCGTGACGGTCGCGGCAAGGCCACCGGTCAGCAGCACGATGTCCATGCCGGCCACGGCCCACTTCCCGTCTCCCCAGGCGCGCACGACGTGGTCGCCGGTCGTCGCGCCGTTGAGTACGACGGCAAGGACGCACAGTCCGGCCGCCAGCCAGCACTGGTCGATCCAGGCGGCGCCCCTTCTCACCCAGCCATGGGCGAAGCTGAGCACCCAGACAGCGAAGAAGACCCAGATCTCCACTTCGTGGCGGGCGCCGCCCATGAAGGTCGCGCCCGACGGCAGCAGCCGATTCGCGACGAAGAAGGCGAGCGTCGCCAGAACCATGCCGCCGGTGGCGCCCACCGTCAGGCCCTCGACGAATCCGACACCTTTCCAGCCGGCTGCCGCATGCGCCTTGCGCCGCGACTCGATCCAGAAGAGGAAGCCGGTGACGATGAGCACGCATCCCAGCAAGCCCAGCGCGAAATAGAGCCAGCGTAGGGTCCAATGCCGGAACTGCGCGAAGTGCAAACCGGTCAGGAACTGCTGCACCTGAGTCGTCTCGCGGATGTAGGTCCGGTAAAGGGTTTTGCCGGTCGCGGCGTCGAAGAAGAAGGGATCGGTGCGCATTGCGACTTCGGCCTCGATCGACGGTCGGACCTCTACATACGAGTTACGATCGCCAGGATGGAAGACACGCACGAGGCCGGGCGGCAGCCCTCCCCAGGCATCGCGGGCCGTCGCCACCATCGCGTCGAGCGAGCCGAGCGGCGGCCCGGGTTCGTTGAGGCGCGGGCGGCTATAGACGTCGTAGGTGTCCCGCACATAGCCCGAACGTCCGCCCTCGAACGCCACCCACACACCCGACGGGTAGTAGACCGACGCCAGGATGGTGACGCCCGAGAACGACATGATGACGTAGAACAGCAAGCCCAGGGTGCCCGTGGTGTTGTGCAGGTCGAGCAGCAGGCGCTGCGGCTGGCGCGAGCGGCGCAAGGTGAAGAAGTCGACGAAGATCTTGCGATGGATGATCACGCCCGAAATGCAAAGGGCCATCATCGCCACGCCCGCCAGCCCCGTGAGCCAGGTACCGAGATTCCATATCTTCAGATGGAGCGTGTGATGAAACGGAAAGAAGAACCGCGTGCCGCCCCAGCTTTCGGCGGGCGCAACGGGGTTCAGGGTGAGCGGATCGAACAGAGTGCGTTCGAAGCCCCCTCTTCCGCGATAGCCGATCCAGAGTGCCGGGTCGCGCGGTGTCGGCATGCCGATCGCCCACGGGGTACTGCGTGACGAGAGCCTGCCCGCCTCCGTGCGCAATCCGTCGATGGCGACCGGCTCGCCCGAATAGACAAGCCGCGTAGAAGGATTCATCCAGCGATCGATCTCGCGATCAAAGACGCAGAGTGTGCCGGTCCAGAAGACCGCGAACAGAAGAGGACCGATCACCAGACCGGCCCAGGTATGAAACCAACCCATCGATTCGCGGAAGGTCGCCCCCATGCTAGACGCCGCCGATCCAGGTCGGGAGGAAGCCGATGCCAGCGCCGACCGCGGTTATGATCAGCAAGGAAGCCACCAAAGGCACCAACCGGCGGGCCGCGGCCGCCCACAGCGCAAGCCCCGTATAGAGCAGGAAGCCCACGATGCTGCAGGTCGTGAAGGCATCGCTCTTGTTGACCCCTGCGAGGATGAGCGTCGCGACGCCCGCGGCCACCACCGCGGCACTGGCGGCATAGGCGCCGAACACGATGGCGAGCACCCGCACGACCACCTTGCCGGCGCCGACGGGTGCGGGTGTGGAAGTATCCCGTGCCATGGGACGTCAGAAGTCCGCGGTCAACGACAACAGGAAGGTCCGCGGCGGGTTCTGGAAGAAGAAGGACGTCGTCGCGATCCAGTAGTTGGCATCGAAGACGTTGATCACGTTCGCGCGCAACGTCACCGGCTTGCCGTCGGTCCGGTCGAACGTATAGCGAAGGCCGGCATCGAACCGGGTCCAGGGCGGCGCCGCCTGGGTATTGGCGGCATTGATGTAGACTTGGCCGTTGTAGACGGCACGGCCCATCACCCCCAGTCCCTTGACATAGGGCGTGTCCCAATCCAGCCCGAGGGAGGCCTGAAACGGGGTGGTGCCCACGACCTGCTTGCCGTTGGTCAAACCACCCTGCGTATTCACCTGGATCGCGTTGAGCGCGGTAAAGCCACCCAGCAGCTTGAGGCCCGGCGCCGGCTCGCCGAATGCCATGAACTCGATGCCCTGGTTGCGCTGCTGCCCGTTGGTCACGAACGTGTTCGTCGCGACATCCGTATAGGAGGTCGGGAGGGTAATCTGGAAGGCGCTGAGCGTGGCGCCGATGACGCCGAAATCGGCCTTCACGCCGACCTCGAACTGGTTGGTGACGAACGGCGTGAACTGCAGACCGGCATTGCGCGTACCCGCGGGCGCGATCGGCCCCTGCTGCAGCGCCTGGATATAGTTACCGTACAGCATTACCTCCTTCACCGGCCGGAAGACGAAGGACGCGGACGGAGAGACCACGGTCTGGTCGTTGCCGTTGGTCGGCAGGCCGGTCGTGATGCTGTAATTCGCGGTCTGCAGGCGCTGCACGCGCGCGCCGCCGATGATCTGGAACATGTCGCCGTTGAACGACAGCGCATCGACGATGCCGATGCTCCCATACACGGAGTCGGAGGTCAGAGGCGGCTGGGTCCGGAAGCCGAAGAAGCTGGGCTGCGGGATGAAGGTCGGATTGTAGATGTTCGAATTCAGCGCAGCGACGATCGGATTGTTGAAGGTGAAGTTCTGCGTCTTGAGGTAGTCGCCGATCAGGGCGGCCTCGTGCTTGACCGGCCCGGTATGGAAGTTGGCGCGCACACCGGCTTCGAGCGAAAGCGTCTCGACCGTCGACGCGTACTGGCCGGCCGACAGGACGGTGGTGTTGCCGTTGTAGTTCACGATGTTCTGGTTGAAGAACACCGACGTGTAGTTGCTGCGGCGCGCACCGGCCTTGATGAAGCCGGTGAGTCCCTCGACGATGTCATGCTCGAACTTCAGGGATCCATAGACGTCGTTGCCCTGGAGGCGCTCCCACGGCTGATAGGAGCTCTTGCTGGCATAGGGCGCGGGCGGAAGCTGGACGCCGGCCGCCAGGAAGATACCGCCCTGGAACGCGCCGACATCGCGACGCAGGTAGCCGAGATCGGCTTCGATGCGCGTGCGGTCGCTGCGGTAGTCGAAGCCAAGGGTGAGCGCCAGTCGTTCGGCGGTCTGGTTGTTGACCGCCGTGTCGCCCGAGTAATAGGTCGCGCCGGCGCGCAGTCCGAGTTCATTGTCGGGTCCGAAGCGGCGCCCGACATCCAGCGAGCCACCGAGCTGGGAATCGGAATTGAACAGCAGGGTCGCCTGGGTGATCGGAGCGTCGGTGGCGCGCTTCGGCACCAGGTTGATGGTGCCGCCGACGGCATTGGGCAGCGCCCCGTTCAGGAAGGCCGTCGGTCCGCGAAAGACCTCGACCCGCTCGATGCCCGTCGTATCCACCTGGTTCGGAACGATGCCGAAAAGACCACCGAATCCGAAGTTCGGATTGGTCACCGTGATGCCGCGGATCATGACGCGGTCGTCGAACACGTTGCCGTTGGGAATGCCGGAGCGCAGCGTCGGATCGCCCGCGAGCACATCGGTCAGCGTGCGCGCCTGCTGATTCTGGATGTACTGGTTGGTGTAGGTCGTCTCGCTGAACGGCGTGTCCATGTAATCGCGGTTGCCGAGAAGGCCGACCTTGCCGCCGCGCGCCACCTGCCCGCCGGCATAGGCCGGCGACTGGTTGCCGATCTCGCCCTGCGGCGGGGTGGTCGGCACGGCCTGCACCCGGACCGGATCGAGGACAAGCGTATTGGAGCCCGGCCCACCGGCCGGAGCCGGCACGGGCACGCCGGCAACGGTCACCGCATTGGCCGAAGTGAACTGATAGGTGAGGCCCGACCCCGACAGGAGCTGACGCAAAGCCAGATCCGCCGTCATCGAACCCGCAACGGGAGCACTGGTCTTGCCGGCCACCGCCGCGGAATCGACGGCGATCTGCATACCCGACTGACGGCCGAAGGCCATCAACGCCTGAGACAGCGGCTGTGCCGGAATATCGAACGTCGCCGTCCTGCTGGCCTGGGCTTCGAGCGGCCCCTGGCTCCCACCCGCCCGCTCCTGTGCAAATGCTGCCGGAGCCCCTATCGCGAGGGCGACTGTGGCGATGGCGACTGCGTGCGCGACGCTACCAGACCGTTGCTCTAACAATGCCAACTCCCCCACTGCTCCGGACCGGCGGGCCCGCAGAGACGCCCAATTGACGCGAACGATTTGCGTTCGCGATCAAAGGACTGAGGAGAGCCTGCGGATTTAAGGGGCGACGGAAGAAATATTCAGCGCTTCGAGGACGACACGATCGTGAGATACGGCGAAATCTCCAGGACCGAGCCGTGCTGGGTACGCGCCACCGTCTGCAGCGCTTCGAGCGGCCGGCGGAGATCGAAGACGCCGGTGATGCGCCGCTCCGCCAGGGCGCGGTCACTCACGAGGATGACGCCACGATGGTGACGGCCCAGCTCATCCACGACCTCGCCCAAGGTGGCGCCGTCGACCACGAGACGGTGCTCGCGCCACGAGGCGACGTCGTCGGGAGAGACTTCCGACCGCGCGAACTCGCCCTGCCTATCCACGACCAGGCGCTCGCCGCGCCTCAGGGTGGACAAGACATTGCGTTCGCCGCCCGAGACCAGAACCTCGACAATGCCCGACTGGACGGCGACGGATACGCCGTCGCGCGACGAGCCGACATCGAAGGCGGTGCCCTTGACGGTGACCGCCACATTGCCGGCCTTCACGACGAAGGGACGATCGCGCGCCGACACGACCTTGAAGAACGCTTGGCCGGCGAGCAGCTCGACCTCACGACGCGTCTTGTCGTAGCGCACGGCAATGGCACTGGCAGCATCGAGATGGACGACGCTGCCATCCTCGAGGGTCAGTTCGCGCAGCTCGGCAACGCCCGTCAGGTGATCGGCCTGGAAGTGAAGCTTCAGGCTGGGGAAGAACCAGAGTGCGACGCAGGCAGCGACGAGCGCAGCCGCCAGCCCCCAAACGCGTCGCGTCCGCCGTACCCGCGGCAGCTCGACCACGTTGCCGGAAACCGAAGGCATCGCCGGCGGCAAGCCACCCGAAAGCGTCCAAACCCGCTCGACGCTGCGATAGGCGCGGCGGTGCGCCTCGCTGGCCGCCAGCCACGTCTCCAGGCCGGTACGGACGGAGGTGTCGCCCGGCGCCGCCTTGATGCGCACCAGCCAGTCCACCGCCTCGCTGCGCAGGGCGTCGCTATCGTCCACGTCGCAAGTCACCCGTCTGCAAACCCACTCGTCCTCCGGACGTTCACAAGGAACAGACGGCGGGCGATGTCGACTTTTAAGGGCGCCACCGGGAAACTTCCACGGAATCAGCCATTCAAGCCGTCGAGACGGCGCGCGGCATGGAGGATCGCCTCCTTTACGAGCTGGTGAGCCCGGACGACGGAGACGCCCAATCGGTCGGCCACCTGCTGCAGCGTGCGCCCCTCAAGGCGATACAGGGTGAAGGCGAGCCGCGTTCGCTCCGGCAACTCGGCCAGCGCATCGGTCAGGATTCGCAGCTCGTCGCGATAGTGCAGGACCTCCTCGGCCGTTGGGCCTTCCTCGGCGACCTGCTCGAGCGCCCATGTCTGTCCAGCCGAGCTGGTGTCCGACGTCCGGCTGACCCAGTCGAGCGCGAGATTGCGAACGATGCGATACAGGTAGCTGACGGGACTGGAAATCGGGCGCTCGTCGCCGCTGGCAGAGCTGAAGCGAAGATAGGCCTCCTGCACCACGTCCTCGGCGCCGGCCCGATCCCTGACGATGCCGTTGGCGTAATTCACCAGCGAACCACGATGCTTCAGATAGAGAGCCAGGGTCGGATCTGCCGAACTCACGCCTTCCATCACCCCTATATGCGAATAATTCTCAATTCACTTATAGGGAAGCGTGGCGGCAACGGCAAGCCTTGCCGTCCGCGATGCATCAACGAGGCTCCAGACGATGCGGTGGTCTGAGCGTCAAGCCGCGAGAAGGACGCTCTGCTCGCGTTCGAGAACGCGCTTCACGGCCGGCCGCGCCAGCATGCGATCCTTCCACGCCGTGTAATGGGGCAGTTCGCCGACCGGCAGGCCGATGCGCTTCCCCCAGCCGTAGAACACCAGCGCATAGCCATCCACGACGGAAAAGTCGTCGCCCAACATCCACGTCTTCCCGGCGAGCAGCGCGTCAATCTCCTTGAGATTGGCGAAGAAGTTGTCGCGGCCCACGGCCTTGAGATGGTCGAACACGGCGGTGTCGGTTGCGAAACGCTCGGGCCGGCCGATATGGGTGAAGTTCGGATGCACCGCGTTGGAGAACCAGGCCATCAGCGAGATCGCGCGGGCTCGCGCCACCGGATCCTTCGGCATCAGGTGCGGTGCGTACCTCGCCGCGACGTAGTCGAGGATCGCCGTGTTCTCGACAATCGTGCCCTCGTCGACCACCAGTGCCGGCACGCGCCCGCGCGGGTTTACCTTGAGGTATTCCGGCGTCCGCTGCTCGCTCTTGGCGAAAGAGAGAGCCTGCGACTCGTACGTCGCTCCGCTCTCCTCGAGACCGATATGCGAAGCCGTCGAGCAGGCGCCAGGTGCGAAATAGAGCTTGAGCATATGTGCCTCTGGAAAGTTAGAGCGGCTTGGCAGCGTCGGCTGGCCGGTTGCGATGCAGGAACTCGCGGCCGATCTTCACGCGCTTCTCGCCGTCATACTCGACGATGTCGGCCGTGGCATAGGTTTCGGACCAGTTCGACGGCAGGAACGAGCCCGAGCCCACGACGTCGATTGGCGCCTTGGCCTCCGCCATGATGCGGCACTTGGCCGGGCCGAAGCCCGACGAGGCCACGATCTTCACCTTATCGAAACCGTTGCGATCGAGCTCGGCCCGCAGATGGAAGATGGCCGCAGCCGACACACCGGTGCCGACGAGATAGCGCAGTTCCTCCTCGCTTCGATACCCGCGGATCGATTCCGGCGAGAACCGCTCCAGCACCGCGTAGGACGAGGCGGGATCGAGGCCCTCGATGTAGCGGCCGCCCGTCGTGTCGAGGCGCAGCGACAGGTTCCCCTGCGCCGCGAGTTCGGGAAAGCGGCGGCAGACTTCGAGCGAATCGGAGATCTCGCGCGCGAAATAGTCGACAAGGACCGTCATCCCCTCGTCCGGGAAGGTCTCATGGAACATCTCCGCTGCCCGGACCGTCGAACCGGCATAGCCGATCAACGCATGCGGCATGGTCCCCAGCCCGAATTCACGGCCGAAGAAATGAGCCGTGGCGTGGGTGGCGTTGCCGATGAAACCGACGGCCCCGACCTTGCGCTTGGCGCGCGCCGAGCCGACCGAGGCGGCATAGGCCATCATCTCCGCCATCTCCCGGCCCGCACAATGTCGGGCGTCCATGGCGAGGAAGGCCGACTTCGGCATGTCGGCACACATGGTCCAGGCATTGTAGGCCGCCACGCAGGCCGGCCCGAGCTTCTGCAGGAAGATGGTTTCGAGATCGACCAGATGGAAGAAGGAGCCGGTGATGTACATCATCGGCTCGCCGGCCCCGACCCACTTGCCTTCGCGGTAACGCATGTCGAGTTCGACCGCGGTGTTGCGCGCCCGGCCGGTCTCTTCCAGCCATTCGAGCGCGAGCCGCGGCGCGAAGACGACCGGGCGCCGCATGAAGATCGCGTAGGTGACCTTGCAATCGCCGAACTTGCCGATCACCTGCTTCGAGCGATTGAAGTAGTGATCGGTGTAGCGCGCGATCTCGCCATTCTCAGGATGCGTCATGGCCCTCCCCCGGCCTCTCGCGCCAAGCCCGGACGTCGCTCAGACGGTCGGGCGCGCCCTTGCGACGGACAAGCGCTCCGCCTTGAGCTGCTCGGCGAGCAGGAACGCGAGCTCGAGCGCCTGGCTGGCGTTCAGCCTCGGATCGACCAGCGTCTCGTAGCGCTCGTTGAGGTTTTCGACCGTGATGTCGGTCGATCCGCCGATGCACTCCGTGACCTCCTGGCCGGTCATCTCGAAGTGCACGCCACCGGGATGGGTACCCTCGGCGCGGTGCACGGCGAAGAACTCCTTCACCTCACGCAAGATCGCGTCGAATGGACGGGTCTTGCGGCCGTTCGAGGCAGTGACCGTGTTGCCATGCATGGGATCGCACGACCACACGACCGTCCGGCCCTCGCGCTTCAGGGCACGGACCAGCGCCGGCAGCTTGTCGGCCACCTTGTCGGCGCCCATGCGGGCGATGATCACGATGCGGCCCGCCTCGTTGGACGGATTCAGCGTGTCGATCAGGCGCAGCAGATCGTCGGTCGGCAGGGTCGGGCCGGCCTTGAATCCGATCGGGTTGCGGACGCCACGCAGGAACTCGACATGGGCGCCGTCGGGCTGGCGCGTGCGGTCGCCGATCCACAGCATGTGGGCCGAGCAGTCGTACCAGTCGCCGGACGTGGAATCGACGCGAGTCAGCGCCTCCTCGTAGGGCAGCAGCAGCGCCTCGTGGCTGGTGAAGAAGTCGGTCTCGGCGATCTGCGGCGTCGTCGCCGAGTTCAGGCCGCAGGCGGCCATGAAATTCAGCGTCTCGTCGAGCCGCGCCGCGAGGTCTTCGTAGCGAGCGGACGCCGGCGAACTGCGCACGAAGTCGAGGTTCCAGCGGTTGACCTCATGCAGATCGGCATAGCCGCCCTGGGCGAAGGCACGCAGCAGATTGAGCGTCGCCGCCGACTGGTTGTAGGCCTGCACCATGCGTTCCGGATCGGGCAGGCGCGCGGCGGCGGTGAATTCGATGCCGTTGACGTTGTCGCCGCGATAGGACGGCAGCTCGACATCACCGATTTTCTCGACGTTGGACGAGCGGGGCTTGGCGAACTGGCCGGCGATGCGGCCGAGCTTCACCACCGGCATGCCGGCGCCGTAGGTCAGCACGACCGCCATCTGCAGGAGCACGCGGAACGTGTCGCGAATGTTGTTGGCGGTGAAGTCGACGAAGCTCTCGGCGCAGTCACCGCCCTGCAGCAGGAAGGCCTCGCCATTGGCGATCTTGGCCAGAGCGGCCTTGAGCTTGCGCGCCTCGCCCGCAAAGACCAACGGCGGATAGCGACGCAGGCGCGCCTCGGCATGAGCCAAAGCAGTGGCGTCCGGATAGACCGGCATCTGCAGCGCCGGCCGGCTGCGCCAGCTCGTCGGCGACCAGTCTGCGGCGCTCGACGTGCGGGACTGGCCTTTCGCGGTTCGCGAATCGGCCCGGGAATGGCCCTGGATCGCGGTCATCGACTCCTCCTCCACCCGCGGGCCGAAGGGGCCGGCGGGGTGGGTGAACCTATACGTGCTGTGGATAAAAGGCCAGCCGGCAGACCGGCCTCGTTCTACTCCGCGGCTGCCCGGTTCGGGGTAGAATCCGCCCGCGCCGTCCGCATGGTGACGAACTCCTCGCCGGCCGTCGGATGAATACCGACCGTGGCGTCAAAATGGGCCTTGGTGGCCCCTGCCTTCATGGCCACGGCCAAACCCTGGATCAGCTCGGCCGCGTCGTCCCCCACCATATGGATGCCGACCACACGATCGGTCGCATCCTCGACGATCAGCTTCATGAAGGTGCGTTGGTGGCGTCCGGAGACCGTATACTTCATCGGTCGGAATGCCGCCGTATAGATGCGCAGATCGCCCAGCTGCAGTTTCGCCTGCTCCTCGCTCAGGCCGACATTGGCCATCTCCGGCTGGCAGAACACCGCCGACGGCACGTCATGGTGGTTGGCCTTGCGCGGCTTCTTGCCGAACTCGGTATCGGCGAAGCAATGGCCCTCCATGAGGGCAACCGGCGTCAGGTTGATCCGGTCGGTGACGTCGCCCACCGCCCAGATATTGTCGGCGGTGGTCTTGGACCACTCGTCGACCGCGATGGCACCTGCCTTGTTGAGCTGGACACCCGCTTTCTCCAGGCCGATGCCCGACGTATTGGGCGCGCGGCCGGTAGCGTACATCACGCAGTCGGTCTCGAACATGCCGCCCATCGGCGTGTGGACTTCGAACGGACCGCTCTTGCCGTCCCCGCCCTTGGCGACGATGCGCGCGATCTCCATCTCGCTGCGCATGCGGATGCCGCTGTCCTTCAGCGCCTCGTGCACGAACGTGCGGCATTCCTCGTCGAAGCCGCGCAGAACCCTGTCCCGCCGCAGCACGATGTCGACCTTGGCGCCGAGCCCATGGAAGATACCGGCAAATTCCACGGCGATGTATCCCGCGCCGACGATCGTGATGTGATTGGGCAGTTCGGCGAGATGAAAGGCATCGTTGGACGTGATCGCCAGTTCGGCCCCCGGGATCGACGGGATGACCGGATGTCCACCCGTCGCGATCAGGATCTTTTCGGCCGTGATCGTCTCCTCGCCGACCTGGATCGTGTGCCGGTCCATCAGACGGCCGCGGCCCATATGCAGCTTCACGCCCGCTCCTTCGAGCAGGCGCAGGTAGAGCGCGTTCAAGCGATCCACTTCCTTGTTCACGTTGTCCCGCAGGGTCGGCCACGAATGGGTCGGCTCCGGCACGGTCCAGCCATATGCCGCCGCATCCTCGAACTCGTGCGCGAACTTCGAACCGTACATCAGCAGCTTCTTCGGAACGCAGCCGCGGATCACGCAGGTGCCGCCGACGCGGTAATCCTCGCAAATGCCGACACGCGCACCATGGGTCGCCGCGATCCGCGACGCACGTACACCGCCCGAGCCGGCACCGATGACAAAGAGATCGTAATCGTAGGCCATGGGTTATCCCCAGAGAGAACAAAACCTCAACGCGGCCATAATTCGGTCGCCGGGCGGACTATATCCGCGCCTAGACCCGGCGGTAAGGGAAATGGCGCGTGCATTGCCGTCTCCTGATACAACCCAGAGGACTGACAATGCCGAGATCTTCCCTGCTTGCGACCGCTTTCCTGTTCCTGGCCGGCCCTGCCCTCGCAGCCCCGGGAGATGCTCCTGCCCCGCAGGCCACACCGTCGACGCCGACAAACCGGCCGGCACGCACCGAGGGCGGTGTGATGCGCTACGACGCGAACAAGGACGGCGCCGTCACGCTCGATGAATGGAAGGCCGGCCAGCAGGCGCGCTTCAAGCGGCTCGACACAAACGGCGACGGCAAGCTCAGCCAGGAAGAGTTGTTCGCCCGCACCCCGGCCGTCGGTAACAGCGTTTTGCCCACGGATCGTCAGGCCGGTCGGCAGTCGAGCTATTTCATCCTCCTCGACACCGACAAGGATGGCTTCGTCACCTTGACGGAATTCCTGGCGGGTACCGAGCGCAACTTTGCGCGCTGCGACCTCGACAAGAACGGGCGCATCGACACGGCCGAATGCCGGCAGGCTCTGCAGCGCAAGCCGGCCGAGCGATAGATTTCCCTCTCGCCCCAAAAGAAAAAGGCCGCCGGCACTGCCGGCGGCCCTTCCTTGGGTTCCGGTGCGGTCGCTCAGGAGCCTTCGGCGGACATGACGTCGCCAAACAGGTCCCAGGTCTCGCCCTTGAAGCGCGCGAGCTGCACCGACTGGATCGGATAGTAGTCGGTCGGGCTGGTGTTGATGGTGATGCCCGGCAGAAGCAGCGGCAGCTTGTACTTCTGGTAATTGGCGGCTTGCTTCATGACGTTCTCGCGGGTCAGCGTGTCGCCGCACTTCCTGAGTGTCTCCAGCATCAGGTTGGAAACGGCGTAGCCGAACACATGGTTGGCGTCCGCCTTGTTGGCGCCCGGCATCCACTTGTCCATCCAGGCGACCCAGGCCTTGAAGTCGTCGGTGTTCTCCCACTGCTTGTCCGTGGGGTCCTTGAGGTACTGCGCCGTGATGATGCCCTGGCTGTTCTCCAGCCCGGCAGGCTTCATCACCGAGCCCACCGAAGCGGACACGTTGTTGAGGTACTGCGCCGGCTTCCAGCCGATGTCGGCCGCCTTGCGGATGGCCTGGGCGGCGGCCTTCGGGGTCGCGATGTTGAAGAAAACGTTGGCGCCGGAATCCTTCAGCTGGATGACCTGGCTGTCGACCGTCGGATCCGTCACCTCGAAGGTGACATGCTTGACGATCTTGCCGGTTTCCTTGCCAAGGCCTTCGCGGAAACCTTCGTAATAGTCCTTGCCGTAGTCGTCGTTCTGCATCAGCACGCCGATCTTGGCGTCCTTGACGTTGGCCAGGATGTGCTTGGCGTAAACGACACCCTCGGTGTGGTAGTCAGGCTGGAAGCCCATCGTCCACGGGAACTCCTTGGGCTTGCCCCACTTCGAGGCGCCGGTGGCCACGTAGAGCTGCGGCACCTTCTTCTGGTTCATGTAGCGATGGATCGCCGTGTTGGTCGGCGTGCCCAGCGTATTGAAAAGGCACAGGACCTTGTCCTGCTCGACGAGCTGGCGCACCAGTTCGACCATCTTCGGCGGCGAGTAGCCGTCGTCGCGCGTGATGAAGTTGATCTTGCGGCCATTGACCCCGCCCGCCTCGTTCACCGATTTGAAGAAGGCTTCGATCGTCTTGCCGATCTGGCCGTACGACGATGCCGGGCCGCTATAGGGACCGGTGTGGCCGATCTTGATCTCCTTGTCGGTCGCACCGTCGTCATACTTCTTCTGGGCGAAGGCGGAATTCGCCCCCCAGACCGCGAACGCCGAAGCGCCGACCACGAAACTGCGCCTGCTGGTAGCCATTTATTCCTCCCTTGGTGACACAGCCAGCCGGAGCTTGTTCTGCATTCCGGCCGGAAAGAAGGCCGCCTTCCGGCGACTTTCCGACGAAGAGGGTCCAGGTTACGCCCGTGCACCCCGCAACTTGCGATAGGCAATGAACAAACCGCCGGCGATGCCCATCGGCATCAGGTAGATGATGGCGATCAGCAGGACGCCGAAGACGGTGTAGGCCGACAGATCAAACGGCAGGCCGAGGTCGTTGCGGATGAACTGGGTAAGCGACTGGGCAGAATTGTCGACCAGCACGTAGAACACGCCGCCCAGCACCGAGCCCAGCAGCGAGCCCATGCCGCCTACGACCAGACCGATCAGGAACTTGATCGAAAGGAAGATGCCGAAACTATCGGGGGCCACGAAGGCGATGGCCGAGGCCGACAGGGCGCCGGCGATGCCCGTATAGGCCGCGCTGATGCCGAAGGTCACTGTCTTGTAGAGGGCGGTGTCGATGCCCATCGTGTCGGCGGCCATGTACTGGTCGCGGATCGCCATCATGGCACGGCCGCTTCGGCTGTTCAGCATGTTGGCCGCCGCCCAGAACAGCACGATCATCACGACCAGGCAAAAGTAGTAGAGCCACTGGTCTTCACTGAGCGGCAGGCCAAACGGGACTTCCGGCTTCATCAGGACGATGCCCTGGACACCGCCCGTCAGGCCCTCGAGCCACTTGTACTTCAGGATCTGCGGCACCGCGAGCGCCAGCGCGAAGGTCGCGAGCGCGAGGTAATGACCTTCGAGCTTGAGCGCCGGCAGGCCGAACAGATAGCCGACAATGAAGCAGACGATGGCCGCGGCCGGGATCGTCGCCCAATAGGGCACGTTCATCTTGTCCATCAGGATGGCGGCTGTGTAGGCGCCGACTGCATAGAAGGCGCCGTGACCCAGCGAGAACTGGCCATTGAACCCGGTCAGCAGGTTCAAGCCGAGCACCGCGATCGATGCGATGATCATGGTGCTGATCAGGAACAGACGATAGTTGGAAACCACATCCGGAAAGACCGGCTGCAGCAGCGGCACCAGGACCGCGACAACGATGGCTCCCAGCACCCACACTTTCGACGAGCCGGCCATGATCAGACCCTCTTCACGACGACGCGGCCGAACAGGCCCGCAGGCTTAACCGTCAGGACGAAGATCACGATGATCAGCGCCACCGTGAGCTTTTCGCCGTTGCCGATGATGTAGATGCCTGTCGCCTTCTCGAGCTGGTTGCCGGCGTAGGCCACCATGTTCTCGAGGATGCCGACGATGAAGCCGCCGGCCACGGCACCGGCCGGGTTGGAGATGCCTCCGACCAGGGCGCTGGCGAAGGCGTAGAGCAGGATGCCGCCCATCATGTTGGGCTCGAGATAGACGATGTGGGCAACCATGATGCCGGCCACGGCGCCCACCGAAGCCGCCAGGCCCCAACCGAGCGCCAGCATCCAGTCGACACGAACGCCGACCAGACGTGCCGACTGGGGGTTCTGTGCCGCCGCGCGCATGGCGAGCCCGAGCGGCGTGTAGCGGAAGAACACGAACAGTAGTCCGAGAACGATCAGTGTGATCAGGACCACGCCCAGCTGGTGGGGTCCGATCACGCCCGCGATGCCGAAATCGCTCTTGGGGAACGGCGATGGGAATTCCTTGATCAGGTAGCTCCAGAAGGCGCCGGCCATCGAGTTGAAAATCGCCAGCAGGCCGATGAAGACCACGATGATCGACAGGACGGGGGCGTTATGCAGCGGTCTCAGGATGAGCCGTTCGATCAGCACGCCCATGGCGAAGGAGATGATGACGGTGAGGGCAAAGGCGACCCAGAAGCTCATCCCCCAGCTCATGAGCTGCCAGGAGATATACGTGCTGAACATCGCCATCTCGCCCTGGGCGAAATTGATATGGTCGGTCGACACGTAGATCATGACCAGAGCGAGCGCCACGCAGGCGTAGATGGCGCCGTTGGCGAGGCCCGAGGCGATCTGCTGAAGAAACTGTTCCATGGAGGCTGCCTCAGTAGCCGAGGTAGGATTTGCGGACGTTCTCGTCGTTCTTCACGACGTCGGACGGACCCGACATCACGACTTTGCCGGTTTCGAGCACATAGGCGTGCGTGGCGAGATCGAGCGCCAGGGCGGCGTTCTGCTCGACGAGCAGGATGCTCACCTTCTCCTCCTCGTTGATGCGGCGCAGGATGCGGAAGATCTCCAGAACGATCAGTGGCGCCAGGCCGAACGACGGTTCGTCGAGGAGCATCAGCCGTGGCTTCAGCATCAGCGCCCGGGCGATCGCCAGCATCTGCTGTTCGCCGCCCGACAGCGTGCCGGCCTGCTGCTGGATGCGTTCCTTGAGCCGAGGGAAGTAGACGAACACACGCTCCAGTTCGTCCTTCACCGCCTGCTTGTCCTTGCGGGTATAGGCGGCGATGCGCAAATTCTCGTCGACGGTGAGCGTGGTGAAGGTGCCACGCCCTTCCGGGACGTGGGCGATGCGCTGGCGCACGATCTCTTCCGTTGCCATGCCGCGGATATTCTTGCCGTCGAAACGGATCGTCCCGTCGGTACGGACCATGTTGCAGATCGCCCTGAGCGTCGTCGTCTTGCCGGCGCCGTTGGCGCCCAGCAGCGTCGTGATGCCGCCCGTGGGAATCTCGAAGCCGACGTCGTAGAGCGACTGGGTCTGTCCATAGAAGGCCTTCAGGCCGCTGACCTCGAGTAGCGCAGCCATCACGCGGTCCCCAGATAGGCGCGGATCACTTCCGGATCGCGCTGAACTTCAGCCGGCGTGCCATCGGCGATCTTCCGGCCGAAGTCGATCGCCACCACCTTGTCCGACACCGACATCACGAGGCTCATGTGATGCTCCACCAGCAGCACCGTGACGTTCTGAAGGTCCCGTACACGCTTGATCTGGCTCTTCAGCACCTCGATCTCGTCATGGTTCAGACCGGCGGCCGGCTCATCGAGCAGCAGCAGCTTGGGGCTGGAGGCCAGCGCCCGCGCGAGTTCGACCCTCTTGCGGATCGGGAACGGCAAGGGACCCGCCAGTGCATTGGCGAACGGCATGAGGTCCATGAAGGCGACGAGTTCCTCGGCGCGCCGCGCGATTGCCTCCTCCTCGACCTTGACCTTGGGCACCCGCAGCGCGTTCTCGAAGAAGCTGGTCGAGCTGACGCTGTGACAACCGACCTTCACGTTGTCGAGCACTGACATCTTGTCGAACAGCGCCACGTTCTGGAACGTCCGCCCGATGCCGATCCTGGGAATCGCATGCCTCGGCTGGTCGAGGATGGTCTTCCCCTCGAACTGAACGTCACCCGAATTCGGGGTGTAGAGCCGGCTCAGGCAGTTGAAGAGCGTCGTCTTTCCGGCCCCGTTGGGGCCGATGAGGCCCGCGATCTGACCGGGAAAGACGTCGAAGGAGACGCCATCGAGGGCGACGATTCCGCCGAACCGGACGGACACGTCGCGCACGCTAAGGAGCGGCGAGCCGCGGGATGTGGTTGGTCCTGCCATGACGATACTGGTTTCGCCGGCAGACGCATTACACGCGTCAACGTGGCGAAATTACCCTTGCCTCCCAAGTACTTGCGACCCTTCTACGGAGTCTGCATTTAGCGAACGATGACGTATCCGGCGGCGGGACGCAACCCAAATGGCGACGCGCCATGCTTTCGGCGCGATTGCGCCGCACGTTTGCGCGGCTTTGCAGACATTGACACGCCGGCCATTGCAACCGATACGAAAACTCCCCCTCCAAAAGCGGGCTCACCGCCGATGAATCGCATGTTTCGCCCGACCCTGTTCATTACTGCCGCCTGCATCGCCCTCCCGGCGATGGCCCAGACTCCGCCGACGCAGGCCTGGCCGCAGAACAAGCCTCCGGCTCAGGCTGCTCCGCCAGCCGCCGCGCCGGCTCAGCCCGCGGCCCCGCCTGCTGCAGGTGCTCCTACGGCCTCAGCCGCGCCCGTCCCGCTGCCCCAGTGGTTCGTCGAGATCGACGTCGACAAGAAGGGTGAGGTCACGCGGGCGGAGTTTCTCAAATACCGCATGAAGTCCTTCGAGTCGCTCGACCTCAACAAGGACAACAAGCTGTCGCTCGAGGAGTTCACCAAGGTGGTCGAACCGCCGGCGACGCCGGCCGATGCGCCCGGCCTCCCTCCGCTGGAGGAGCGCCGCAACCGCGCCAAGGCGGAATTCCAGACGCTGGACACCAACCGGGACGGCTTCCTCGAGCGCGGAGAAGCCGAGGCGGTGGTCCATTCGGAGTTCAACAACTACGACACCGATCGCGACAACAAGATCACCGAGCCCGAGGTTCGCCTGATCATCCAGCGCTCGATGCAGCGCGAGGTCGCCGAGCGCCAGCAGGCGGAGGCGCGCCGCCGCCAGGGCATGATGGCTCTCAACGAGTTCATGGACATGCAGCTGCGGCAGGCCGACGAGCTCGACAAGAACAAGGACGGCAAGATCAGCGGTGCCGAATACACGGTCCTCGCCGGCCCGGCGGACGGCCCGCAGGCCAAGAACCTGCTGCCCTTCGACATGCGCAAGCAGATCGCGATGCGCAAGTTCGCGGAGATCGACACCAACAAGGACGGCCAGATCGACCGTGTGGAGCTGTCGGCCTATGCGCTGAAGCAGTTCGGGGAGATTGACCTGAACAAAGACCGTTTCCTCAGCGAGGACGAGTTCAAGAAGGCGCAGGAGGCCGAGGCGGCTAAGGTCCGCGCCATCGTCCAGACGCTGATGCCGGCCCAGCCGGCGCAACCCCGCCCCGCCCAGCCGCAACCGCGCGGTGGCCAGCCGGGCCCGGCTCCGGCCCCCTCGGGTCCGCCTCCCGGATTGCCGCAGGGAACGCGCTGAGCGTCGTCGAAATCGAAAGCCGCGGGTCCGAAAGACCCGCGGCTTTTTCGTGCGCCCTCCCCGGCGGAGCGGACTATTCGACGGTGACGCTCTTGGCGAGATTGCGCGGCTGGTCGACATCCGTCCCCTTGGCGACAGCCGTATAGTACGCAAGCATCTGCACGGGGATCGTATAGAGTATTGGCGCCACGACCGGATCGACCGTCGGCAGGCTCACGGAAGCCGCCGCCTGCGATCCCAGCCGGGCAACGCCTGTGGCGTCGCTCACCAGCACCAGCTTGCCGCCGCGCGCCTTCACCTGCTCGAAATTGGATGCGGTCTTGTCGAAGATCGAATCCGAGGGCGCCACCACGACCACCGGCACAAGCTCGTCGATCAGCGCGATCGGGCCGTGCTTCATCTCGCCGGCGGCATACCCCTCGGCGTGGATGTAGGAGATTTCCTTGAGCTTAAGCGCGCCCTCGAGGGCGATCGGGAACGAGGTGCCGCGGCCGAGATAGAGAACGTCGCGCGCCTCGGCGAGAATTTCCTCGGAAATGTGCCGGTACTGGTCCTCGAGATTGAGCGCCTCGTTGACGAGCGCTGGCAGCTCGATCAGCGCGAGGCCGATCTTCGCCTCCGCGGCCGCACTCAGCGTCCCACGCGCCCGGCCGGCGGCGATCGCGGCACAGAGCAGGACGGTGAGCTGCGTCGTGAAAGCCTTGGTCGAGGCGACACCGATCTCGGGTCCGGCCAGGGTCGGCAATACGCCATGCGAGTCGCGGGCGATGGCGCTCTCCGGCACGTTGACCACTGCGAGGATCGTCTGCCCGTTGGCCTTGGCATAGCGGATCGCCGCCAGCGTATCGACAGTCTCGCCCGACTGTGAAACTGCGATGCAGACGCCGTCCTTCGGCATCGGCGGTTCGCGGTAGCGCAGCTCGGAGGCGACCTCGACCTCCACAGGCAACCGCGCCAGCTGCTCGAACCAGTATTTGGCGACCATGCAGGCATAGAAAGCCGTGCCGCAGGCCGTCATGGTCAGGCGGCTCACCTTGGTCCAGTCGACCGGCACGGCCGGCAGGGTCACCGTGCGGGTTGCCGGGTTCAGATAGCTGTGCAGTGTGTCGCCGATGACGGCCGGCTGCTCGTGGATTTCCTTGAGCATGAAGTGGCGGTGATTGCCCTTGCCGATCATCGCGCCCGAGATGCCGCTCTGGCGGACCTCGCGAGAGACTTCGGTGCTGCCCTGGTAGACCTTTGCACCCTCCTGAGTGAGCACCACCCAGTCGTCGTCCTCAAGGTAGCTGACGCGTTTGGTGAACGGCGCGAGCGCCAGCGCGTCGGTGCCTATGTACATCGCGCCGTCGCCATAGCCGACGGCAAGGGAACTCCCGCGGCGCGCGCCCATCAGCAGGTCATGGCGACCGCTGAACAGCACCGCGAGCGCAAAGGCGCCGCGCAGCCGCTCCATGGCCTTTCCCATCGCCTGCTCAGGCGACATCTGCCGCTCGAGACACGAGGTGATGAGCTGGGCCACGACCTCGGTGTCCGTATCGCTCTCGAAGCGGCGCCCCTCGCCCTCCATCTCCCGCTTCAGTTCCTGGAAATTCTCGATGATGCCGTTGTGCACCACCGCGACCCGATCGGTGGCGATCGGATGTGCATTGCGCTCCGAGGGCTTGCCGTGGGTCGCCCAGCGCGTGTGGCCGATGCCGATCGTGCCGGTGAGCGGCTCGTCCTTGAGCCGTGCCTCGAGGTTCACCAGCTTGCCCTCGGCGCGGCGGCGGTCGATGTGGCCGTT
>CAZPOS010000073.1:0-20738 GCA_964588065.1 uncultured Reyranella sp.
GAGACCCATCAGGTCCTGAAACGCATCCGCGCCGAGATCGACAGGGCCTATCCCGGGCGCATGCTGCTGGCCGAGGCCAACCAGTGGCCGGAGGATACGAAGGAATATTTCGGCCAGGGCGACGAGTGCCACATGGCTTTCCATTTTCCGTTGATGCCGCGGATGTACATGGCGCTGGCGCGGGAGGACCGGTTTCCGATCACCGACATCATGCGGCAGACGCCGCAGATCCCCGACAACTGCCAGTGGGCGATCTTCCTGCGCAACCACGACGAGCTGACGCTCGAGATGGTGACGGATTCGGAGCGTGACTATCTCTGGGAGACCTATGCCACGGACCGTCGCGCGCGGCTCAATCTCGGCATCCGCCGCCGCCTCGCGCCTCTGCTCGAGCGGGACCGCCGGCGCATCGAGCTGATGAACTGCCTGCTTCTGTCGATGCCGGGCGCGCCCGTCATTTACTACGGCGACGAGATTGGCATGGGAGACAATATCCGGCTGGGCGACCGCGACGGCGTGCGCACCCCGATGCAGTGGTCGCCCGATCGCAATGGCGGGTTCTCACGCGCCGATCCGGCTGCCTTGGCGCTGCCGACCATCATGGACGCGCTCTACGGTTACGAGACCGTCAACGTCGAAGCGCAGACGCGCGACGTCCACTCCTTGCTTCACTGGACGCGGAAAATGATCGCGGTGCGGCGCACGCACGGCGCCTTCGGACGCGGGACCTTGCGCTTCCTCTATCCGAAGAACCGGAAGGTGCTCGCCTATCTGCGCGAGCTGGATGGGGAGGTGATCCTCTGTGTGGCCAATGTGTCGCGCACGCCGCAAGCCGTGGAACTCGATCTCTCCGAGTTCGCTGGCAGGGTGCCCGTCGAGCTGAATGGCGGGTCGCTTTTCCCGCCCGTTGGGCAGCTGACGTATCTGCTCACCTTGCCACCCTACGGCTTCTATTGGTTCATCCTCGCCAGCGAGACGGAGGCACCCTCATGGCACACGCCTGCGCCCGAACCCTTGCCTGACTACGTCACGGTGGTCCTGCGCGGACCGCTCGGGGACGGGGTCGCAGCCTCGGCCGGGCTCCTCGAGCGAGAGGCACTGCCCCCTTATCTGGCAAAGCGCCGCTGGTTTGGCGCGAAGGACAAGCCTCTGCAGTCCTCGCGCTTCGCCTATCTGGCGGGGCCGCCTGGATCGGCGCGGGAGCTGGTCCTCAGCGAAATCGAGGTCGAGGCGGGCGGCGAGAAAAGCCGCTGGCTGTTGCCGCTGTCGATGAGCTGGGAGGACGAGCAAGCCGCTGCGCTTCCGGCGCAGCTCGCACTGGCGCGGGTCCGGCGGGGAAGACGGATCGGGCTCCTGACCGATGCTTTCGCGCTGCCCGAGTTTGCCCGCGAGATGCTGGCCGCTCTGGCGTCCGGAGCAAAGGTCGACGGATCGGAAGGCCAGATCGTGTTCGAGCCGATGCCGGATGCTGTGGAACTGCTGCAACGACCGGCCGACGCTCAGGTGATGTGGCTGACCGCGGAGCAGTCGAACAGCTCCCTGGTCATCGACGATGCGGTCATGTTCAAGATCTTCAGGCGGATTCAGGCGGGCGAACACCCCGAAGCGGAGATGAGCCGATATCTCACCAGCCATGGCTTCAGCAATTCACCCGCCTTGCTGGGAGAGGTGGCGCGCATCGCTCCGGATGGTCAGCGCTATGCGCTCGGGATTGCGCAGGCCTTCGTCCGGAACCAGGGAGATGCCTGGACCTGGACGTTGAACCAGTTCAACCGGGCCCTGGACAATCTCGCCAGCCGCGAGGCCACGGCGGACTCCCGCGACGATGACATCGAGGACTATCACGCATTTGCCGGGACGATCGGTCGGCAACTGGGGGCGATGCACCAGGTACTCGCGCGACCCTCCGATGACGAGGCTTTCTCGCCCCGTACCGCTGGCCCCGAAGATGTCGAAGCATGGGCGGAACGCGGACTGGGATTGTTCGAACGGGCTCTCGACGCGATTGCCGGTATCGGGAGCTGGGAGAGCGAGGCGGCCGCGGCCGATGCCAGGCGCCTGCTCGACCGCCGCGACGCGCTCACGTCGCTGCTGCGGCAGCTCGTGCAGAGCGGGCTCGGCTCGATCGTCACACGCATCCATGGCGATTTTCACCTCGGACAGGTGCTGATTGCCAGCGCCGACGCCTACATCATCGACTTCGAGGGTGAGCCGGCGCGGCCGCTCGAGGAACGCCGCCGGAAGGCGAGTCCAATGCGAGACGTGGCGGGGCTGATGCGGTCGTTCGACTATGCGGCCGCCGCGACCCTCGACCCGAAAAACGTGATCGCCAACCGCATCCCGCAGGCTCGCCGCCTCAAGCTCGTCACACGGCTCCGCCGGGGAGCCCAGCGCGCGTTCCTGGCCGCCTACCGTGAGGCTGGCACCGGGCTGCCCGGTATGGATCGCGGTGAGCTCCTCGACTTCTTCCTCGCCGAGAAGGCGGCCTACGAGGTCTGCTACGAGGCGGCAAACCGCCCGGCCTGGGTTCCGATCCCGCTTTCCGGCCTGTCCCGCCTGGCCGCGCGCCTCCTCAGGGAAACGCCACCGCAGGAGAATGCATGAACGGCACGCTGCAGGCTGGCCGGCTCGATCCGGGCTCGGCGGAGGCGCTGGCCGATGCTCGCCCCGTCGATGCATTTGCGATCCTCGGACCGCATCGCTCGGACACCGGCAGCATCGTGAGGGCCTTTCTGCCCGGCGCGGTGAGGGTTGACGTCGCTGGCCGTGGCGATGGCCGGAAGTGGATCGAGCTGGAGCCGGGGCTCGTCGACGGGCTGTTCGAGGGAAGGGTCGAGCAACAGGGCGCTTACGTCCTTCGGATCCGGTGGCCCGATGCGGTACAGGAAACCGAGGATCCGTACGCGTTTGGGCCGGCGCTGGGCGATCTCGACCTTCATCTCTTCAGCGAAGGCCGGCACTTCGAGCTCGCAGAGGCGCTGGGTGCCAACGTCTTCGAACTGGACGGTGTGAAGGGCGTACGCTTTGCGGTCTGGGCACCCAACGCCCGGCGCGTCGCCGTGATCGGCGATTTCAATTCCTGGGACCGGCGTCGGAATCCAATGCGGCTGAGGCCTTCTGCCGGAGTTTGGGAAATCTTCATTCCGCGGCTCGGCCCGGGGACGCGCTACAAGTTCGACATCCTGGGCCCTCATGGCGAGCGCGTACCTGACAAAGCCGATCCCGTCGCCCAACAGGCCGAACTCGCACCCGCGACGGCCTCCGTCGTAGCGGCACCGTCAACAGGTCTTCGCTGGACCGATCATGAGTGGATGGCGGGACGGGCGAAGCGCCAGTCGGCGGCGTCGGCGATTTCGATCTACGAGGTCCATGCCGGCTCCTGGATGCGCCAGAAGACCGGAGCGGGTGGAGCCGCACGTCCGCTTTGGGACTTCCTCGCGGAGCGTCTGATCCCCTACGTGAAGGAGATGGGTTTCACCCACGTCGAGATGTTGCCTGTGACGGAGCATCCGTTCGGCGGGTCCTGGGGGTATCAGCCGCTGGGTCTGTTCGCGCCGGCCGCGACCTACGGTCCGCCGGAATCGTTCGCCCGCTTCGTGGACGCGGCCCATCGCGCGGGGGTGGGGGTGCTGCTGGACTGGGTTCCGGCGCACTTCCCGACCGACCCTCATGGGCTCGCGCGGTTCGATGGGACGGCGCTCTACGAGCATCTCGATCCGCGCGAGGGCTATCACCACGACTGGAACACCTACATCTACAATTTCGGCCGTCGTGAGGTGCAGGGCTTCCTGATCGCGAGCGCCCTGCATTGGCTGGAGCGGTTCCATGTCGACGGGCTGCGCGTCGATGCGGTGGCCTCCATGTTGTATCGCGACTACAGCCGGCCGGCCGACGCGTGGATTCCCAATGTCCATGGGGGGCGCGAGAACCTGGAAGCGATCGGTTTCCTGCGACATCTCAATGCAGTCGTCGCTGAACGGGCGCCCGGCGCGATCGTGATCGCCGAGGAATCGACGGCGTGGCCCGGCGTGACCGCGCCGCTGCCCGACGGGCTCGGCTTCTCGTTCAAATGGAACATGGGGTGGATGCACGACACGCTGCAATACGTCGAGCATGAGCCCATCCATCGCGCGTTTCATCACGACCAGATGACCTTCGGTCTGGTCTACGCCTTCTCCGAACGGTTCGTCCTTCCGATCTCTCACGATGAGGTCGTGCACGGAAAGGGGTCGCTCCTGGGCAAGATGCCGGGCGACCGCTGGCAGCGCTTCGCCAATCTGCGCGCCTATCTCGGCTTCATGTGGGCGCACCCCGGCAAGAAGCTGCTGTTCATGGGCTGCGAGATCGCCCAGGAGCGCGAGTGGAACCATGACGGCGAAATCGATTGGCACCTGCTCGACGACGGCGCGCATGCGGGTATTCAACGGCTCGTGCGCGATCTCAATCACCTGTATTCATCGGAACCTGCGCTGCACGAGACCGACGCCGAGCCATCCGGCTTTTCGTGGATCGTGGGGGACGATCGAGCGAACTCGGTTTATGCATTCTTCCGCACCTCGACCTCGTCTCCGCCGCTCCTCGTCGTCTGCAACATGACGCCCGTGCCCCGGCATGGCTACCGCATCGGCGTACCGAAGGGCGGGAGATGGCGCGAAGTCGCCAACACCGATTCGCGCTTCTACGGTGGCAGCGATCTCGGCAACGACGGTGGCGTGACAGCAGTCGACACGGCGTCGCACGGGCAAGGCCATTCGATTCAACTCACTTTGCCGCCGCTGGCGACGCTGATCCTGCGCAGCGAGGACTAGGTGGCGACGTCGTCGTGGCTCGACCGCCTGCTGCCGGGTGCACCGTATCCGCTGGGCGCCACGTGGGACGGTCTCGGCACCAACTTCGCCGTCTTCTCGGCTCACGCTACCCGCATCGAACTCTGTCTGTTCGATCCCTCAGGCCGACGGCAGATCGCCCGATTCGACCTGCCGGAGTGCACCGATGAGGTTTGGCACGGCTATCTCCCCAATGCCCGAGCAGGACTCGTCTATGGCTATCGCGCGTACGGCCCCTATGAGCCCCATGCTGGACACCGCTTCAATCCGCACAAGCTGCTGCTCGACCCCTACGCGCGGCGGCTCACCGGCGAGATGCGCAACGCCGATGCCCTCTACGGCTACCGGGTGAACTCTCCGCGGGCCGACCTGTCCTTCGACCGGCGTGACAGTGCGCCCGGCGTGATGAAGGCGGTGGTGGCCGACGACAGCTTCAACTGGGCAGACGACCGGCCTCCCGCGGTACCCTGGTCGGACACGGTGATCTACGAGACCCATGTCCGCGGCGTCAGCATGATGCGTCAGGACCTGCGGCCGAACGAGCGTGGGACCTTCGCGGCCCTTGGCGATCCCGTCTTCATCGATCATCTGCGCCGTCTCGGCGTGACGACGGTGGAGCTGCTGCCGGTCCACGCTTTCGTGCAGGACCGGTCGTTGGTGGAAAAGGGCCTTCGGAACTACTGGGGTTACAACAGCCTGGGCTTCTTCGCGCCGGAGCCGCGCTATCTTTCCGACGGCACGCCCGACGAACTGCGCATTGCCGTCCGTCGGCTGCATGCGGCGGGGCTCGAGCTCATTCTCGACGTCGTCTACAATCACACGGCCGAGGGCAGCGAACTGGGGCCGACCCTGTCGTTCCGCGGGCTCGACAATGCCAGCTACTATCGGCTGCTCCCCGACAATCCACGCCACTGCATCAACGACACGGGCACGGGCAATACGCTGAACCTGTCGACGCCGCGCGTGCTGCAGATGGTGATGGATTCGCTTCGCTACTGGGTGACCGCCTTTCACGTCGACGGCTTCCGCTTCGACCTCGGCGTGACCTTGGGGCGAGAGGCGCACGGCTTCGATCCCTGCTCGGGCTTCTTCGACGCGATCCGGCAGGATCCCGTGCTGCAGAAGGTGAAGCTGATCTCAGAGCCCTGGGACATCGGACCGGGTGGATATCAGTTGGGCAACCATCCGCCGGGCTTCGCCGAGTGGAACGATCGCTTCCGTGACGGGGTGCGGCGGTACTGGCGCGGCGATCCGGGGCAGCGCGCCGATTTCGCCGCGCGCCTCGCGGGATCGAGCGACCTGTTCGATCGCCGTCATCGCCGTCCCTGGGCCTCCATCAACTACGTCGCTTCCCACGACGGCTTCACGCTGCTGGATGCCGTGAGTTACGTCGAGCGCCACAACGAGGCGAATGGGGAGGACAACAAGGACGGCCACGGCGAGAACTGCAGCGCCAACTGGGGTATCGAGGGACCGACCGAAGATCCTGCGATTCTGGACACGCGCCAGAGACTGCAGCGTGCCATGCTTGCGACCCTGTTTCTCGCACAGGGCACGCCCATGCTGCTGGGTGGCGATGAGTTCGGCCGCACCCAGAACGGCAACAACAATGCCTATTGCCAGGACAACGAAACATCGTGGCTCGACTGGTCGGCCTTGGACAAGCCTGAGGGCCGGACGCTGGCCGGCTTCGTGTCGCGCATCGTCGCGCTGCGACACAAGCATGCGGTCCTGCGGGCACCACGCTTTCTCCATGGACTCGAGCATCCTGCCGACGGTGTCGCCGACATCGCCTGGTTCGACTCGTCAGGCGACGTCGTGTCGACCGAGTCTTGGAACAATGCCGAGGACCGCTGCCTCGTGCTGCGACGTGCCAGCAGCGACGGTGGGTCGGTAACGATGCTGACGGCGTTCTTCAACGCCGGGGCGGCCGCACACAAGTTCGTTCTACCGCAACCGCGCTGGCCCACGCGCATTGTCCTGGACAGCGCCGAGCCCGAAGCCCCGGAGCGCGACTTGCAGGAGGATGAGTTGATGGTCGGACCTCGCAGTGTAGTGGTCGCCCTGGCCGTCAGTGCCCGCAGATGAAGACGAAATTCGCCCGTGACTTGCCCTTCGGCGCGTCGCTGCTCCCCTCGGGTGCGACGCGCTTCCGATTCTGGGCCCCGGCCCAGAAGAGCGTGAGCGTGGAGGTGGATGGTGCGCCGCCGATACCGATGAACCCGGTCGATGGCGGATGGTTCGAGGCGGAAGCCGCGTGCGGCGCGGGAGCCTCGTATCGGTATCGGCTGGAGAACGGGGTCTCCGTTCCCGACCCGGCCTCGCGGGCCCAGGCAGAGGACGTGCACGGGCCGAGTATCGTGGTCGATCCTTTGCGCTATCACTGGCGCCACGCTGGATGGAAGGGGCGGCCGTGGGACGAGACCGTCCTGTATGAACTCCATGCGGGCGCTTTCGGAGGCTTCGCCGGTGTGCAGGCCGCGCTGCCGGCACTGGCCGAACTCGGCATCACGGCCGTCGAGCTGATGCCGATCAACGATTTTCCGGGATGGCGCAACTGGGGCTATGACGGCGTGCTGCCGTTCGCGCCGGACCGCAGCTACGGCACGCCCGACGAACTCAAGGCGCTCGTCGATGCCGCGCACGGGCTTGGACTGATGATGTTCCTCGACGTGGTCTACAATCACTTCGGGCCGGACGGGAATTATCTCTCGACCTATGCGCCGTGCTTCTTCCGCGAGGACATCGCGACTCCCTGGGGGGCGGCGATCGATTTCCGGCGACCGGAAGTGCGTCGCTATTTCACGGAGAACGCCCTCTATTGGGTGCACGAGTATCGCTTCGACGGCCTGCGGTTCGATGCCGTGCATGCGATCTCCGAAGCGGACTGGCTCGACGAGATGGCAGCCGAGGTCCGCCGCTCGATCGAACCCGGCCGTCACGTCCATCTCGTGCTCGAGCACGACGGTAACGTCGCGGACCATCTGCGGCGGGACTTCGACGCGCAATGGAACGACGATGCGCATCATGTCCTGCACACGATGCTCACCGGCGAGAGCGACGGCTACTATGCGGACTATGCCGACGAACCGGCGCGCCGCCTGGCACGGGCGCTGTCGGAGGGTTTCATCTACCAGGGTGATCCCTCTGCCTATCGTCAGGGCGAAGTTCGCGGAACGCCCAGCAACGATCTGCCGCCTACATCCTTCGTCCTGTTTCTCCAGAATCACGATCAGATCGGGAACCGTCCTTTCGGGGATCGGCTGACCAGTCAGGTCGAACCGGCGTTGCTCGAGGCGGCGATCGCTCTTCAGATACTCAGCCCGCACGTGCCGATGATCTTCATGGGGGAAGAGGAGGCCACGACGTCACCCTTCCTCTACTTCACGGATCATACGGGGGATCTTGCCGACGCGGTCCGGGAAGGGCGACGGCGCGAGTTCGCAGGCTTCAAGGGATTTGCGCCGGGAGAGGGGACGGCGAGCATTCCCGATCCCAACGAGCCCGGGACCTTCGAACGGAGCCGGCTCATCCCGGATGCGGAGCATGGGCCAGCGCGGCGTCGTCTCTACAGTAAGCTCCTGGAAATACGTCGGGAGTCTCTCACGCCGAGGCTGTCGGGCGCCAGGGCGGTGGGCGCGTCGGCAGTCGAGCCCTCGAGCGTGGTAGTGCGATGGACGCTGGGCGATGGCGCCACGTTGGTACTCGCCTCGAATCTCGGCAAAGCCGCCGCGGCGATTGAGGCTGTCGACGGTGAAGTGTTGTTTGAATCGCGTCCCGGCTCCGCTGCTGCGGCACGGGGCGGTCGACTTGAGAGCGCCACGACGGTGGCCCTCGTGGTTGCCGCATCGTGAGCGAGGACGACATTCGCCAACTCGCCCGGGCGGCCGGCCTGGCCGAGACCTGGATCGATGCGCTCGGTATTCCCCAACACGTATCGATCGAGTCTCTTCGCCGGATTCTCGATGCCTTGGGCTTTCGCACCGGGTCGCGAGCAGAGGTGGAAGAGACCCGTCACCGGCTGGCACCACCCGGCACGCTGCCACCGCTCGTGACGGTGAGGGCCGGAAGCCGGCTCATGCTTCCGGCGAGGGCAGGGGGCGCGGCTCGGGGCAAGCTTACCTACGACGATGGTGACGTCGCGACGCTGAGATTTTCGACGCGGGGTGACAAGCTGGTGGGGCCTTCGCTCGAGCGCGTTGGCTACCATCGCCTGGAGTTCGGCGACCGTCAGGTCACCGTGGCCGTCGCTCCGACGCGATGCGTCACGATTGCGGATCGCGCCGCCGGCAAGCACCTCTGGGGCGTGGCGGCGCAGGTCTACAGTCTGCGACGACCCGGTGACGGCGGCATCGGCGACGCGACGGCGGTGCGTCAGCTGGCCGAGGGAGCCGCCCGGCATGGTGCGGATGCGGTCGCGCTCAGTCCCGTGCACAGCCTCTTCGCTGCCGATCCCGGCCGCTACGGACCGTATTCGCCCTCGAGCCGGCTCTTCTTCAACCCGCTCTTCGCCGATCCTGAGATCGTGTTCGGGGCCGAGCGCGTGGCCCAGCATCGCCGCGAGGACCAGCGGCTCGAGCAGGGGGCGTTGGTCGACTGGCGGCCCGCAGCGGAGGCCAAGCTCGGCCTGATGCGCCGGCTGTTCGAGGACTTCGAGGCACGGGACCTGTCCAACCAGACCCAACTCGCCGGGGATTTTGGGGCCTTCGTGCAGGAGGGTGGCGACCTGCTTCGGGGTCACGCGCTATTCGAAGCCCTGCACTGCAGATGGCTTCGCAGCGAGCCTTCGCTGGGCTTCTGGCGTGACTGGCCGCAGGCGTTCCGGCTCGGGCTCGCGCAGGCCAACGACCCGGAAATGACTGCATTCCTCGAGGCCGAACGGTCGGCCGTGCGTTTCCATCAGTTCCTGCAATGGCTCGCCGCACGGTCCTTCGAAGCGGCCCAGAAAGCGGCCACCGACGCAGGCATGAAGATCGGATTGATCAGCGACCTCGCGATCGGCATGGACCGGGCCGGTAGCCATGCCTGGTCGCGGCAGAGTGACCTGTTGCTGGGCCTGAACATCGGGGCGCCGCCGGACGAGTTCAATCGCGCGGGCCAGGACTGGGGCCTCTCCGGATTCTCGCCTCGGGCATTGGTGGCGGGTGGCTTCGAGCCGTTCCTGGCGACCGTACGCGCGGCCATGCGCTACGCGGGCGGTGTTCGCATCGATCACATCATGGGTCTGCAGCGTCTCTGGCTGATCCCGGAAGGCGCATCGGCCGCAGAGGGTGCTTATCTCGAATATCCGCTCGACGACTTTCTGCGCCTGCTCGCTCTCGAGTCTCACCGACACGGTGCCGTGGTGATCGGGGAGGATCTTGGCACCGTTCCGAGAGGTTTTCGCCGCCGCCTCAGCGAGGCGGGCATCGCCGGCATGGATGTCATGTGGTTCGAACGCAACCGCGGAAGTTTCCGGACCGCTGCGCGCTGGCGGCGTGACGCGGTATCGATGACCACGACCCATGACCTTCCGACGGTGGCGGGCTGGTGGAGCGGCAACGACATGGCCGTGCGCGGTGCTCTTGGCCTGGCGACCGCAGGCGAGGCCGAGGAACGACAGAGCGATCGACGGCGCCTGTGGCGGGCGTTCGCTGCGGCAGGCACCGCGGAAGGCCCGGCTCCGCCGCCTGACGATCCGGCACCTGTGGTCGATGCAGCGCTGGGATTCGTGGCCAGTTCGCCCGCGCCACTGATGCTCGCACCGATGGAGGATCTTCTGGCTCTGCGTGATCAACCGAATCTGCCAGGGACCATCGACCAGCATCCCAACTGGCGGCGCCGATTGGAACCGCGCGCGGGCGAGATATTCGACGATCCTGCCGTCGCGCGGCGTGCCGCGACCATAGTGGCCCGCCGGCCATGATCCCTCGCGCCACTCTGCGGCTGCAGTTCCATCGCGGATTCACCTTCGCGGATGCCCTTGTACACGTCGACTGGTTTGCCCGGCTGGGCGTGAGCCATGTCTATGCGTCGCCGATCGCGGTCGCCCGCCCGGGCTCGATGCACGGCTACGACGTCGTCGACCCGACCGCGGTCAATCCGGAACTGGGCGGCGAGGAGGGACTGCTCGCCCTCGCGAACGCGCTGCGGGCGGCGGGCCTCGGATTGATCCTCGACATCGTGCCGAACCACATGGCGGCCGACACCCGCAACAGGTGGTGGCGCGACGTGCTGCGCCAGGGACGCGCGAGCCCCTACGCTGGATGGTTCGACATTGACTGGGACACGAAGGACGGCGGCCCGGCGAAGATCCTGTTGCCCGTCCTCGGTCGCACGCTCGGCGAAGCGATCGAGGCCGGCGAACTCTCGGTGGCATCCGACGAGGAAGGCCGCCCCGAACTCCGCTATTTCGAGAATGCGTTTCCACTGTCGGACGGCAGCGCCGAGGGACGTGGAAGCCTTGCAAACCTTCTCGCCCGGCAGCACTACCGCCTCGATTCGTGGCGGGTCGCCGGCGATCGGATCAACTGGCGGCGGTTCTTCGACATCAACGAACTCGTCTGCCTGCGCATGGAAAGGCCCGAGGCCTTCGAGGCGGTCCACGCGCTGCCGCTCCGACTCTATGCCGAGGGCATCGTCGACGGGTTGAGAATCGATCATGTCGATGGGCTTACGGATCCAGCCGGCTATTGCGGCCAGCTGCGCGATCGGCTCGACGTGATCTCAAAGGATCATGGACGGCAGCGCGCCTGGCTGGTCGTCGAGAAGATCCTGCTCAAGGGCGAGAAACTGCCCAAGGACTGGGGCTGCGACGGCACGACGGGTTATGACTTCATGGATGAGGTCAGCGCGCTTCAGCACGATCCGGCCGGCGAGCCGGTGCTCGCCGAGGTCTGGACACGGCTCAGTGGCCGGCCCGCGAACTTCGCGGATGAGGAATTGGTGGCCCGGCGCGAGATCGTGGCTCGCAGCTTCTCCGCTCAGCTCGAAGCCTGTGCGGCGGCGTGGCAGGCGATTCTCGGAGACAGGATTCCGACGCCGACATTGCGGCGGCTGCTGGCCGAGTTTCTCGCCCATGTGCCGGTGTATCGAACCTACGGTGCGGACCAGACGCTCTCGGAGCAGGACGCCGGGATTCTGCGCGATGTGGCGCGCCGAGTTGCCCGCAGTTGTCTCGCGACGGATCGCTGGGCGGTCGATCCCTTGTTGGCGGCGATGCTCGCGCCGAAAGCGGCACCGTCGTCCTGGCCGCGCGCCATCGCACGCTTTCAGCAGCTCAGCGCGCCCATCGCCGCAAAATCGGTCGAGGATACCGGCTTCTATCGCTACGGTCGGCTTCTCTCCCGCAACGACGTCGGGTTCGACATCGGGACCTTCTCGTTGGGAGTCGATGCCTTCCACGCGCGCATGCAGCGGCGACGCGCCGAGTATCCGCATACGATGCTGGCGACCGCCACGCACGATCACAAGCGCGGGGAAGACCTAAGAGCACGGCTTGCGGTCGTCAGCGAGTTTGCAGCGGAGTGGCGCGCTCTTCTCGACCGGTGGATCTTTGCGGAACAGTCGGAGGTGACGCCGGGCGACAGGGCCATGCTGCTGCAGATGATCGTCGGCGCGTGGCCTCTCGATCTCGACCGTGACGATGCCGCCGGGCGGCGTGCCTTCGCGGAGCGTCTTTGCGCCTGGCAGGAGAAGGCGTTGCGCGAGGCCAAGCTCGAAAGCGACTGGGCGGCGGTAAACGAAGCCTATGAGAAGCAAGCTCGCTCCTTTGCCATGAGCCTCGTGGCCGACGCGGCGATGCCGGGTCTGCTCGACGATCTGCTCGGCTTCGCGCGCCGCATCGCACCGGCCGGGGCGGTCAACGGCTTGGCCCAGGCTCTTCTCAAGCTCACCGTTCCCGGCGTGCCTGATCTTTACCAGGGCACGGATCTCTGGGATTTCAGTCTGGTTGATCCGGACAACCGCCGTCCTGTCGACTTTGCGGCGCGTGCGCAGATGGGCGATGCACCCCTACCGGCTCTCGCCGCGCGCTGGCGCGATGGAGCGATCAAGCAGGCCGTGATCCGGCACACGCTGAGCCTTCGCCGCCGTGCCCCTCAGCTGTTCGCCGAAGGCGCCTATCGGCCTGTGGCAGTTGATGGGCCGTTGCGCGACTCGGTCGTCGCATTTCTTCGAGAAGACGGCGAGGATTGGGTCCTCGTCGCGGTCCCGAGACAAGTGGGCCCGCTGATGTCCGACAGGGGCAATCTCGAGCTACAGCCAAGCGTTTGGGCGGGCAGCTCTCTTTGCTTCGACGGGCGGCACGCGAAACCGGCTCACGACCATCTTCGCGCTTGCAGCATCGAAATGTCAGCGCGGATGCCCCTGGATCGTCTCTGGACGGGCCTTCCCGTTGCTCTTCTGTCGTCCGTTTCGCAACGTTAGGCGTCTGTTGATAACGCGTCTGGCGACCGCGCGCGGGGAAGTGTAAGGGCGATGACACTCGCGGCGGCGTGGAACGCAGACACGCAGCTCGACGCACGGGAGCCGGGGAGGGCCCACCTTGAGCGGGGGCACGCCCAAAGCGGACATCCGACAGCAGCGACCATGACCTCACGGTGCGTAGGTAGCGAACATGGTCAGCCGGAGTGGCGCCCGGCCCGCGAGATTTCCTTCCGCCCAGCCAATGCGATGCCTTGCGAGAAGCGGGCGGAACTCTGGCGGGAAGGTGGCGTTCCCCTCGTCAACTGAGGAGAATTGCAATGAATGGCATCATCTATCTGGTCGGGCTCGTCGTCGTCGTCATGTTCATCCTGTCCTTCCTCGGTCTCCGGTAGGACGTGATCATGGCAACCGCCACCACTCCCGTGACCGCCGTTCCGGTCGAAGCCGTTCCGTTCCGCTATCTCGACTGGGGTCCCGTCATCCTCGGCGCCCTCGGAGCTGCGGCCATGTCCGTCGTCCTGCTGGCCTTCGGCTCGGCACTCGGGCTCAGCGTCGTCTCACCCTATCCGTATGCCGGTATCTCGGCCAAGGGCGCCGCCATCCTCGCGGCGGTCTATCTCGCGTTGGTGATGGTGGCGAGCTTTGCCGCCGGTGGGTACGTCGCCGGTCGCATGCGCTCCCCCTGGCGCACCACCGATGAGACGGAGAGCTACTTCCGCGACGGCGCGCACGGCTTCGGCGTCTGGGCGATCGGCGTGTTGCTCGGCGCCGTTCTGGCCGCGTCCGGGGTCGGGGCCGTCGTCTCCGCGGCCGGCAAGGCCACCACGGCGATCGCAGCGGCCGGAACGGCGGGCGCCGCCTCCAACCCCGCGCTCGGCCAGCTTTCGCTGAAGCCGACCGACTACGCGATCGATCGTCTGCTGGCGCCGGGTTCGGCTGCGGCGCCGGCCGATCCTGCCGCAAACACCGCACAGCCCGGCGGCCAGCCGCCGGCCGTGCAACAGCCCCGCCGGGCGCGTGCCGATCTCGAGGCCCCGATGGCCCGCGCGCTGATGGCGGGACTTACGACGCCCCAGCTCGACGTCCGCGACCGCACCTACCTGGCGGGCGTAGTCGCCGAGCAGACCGGCCTGTCGCAAGCCGACGCCGAGAAGCGAGTCGATGAAACCTACGCCGACCTGAAGGCGGCCGAGCAGAAGGTTCGCGACGGCGCCGAAGCCGCTCGCAAGACCGCCCTGATCGCGGCCTTCCTGGCTGCTGCCACCTTGGCGATCGGCTGTGCCGCGGCCTGTGCCGGCGCTGCGCTGGGGGCCCGTCATCGCGACGAGCGCACCGCGGTGAGCTTCCTCGGCTCGACGCGGTTCTGGTAACCTGGCGATAAGCTTACGGGAGCGCCGGCGAGACCATCTCGCCGGCGCTTCGCATTGGCGGATATCTGTTGAACGTTGTGCGACCTTCCTCGGCAGGCGCCGGTGCCACGGGCGAGGGAAGATCACCGAGGACGTGTCACCCCGAAAACATTGAGACGGCTGCCGCCGAGCAATTGCTCACGCGGGGGGAGGCCGCCAGTAATCGGCACCGGCGAACTTGGGTGCTCGCTAGGCTGACGGGCTGACGTGGATATCTGCCTGCGCAGGAGAATCATTCATGCCTCGCCCCCGACTTGTTCCTCCCTTCTTTTCGCCGGTGAAGTACCGTTGGCTGTCTCCGCGAATTCCAGCGAGCACCGTTGCTTCATCGTAAGCAGAGATGCCGGCAAAATCAGCAGCCTGGCGCAGAAACGCCGGCAAGTTGGCGACGGCTTGATCGTACGAGATGAGCAGAATGGGGCGATCGGTCTCTGCGGCAGAATTCGCCATGCGCTGGTAAACGTGCATCACTCGCGTGAAGGTGTTGGTTGGGTCATTTCTGCCCTTCTGGGCCGCAGACCGGACTGCGACGGAAAGGGGCTCCTTGAAGATCATGACATAGTGGGTGTCGGGCACCACCTCGTCGATCTTCTTCATCTGTCGCTCTATCGCGGGAAGCTTCCAGCCCCATGCGGGATAGCGCTTGCGGAAACCAAGCGAGATGCGTCGGACCCGGTCCCAGTCTTCACTCTCGAAGTACAGCCTCAGAGCCTTGTGCTCGTGTCGCGCGCTGATTCCATCCTTGGGCCCTCGAGTGAAGGGCACACCCAAATGCATGAAAACCGATGCCGCGAACGACGTACCGCCGCGCGCTCCACCGCAGATCAGAATGGACTTCCGATCACTGGAATTGTGTTCGTTTCTTACGATGGCCCCGGAGAATTTGTCACTTATGGTCGCCTCCTTCAGTTTGGGTCCAAATTGCACAGGAAGCGATATTAGCAAACCAACCTCGGCCGTCTACAGCCGAGGGGAGTATGGATGGAACTCGCTACCCCAATGGGTGGTGATACATGCGGCGAACAAGCAGGCGCACACGGGCCTGGAACTCGCGTCAGCGTCGCACTGGAGCCTTGTCGTTGGTCCTTGAAGCACGTCGGACCGGCGCCCGAATTGCGGGCTCGATCCTTCAGTATGGGTGGAGTTTCTCCAGGAGCTTGCCGCCGCCGACAGGCAAAAGCGATCGCCCTCACTCGGTCGTCGTGTCGCCGTTATGGTCGGTACCGGACCTCGTCGGTGCCCGGGATGCAGTGCCCACGCAGGATGAATTCCTACTTCCCGCGGGACATCCGGAGAAATCGTCCAAGCCCCAGCCGGAAGCGCAACCTCTTCACTGGTGTCGAAATCTTGCGCAGCCAGACCACCGCCATGCCCCGCTGGCTCAGGCCGACAAGGCAGTTGAACGTGAGGCAGTCCTGCCGAGCCCAGGTGGCCTTGTAGGATTCTCCGCCGATCCGAAAGTCGACATCCCTGTCATGCTGGAACGCCCAGTGAAGGCACTCTTGCATCAGGAGATCTCCCGTCGAATAGCGTCGCCATGCCGGGTTCTGGGCGCCGACCAGACCCTCGACGCGGCAGTCGTCGACGGCGTTGATCTGGAAGGCGACAGGCGTTTCACCGACGCGCAGGACGAAAAGGGAGAGAGAGTCGCGATCGCGCGGGTCGGCCGTCATCGCGCAAAGAAAGTCGCGATAGTCGGGCTGCGCCAGCCAGTCGTTGCGAAGGCTGCGGTGCGAGATCCAGGCTTGCTTGTGGCCCAGGATCGTATCGATCGTTGCTGGATCGACGCTCGTCTCTTCGCGTCGGAAGGTGATCTCGCCGATTTCCAACAGACGACGACGCTTGCGACGCAGGTCGCTCTTGTGGGAGGTGGTGACGGTGGCGAGATAGGCCTGCCAGTCGGAATAGGCCGCTCTCAGGACCTGCGGGGCATTGAGTTCATTGTCCACGAAGCAGCGCAGCGGATGTCGTCGGGGAAGGCGTGCGAACGGGCGGTCGCTGCGCACATGCGTCATGAACAGGAGGTCGCCCAGTGGGCGAGCCGCATTCCACAGTCTTTCGAGCCATTCGTCGTGACGGGCGCCCGGCTCGACCAGGGGCTCGGTGTACTCGCTGCTCTCGGCGCCGAGTTGCCGTACCAGCCGCAGGCCGTTCTCAAGATAGCTGACCAGCGGCCAGATGCCGACCAGCTTGCCGGCGCTGCGGAGCGTAAGGATGTGCAGGCGGCGGCCGCGTGGTTCGGCGACGGTCCGCCAGGCCACAGCGGACCAACGGTGCCTTTGCGCGAGACGGTGGCCCGGGCAACGCGAGGCCAATTCCTCCCACTCCTTGCGCAAGAGCGCGAGATCGGAAGCCGATCCGAGCACCTGCACGTCGGGCAGTCTGGTAGCTAGCGGTTCCAAAACATGCTGTGAGCACCGGCAGTGTGCTCCGACGCTTGAAGACGGCAATCGAGGTTGCTTGCGGATTTCTTGAGTGTCGACATGGGTTCAGGTCGAACGCCGACATCTGCGGAAAGATCCCGCAGGGCCGATGCTACTTGTGATCGCATTGAACTAAGGGCTTCAATCTCAAGCATTGGTATCGTGAGTATCCAACTCGGTGGGCTGCAGCAATCGGAATACGAATCGACGTCACGAGTTCGACTCGAGTCCTGCCGATGCAAGTGCGATTCGAAACATAGGCGCTACTGGCGAGTCGACCATCGCCAGCGCACGATCATGCCACCGGGAATTGTGTTCATGATTCTGGAGCAATTCAAGGTAAACTGACACTCTTTGCGTGGGTGGCAGGGACAAGAGAAAGCAATCGATCTTACGGCTGCTCGATGATGAACGAAGCCGGCTTTGAGCAATTGCCGATCAATTGTACAGACTGCCCTCTCGTCGCTCCCGTTGCCCACAATTGGGTGTCGGCCCTTATGCAGGGCACGGAAAGGTCGTCTGCCCTCATGAGAGGGCGCGAACCGATGGCGCACCGGGGATCGCCCGAAGTGCCGGTCAACCGGGCCATTCAGGCGACGTACTGTAGGGGTTGCATCCGCGCGGCCGTTCGACTATCAGTCCGCCTCTGGCCCTCTGCTCCCTTCGTCTAGAGGCCTAGGACGTGGCCCTCTCAAGGCTAAAACACGGGTTCGAATCCCGTAGGGAGCGCCAGGGTCGGATACCGATAAAACCTAGCTTTTATGCGTATCCGGCACTGGCGGCGGGCGTGTCGCGAGATGTCGCGAAAAGCCTTGTCCCCGCTCGGAAAGTCGCCAGATCCGCGGGAATTCCGCGGGAATCGTTCCGGCCCTGTTCCGTCACGCTCTGCGCTTCCCGATGGACCGATCGGCCGTCGGCAGGGCGAGCAGCTTGTCGATCGTGCGGCCCGCGATCGGGACCGGCCGGACATGCTGGTAGCGGTGCAGGCTGCGCGGATCCTGCCAGACGCCGAGCTCGGCCGCCCGCTTGTCGGGAATGGCGGCTGCGTCGGCATCGGTCGCCAGCTTGTGGCGGCTCATGTGCGGCGTATAGGTGACGCCGAGGCGTTCGCGTAGCGGCTTCAGCCAGGCATAGACCCCGCGTGCGGTCGTCCAGGGGAAGAACCGGCCTTCGCGCGGTACATGCACGCCGAGCGGTCGGCGAACCGCCCCGGTGCGGGTTTCATGCAGGCAGTTCGCGATCGCCGCGACCAGCTCGGGCGACAGCGTGATCGTCGCCCATTCGTCGCTCTTCGGTACGCGCACGCGCACTGCGTTGGCGGTCAAATCGAAGTGCGGCACGCGCACCGCCAGCAGATGACCAAGCCGAAGGCCGGTCTCGTAGAGCATCATCAGCAGGATACGCTTGAAGGCGACGTGATAGTCGGCCTTGCGTCCGAACTTCGCCTTGCGGGGCGGTGCCTCGACCTTCGCGATCAGCAGCGCGAGATCCTCGTCGCGTGCCGGCTCGCGATCGCTCTTCCGGCTTTCCCAAAATTTCTTGATCTTCTGGTTCTGGCACCAGCGCTGTTCGGCGGCGTAGTGCAGCACGGCAGCGCCCGGTCCGATCACCCAGCGGTTCTTGGTCGAATCGGCGCGGCCGGGTTTCAGCGCATGGGCTGCGGCGACCAGGTGCGCCTGTGTGACTGTACGGCAGTCGATGTCGCCGATCTCGCGCGCGACCGCGTCGACCTTGGCGATGTCGGCCCGGCTGAGGTGAGGGTTCGCGGCCTTGTAGAAGGCGGCGGCGGCGCGGAAGCCTACCGCCTCGCCGGCGCCGGGAACGCGACGACGGGCCCGCTCGTCGAGGAACCGGCTGCCGAACGCCTCAGCTGCGCGGCGATCCCCTTTGTCCCGGATCCCCGTAGAGGCCTCGAATCGACCGCTGGCATCGACGCCGACGATGTACCAGCTGGCGCCCCGCTTCCCTGGGGGAAGGAAATCGATCCAGAACCGCATGGCGTGCGCTCCCGCTGCTCGAGCAGCTTGATGTCGTCTTCGGTGAGCCTGGCGGCGCGCCCGTGCCCGATCGGGCGGATGTTGTGCAGGTCGAGGCGCGCGCGCAAGTAGCGCGCCGTCCATTGGAAGCGCTTCGCCGCCTGAGGAATGGTGAGGTGTGTGGTCATGCTCGGCTCTTCGTCCGTCGGTTCCATGTGAATTCGAACACCGTCGCCTCGGCCGGAACTTCCTTCGGCTCCCACCGCCGGAACGTCAGGGAGCATTGCTTGGCATCGACGGTCATGGCGTCCCGCCTGTACTCGGGCCGGCCGCTTCTTCGATGAGCGCGTACAGGTGCGGATAGCGTGCCCGTACGTCCGCGAGATCGGGTGTCCGGCGTCGCCCGGAGACCGTCTCGGCGACCTCCTGGATCAGATCGTGCAGGCTCGGGTAGCGCCGGCGGATCCGCTCGAGGTAGCGGCCATTGTCCTCGCGCCAGCGCTCGACCTCGGCCGCACCCGTGGCGAAGGCGAGCGTCGCCACGGCCAGCAGGCTCCACCGAACGGCGTTCGCTTCGGCCGGGGTCATGGTTAGCAGACTTCTCCGAATATCTCGTCGAGCAGTTCGAGGGTGAAGGCAGGGGCTTGTCGGTCCCTGATTAGCGCCAGCATCTCCGTCTCCTCGCCGGCGCAAACGACGTGCATCTCTTCATCGGTCAGGGCCGACAGCCAGGCATCGATCGCTCTGAGGACTGCTGCAGGCTGCTGTCCCGCCGACATGAAGGCGTCGAAGTCCAAGCGATGCTGCACCTCGGAGCGCGCTCGGTTGATGCCGCCGTTATCACCAGCGATCTCCAGGGCAGCCTTGTAAATGCCTGGATAGGCGGCATGGGGCTTCTCGTCCGTCATGGGCGGGCTCAGTCGATGAAGAAACGAAGATCGTAGGCTCGCGGCCCATCCGCCCGCGCGGGCGGGTGCTCCTGCAGCTCACGCTCGAAAGCCGAGTTGTCGGCGTCCTTGTGGACGGCAATGCGCGTCACCAGCAGCTGGCATTCGACGCCGCCTTCGGTGGTGCCGCGCCATACCCGGGCCGGGATCGTGCTCCCGTCACGGGTCTGGACCGTGACGATCTGGTCGGTGTTCTCGATCGTGATCTTCATGACGTGCTCCCTCAGGCGACCCGCATAGCCATGACGATCTGCAGCTCGCCGTCCTTCGGGTCGGTCGAACGCCGCAGCACGATCGGCCCGCCGGTGGTGAACTCGACATCGATGTCGGGACAGGCCAGAGCGTCGAGCGCGGCCGTCATGTAGCTGCTGTTGAAGCCGGTGAAGGACGGCGTGCCGCTCACCTGTACCTCGATCTCGTCGCTGATCTCGCCGGCGTCGACGACCTTGCGGCTCAGCTCGGCGCTGGCCTGGTGGAGCTTCAGGCCCACGCCGCTCGTTCCGTCCCCGATGGTGGCACAGCGCGCGACGGCGCCGGCGAAGGCCACCCGGCCGGTACTGAACCGGCATTCGTTGTCCCGCGGGATGACGCGGTCGTAGTCGGGGAAGGTGCCGTCGACCAGCCGCGTGTTGAACTCGACGTCGCCATGCGCCACCTGCAGCCAGCTTTCCGAGATCTCGAGCGTTAGCTCGTCCCGCTTCGCCTCGGTGGCGATGCGCAGCAGCTCGGGCGTCGACTGCCGCGGCAGGAT
>CAZPOS010000074.1:0-20407 GCA_964588065.1 uncultured Reyranella sp.
GTTGGACTGGCTGAGCACCAGCCTGTTGAAGGGGATGTCGCGCGAGGCGCTGAGGGTGATCTTCTGAACGGCCTTTGCCATGAGGGATACTCCGCGACGGACGGCCGGGAGACTTTCTCTCGACCTCCAATCCGTCACGGAAGCCGGCGCAGCCCTCTCACTCTCCGTTGCGATGACCAGGAAGACAGGACGCCGCTGCCTAGAGTCCAAGGACAAACGCGGCTGACGAACAAGGACGCGCAAGCAAAGTGGGTAATCCCCACGAACCGTGTGCTATCATGAGTTGCGCCCTGTCCTTCTGAATAGGTAGTCATTGCACTGCGAAGTTCGGTTTCCGGCCCAATGGATCAACGCCTCGCGCTTTGATTTGGCGCTGCGCGCGTCTTGCGGCCCCCATGATTCGGGGACATTCGAGGTGACATTCGAAGTCCCCAGCGGCTGCAAGATCATGGTCGAAGCGGCAATCCGCTTTCTGTCCCTCGCCAATCAACTGGCGGCGACAACACGACGCGTGCGCATGAAATTCGAAGAGGGCGATACCGGGACAATGGGATACCTCAATCGGATGGGCTTCTTCGACCATCTCGCGCCTGAAGTCGAAGTGTTCCCGTCTCGGCCAGGCTATTCAGCGGCAGAAGCCCACCGGGGAGGTAACGCGGCCCTGGTCGAGATCGCGCGTATTAGCAAGGATGAGCGCGACGAAGACCTTCCTACCCGCCTGACCGCCGCTCTCATGCGTTCTTGCCACACTCGGGCGGACGCAGCCGAGCTCGAGGGCGCGGCATGGACCATCTTTGCCGAACTGATCGACAACGTCTTCTCCCATAGCAGCACCCTCCTGGACGGATACGCGGCGCTACAGGTCTATCCGAAGGGCGATCGGCTCTCGGTGGCAGTGTCGGACAGCGGTCTTGGGATCATGCAAACGCTCCGGCCGACCATAGGAAATGAATTTCCGAGGCTCACAGGCCTTTCCGATACCCAACTGCTTGTCGAAATATTTCGGCAGGGACTGTCTCGGCACGGTCCCGATCGGGGCTGCGGGCTGAAGGGAAGCGCCGCCAAAGCCATCAAATTTCAAGCCGTTCTCGATGTGCGACTGCCTCGTCAGCGCGTCGTGCTGTTACCCGCGCGAGGCGCCTACAAGGTCAACACTGCGGACTGTTACGACGGGCTTCCGCTCATGTGGGGCACGCACATTGGGTTCGGATTCAAGCTAGGGGGTTGATTTATCGGCCAAGTCTGATTAAATGGATTAAATGAACGAGGACGTTCGCGTGCTTGCCCTGCGTGAAATCATGGATCGCCCAGAAGGTTGGGGGCGTGCACAGGGACGCGAGGTCTATCAGCGTCTGCTCGGATCGGTGGAAGAAAACACAGGAACACTAGTGTTCAAGATCTCCATGAAGGACGTCAAGCGGGTCGACATATCGTTCGCTTCGGAAACGGTGGTTGAGATTGCGCGGCGATATCGTGGAAGCAAAGGCTTTTGTCTGATCGACTTGACTGACCCCGATCTGATCGAGAATTGGGATGCTGCAGCGGCAAGGAAGGGCCAACCGCTTCTCGTGTGGGAGGGAAGGACGGGCCGGCTTATTGGAGCGGAACCGACCCAGGGTTGCCGGGAGGCTTTTCAGTTTGCACTGCGTCATCCAACCGTGCGTGCCGCTGAGTTTGCGGAGAGCAAGAGCGATATGACGATCGCGAATGCGAGCATGAAGTTCAAACAGCTCTGGGAGCAGGGATTCTTGCTCCGGCGAGAGAGTGCCGCGAATTCAGGTGGCGTCGAGTTTGTGTATCAGCGGGTGGGCTGATTTTTTTTAACGGCCGTTAAGTGGATTCAATGAACGAGAAAAGTGCGAGCATCGACCATGACTGAGCGGCGACCCTTTAGAGTCCTTAGCCTGGATGGCGGAGGGATGCGCGGAACGTATACCGCTACCTATCTGGATCTTGTCGCAGCGACTTTTGCGCGGCAGCGCAATGTCGCTGCCCTTGATATTGGAGCGGCCTTTGATCTGATCGTCGGCACCAGCACCGGTGGGATCATCGCCTGCGCTCTCGCCGCCGACGTGCCGCTGAAGAATGTCGTGGCACTCTACCGGCGATACGGGGCGAGCATCTTTCCACGGGCAATGCCTTCCGGCCTGAGCAGTGCGATCGTTGACCTCTACAAGCGGCCGGCTGCATTGGCAGCAGGTACGGAAAGCCTGCGCGCGGCGCTCCAAGCTCAGCTCGGCCAGAAGACGATGGGCCAAGTCTACACCGAGCGGCACATTGCTCTCGCCATCCCGGCGGTCGAGATGAGCCAGCATCGGGCGTGGGTGTTCAAGACCCCACACCTTCCGGGCACCAATCATCGCGACGACAACTACAGCTTGGTGGATGTTTGCCTCGCAACATCGGCAGCACCCGTCTATCGCTCGCTTGCGGCCGTCAATCATCCTGCAGCTGTCGCGTCGGCCAACGTTCAAGCCGCGCCGAACCAGCTTCAGGATGAGACCGACGGTTTCAACATGTTCGTTGATGGTGGGCTGTGGGCGAACAATCCTGTGCTGGTCGGTCTGGTCGATGCGCTCGATCTCACCAAATCCGGTCAGGAAATCGAGATCTTCTGCCTTGGGACCTGCCCGATGCCGGCAGGGGAGCAAATCTCGAAAGACGCCACTCATCGCGGCCTGGCCGAATGGAAGTTCGGCGGCGAAGCGGCGGCGCTTTCCATCGATGCCCAGCAATTCGCGTTCGACCATGTCGCCAAGAAGCTTGCGCGTCACGTCGACCGCAAATGCACGATCATCCGTTTCCCCAGTGAAAGGGTGCCAGCTGCCCTGATCCCCTATCTCGGTCTCGACGAGACGCGTCCCGAGGCAATTCAGGCCCTCGTCAACCAGGCGCGCACGGACGCCGACATGACCAACAGCAAATGTGCGTATGCGAACAGCGATCCAGAAGCGGCTCTGATTTGCGCGCTGTTCAGCTCGGCGCCGCCACGTACCGAGCCAGTCTCCGACGGGTCGTCGAAGACAGCAAACACGGCGGCAGGCTAGCAACAGAAAAGAGGACGTAGAATATGTTCGATTGTGCAAAGGACGTATTGGCATATCACAACGAGAAGGTGACCTTGCCGCAGGCTGAGCAGACCGATATGCGCAACCGGCGAAACGCCAATCGCGATCGTCTCAAGAAAGGTCTCAGCAGCGCGGGGAAGCCTGCGCCACGGGAGTTCGTCGTCCAGGGAAGCTACGCCATGAAGACCATGACGCAGCACCCCGGCAAGGACTACGACATCGACGACGGCGTCTATTTTCACAAGGAAGACCTTGTCGGCGATCGGGGTGCGGAGATGTCTGGCCTGCAAGCGCGTCAGATGGTGCGGGACGCTCTAGATGATGGGTCTTTTAAAAAACCGCCGGAGGTCCGGAAAAACTGCGTGCGGGTCTACTACGAAGCCGGTTTTCATGTCGACGTACCGGTCTATCGACGCGTGACGACCAAGAACCTCTGGGGAGATGACACCTATCACTACGAGCTTGCGGCCAGCGATTGGAAGCGCTCGGATGCGCGTGCCGTTGCTTCATGGTTCGAGGCCGAGAACGACCGCCAGAGCCCCGACACAAGCAACGGACGGCAGCTTCGCCGCATCGTGCGGCTGATCAAGAAATATGCTCGCAGCCGCGACAGTTGGAAGGGGCAGGTCCTGAGCGGCTTCGGCATCACCAAACTGGTGACGGAGCGTTATCGTGCCGATGCCGGCCGGGAGGACAAGGCGCTTTACAATACGATGGTCGCAATCCGGGATCGGCTGCGCGGATCTCTTGTCATCGATCACCCTGTCACGCCGAACGAAACAATCACCTCCGGACCAGACGATGCGCGCGCACGATTTCTGCGCGATAAGCTTTCAGAAGCAATCGACAGTTTGGCGCCGCTCTTTGAGTACGGGTGCACACGGCAACAAGCTTTGAAGTGCTGGGACAAGGTGTTTGCAACCACCTTCTTCAGTGACCGGGCGGAGTCGCGGGCGCAGGCTGGGGCGAGCCTATTGAGCGTTGGCACTGCCGCGCCGGCGGCAGCTCCGCTGGCTTTCCCCAAGGCGCCTCGCGTTGATGACAAGCCGCGTGGATTTGGCTGATGTGGTGGGTGCAGAATCCGGTTCGCGCGAAGCAGGAAGTTGCAGCCATCGAGAAGCTGCAGATCGACCATTCGTGGCTCTCAACGGCAGCACCTCGGGCGCTTCCGGCGTTTAGGCTTGGTTTCGACTTCGACATCACGGTCAGCGGAATAACCTATCCATTTCTGCTGACTTATCCGGCGTTGTTTCCGGCAGCACCTCCGCAGATCACGCCACGAGACGGCCGGCGCCTATCTGGGCATCAGTATGGCGACGGCGGCGAGCTTTGCCTCGAGTACCGGGCCGACAATTGGGATCCTGCTGTTACTGGCGCGATAATGATCGAAAGCGCTCATCGGCTCTTGGCGGCCGAAGATCCGGATGCGGAGCACCGAGCACCGGCGCCTTCGGCACATCACACGTCGACTGGCCAGGACTTGCGAGGTCAGACATTTCGGTTCTTGGTGACGCGAAGCCTACTCGAGCATGTGGGCACCCTTCCCTGCCCCAGCATTCAGCAAGGCTTCGTTAAGGAAGCGCAGCCCCCGAAAAAGATCTGGACGGCGCATGTCGGACGACTTGGCTCGGAAACAGCACCAGACTGGGTCGAAACGGGCCTATCCATCCCTGGAACGGCCGGTGAAGCATGCCTTCTGCTGCGCGTCGCAAGTCTCGACAGTGTGCCCATACGGCCAGGCCACGCTGCATTGGAGCGATTGGTCCAAGACGCTGGCGCCACGCCAGCGGAGTTCTTTGATGATCATTCGAACCGCTTTGTTGTGCTCGCGACCGAGCATTCGGCACGAGCGTTCTTTTCATATCTGAAGGCCGGCGAACGGCATGTGATTCCCTACCAGACTGTCGACTTTTCGGACGACGTGGGCGGCCGCTTGCCCTCCAGCTACGCAACGCTTCATTCGAAAAAGGTGGGGCTTGTCGGCTGCGGGTCGCTCGGCTCGAAGATTGCCGCAAGTCTTGCCCGGTGCGGTGTGGGCGCAATCGTCCTAGTAGACGATGACATCCTGAAGCCGGGCAATTTGCTGCGTCACGAGCTCGACGGAGGCAGTGTCGGCGCCCACAAGGTAGAAGCGCTCGAGGCTCGCTTGCTGGCCCTGGCGTCAGGCATAAAGGTGCGAGTGTTTCGTTTCGCTCTGGGCGGCCAAGAATCCTCGGGCGGCACAGCAATCGTGCTCGATGAGTTGGCCACCTGCGATCTCTTGGTTGATGCCACCGCAGATGCCCACGCCTTCAACTTTGTCGCTGCGGCGGCGCGCAGCGGTCTTCACCCGATGGTGTGGGCGGAAGTCTACGCCGGTGGCATTGGTGGCTTCGTAGCCAGGGTGAGACCTGATAAAGAGCCGCCGCCGCATTCGGCCCGGCGGCAATATCTTACCTGGTGCCACGATCAGGGCGTCCCTTGGCACGGCGGCGATCGCGAATACGGTGCGGCCGGCCCGGACGATCGGCCTCTTATTGCGGATGACGCTGACGTTGCCGTGATCGCCGCGCATGCGACGAGGCTGGCGCTCGACACTTTGATTCAGCCCGCGGAATCGGCTTTTCCTCATCCGGCCTATGCCGTTGGTCTCGCTGCAGCCTGGATCTTTACCGCCCCCTTCGACACCAGGCCGATCGACTTCGTTCCCGATGGACCATGGTCTACATCCACTCCAGAGAGAACAGAGGAAGCCATCGATTTCATGGTTGCACTCTTGAAGAAGGCCAAGGATGAAGGTCGAACAGACACCGGAGGTTGAACGGCGCATTCGACTAGCTCTTCGCAAGGCCGGCCGCCGTGAGATCGGCGGCATGCTTATGGCCGAACAATTGTCTCCCGACCATTTTCGCATTGTCGACTTCTCAGTCGATGGCTTTTCCGGCTCGCACACGCACTTCCGCCGAGACCCGCAGATTCATCGAGCGACGCTCGATGATTTCTTCGACCGCACCGGTCGGGATTACGAGCGCTTCAACTATCTTGGCGAATGGCACTCTCACCCTTCGTTCTCCGTGAGGCCGAGTGCCGAAGACGTCGCCACCATGACGGACATTGTCCAATCGCCTGGCTCGCCCATTACCTTCGCAATGCTGCTAATCGTACGTCTCCGGTGGCGGTATTGGCTGGACTACTCACTGATTGCCTTTGTGGCCGCTCGAGACAGCGTAGAGCTTCGATTGACTAAGTCGTCTGCTCGCCCGTCTCACGGCAGGCGCCAAGCTCACTCCCGAGAAGCGAAACGAGCGTTTGCGCCAACAAAAGCACGCACTTGACGGTGCGGCCGTCTAAGCTAGGCCGCAAGGCGCTATATCTCAACCTCTTCCCCGCCCGCCTCTATTAGAAATCGCGAAAGAGCCGCCTTTCGGGAACCCCTATCAAGGGCGTAGGCAGTCTTCCTGAATTCCCTGCCGTCAAGGAGGCCCTGTATGAAGCATGAAATCGTATCGGCGGCCATGATCAGAGCTGTGTCGAGCGTATGGATGTACTTGCTTGTAACTGATCCCTTGGAGTGGCCGACGAGCGCAGCGATGGTGGCTTCGGTGAAGCCGAGGTCATTCCCGATACTGGCGAAGCTATGCCGGAGGACGTGCGGCGTCACACCAACAAGCGGCGAGTCCTTGAATATCTGCTCCCAATGATTCGGGAAGCTCCCAAACACATTGTCATCGTCCTGGCCTGGGAAGACATAGGTGTTCTTTTGATCCTTACGCCGTTCCTCAAGATACTCGACTACTGGAAGCCCAATCGGACGGATGGAGGCCCCCTCCTTGCTATCAGCGAGGCGCAGACAGCTGCCTTCCGTATCGGCTTCTGTCCACATCAGCTTGATCATTTCCGTGCGACGGCAGCCAGTCAGGGCGATCTGTCGAATGATGTCGACCGTGATCGCATACTTCTCATTCTCGGCGGCCTCCCGCAGCATCTCGCCCAAAGTCCGATACTCGGCGTGAGTGAGGCGGCGGTTGCGAACGTTGTCTTTCGGCTTTCTGATACCATGTGCTGGATTGCGGTCGATGATGCCGGCCTCGACCGCATAGGTGAGGATGCCTCCGAGCAGTCCGACCGTCCGGGCCGCCGTTCCCGCGCCGCCACGCACGATCGCTCTGCCGCGCAGCTTCTCGGTCTTGACTGACACGCGCGTCTTCCCGGCCATGATGTCCTTCAAGACTCTGTTAATGTCGGCGTTGGAGAGATCCTTGACCCGTCGCGTACCGATCAATGGAATGATATGTCGATCAATGCGGCCTGTATCGGTGTCAACCGTTGTAGCCTTCTTCGGGCGGCCACCCTTCCCGAGGATAAGTCCGGCATTCAGATCAGCGACATAAAGGGCGCAAAGCTCCTTGACGGTTATTGCCTTATGATCGAGTTGGCGTTCTTCAGCGGGGTTGTCGCCGCGCGCGACACGCCCAAGCTGAGCCTTGGCTTCCTGCCGAGCTGTCTCGGGCGTCCACACGCCATGTAGACCAATGGTGTAGCGCCGCGTCCGTCCTTCGGCACGGTACTGGATCAGGTAGCTACGTTTGCCCGAAGCAAAAACGCGCAAGCCGAAGCCAGGCAGGTCATCGTCCCAGACGAAGTAGTCCGCTTTGCGGATATCGGCCGCGTCCACGGTGCGCTTAGTCAGCTTCGTCATGCGACGTTCTCCCCGCTGGAGACGGACTGCTTTCGCGGAAGCACCACGGAAGCAGCCGGTCGGAAATGGGAGCGAATGCTCGAGTACCCATTTCGGTCAAAGAAGTCGAAAGATCTAGTAATTTCAAGTACATATCGCATCGTAGCGTGCCCTATCGTGCTATTCGGAGGAGCCGGCAAAATTGCCTCCGAAGGCAGAGGTCGTGAGTTCGAATCTCGCCGGGTCCGCCATCATTTTCAGAGTCCGAAGCTTTCGAGGCGGGCGAGCCGATCACGCGCTTGCCGGGGCCTCGAAGGGCCCCGGCGCACCGGTCGATCAGAGACCGTGATCCTCCCGAATCATCTCGGCGGCGCGTTCGCCGATGATGGCGCAAGGGGCCTGGGTGTTGCCGGTGGTGACCCTCGGCATGATCGAGCCGTCGGCCACCCGCAGCCCGCTGACGCCGTAGACCCGCAGCGTCGCATCCACGACCGACAGGTCGTCCCGGCCCATCTTCGCGGTGCCGCTCTGATGCCAGTAGGTGACGGCGGCGTCGCGGATATAGGCGTCGAGGTCCTCGCCCTTCACCTCCCCCGGCATGGCTTCGCCGGAGACGAAGGGACGGAAGGCCTGCGCATTGCCCAGGGCACGGCAGAGCTCGATACAGGATGAGGCCGCCCGCATGTCCCGGGCGTCCGACAGAAAGTTCGCGTCGATCGCCAGCGCGGCGGTCGGATCGGCGCTCTGCAGGCGCAGACGACCCCGGCTCTCGGGATGGGCAAGACCCGCGAACATCGTCCACCCGTGCTGCGGTACGCCGCGCAACGCCGTGCGTTCGCTCGGCACCGGGAACTCGACCTGGCAGAACAGTAGATCGGGTGAGTCCAGCTCGGGCCGGCTTTTCCAGTACATCGTCGCTTCGCTGCCGCTGTTGCGGGGGGCCAGGGGCTCCGACAAGGCCCAGGTACAGCCGAAGGACACATGGTCCTGCAGGTTGCGCCCGACGCCCGGCAGGTTCTGCACCACCGGGATGCCGAAGCGCTCCAGCTCGCGACGCTCGCCGATGCCGGAATGCAGCAGCACCTTGGGCGTCTGGAGTGCACCCAGCGACAGCACGACTTCCAGGCTCGCGCCGATGGTCATGGTTTGCCCGCCGTGGACGAGCTCCACGCCGATCGCCCGCGTGCCCTGGAGGATCACCCGCTGCGCGAGCGCCCCGGTGAGCACGGTCAGGTTCGGGCGGTCCAGCCACGGATGGACATAGGCGCGATACAGCGACTGGCGGCGCCCGTTGCGCACCAGCATGTCGGTGATCGCCGCGCCGCCCTCCTGCTCCATCATGCGACCGTTGGGATGATCGAACACGGGAATGTCGATCTCCCGCGCCGCGTCGAGCATCGCGAGCGCGAGCGGGCTCGGCGAGGCAGCGGGCTGCACCCAGACCGGCCCCCCGGTACCGCGATAGGCGGGATCGGGACGGCCCTTCCAGTCCTCGATCCGGCGATAGATCCCGAGCACGTTGTCGTAGCCCCAGCGCGGATCGTCCGCCTGCGACGCGAAGTACTCCCAGTCGCTCTTGTGGCCGCGGGCCCAGACCATGACGTTGATGCTCGACCCGCCGCCCAGCCCGCGCCCCATGGACATCGGGATCTCGCGCCCGCCGAGATGAGGGTTGGGTTCGGCACGGAACCCCCAGTCGCGCTCGCTGCCGAGATTGGTCGGCCACAAGGCCGGATTCAGGACGGCTTCGGCATCGTCGCTGCCGCCCGCCTCGAGCAGCAGGACCTGCACATCGGCGTTCTCGGCCAGCCGCCGCGCGACCACCGATCCGGAGGAGCCGGCACCGCACACGATGAAGTCGTAGCTGGAGCGGAGCGCCGCCGTCAGCCGTGCCTGGTTTTCCTGCCCGCGCTGGAGGGAGTTCGAGGTGTCGATGTCGCCCATGAATTGCTCCTCTTAAAAATATCGCAATATTGATTATTGCGATATTCCTCAGATGGTGTCGGCGGCAGACCTCATCAACGAAAATAATTATCGCGATACTCTTTTTTCCGCTAAACTCCGGCCCACGGTCTCGTCAAGGGCAGGAGGCGAAGGTTGAAGAAGGCGAAGAACGGATCCGGCGCACCGGTCCCTCTGGAGGACCAGCTCTGCTACTCCCTCTATTCGGCGAACATGGCCATCCAGCGCGCCTACAAGCCGCTGCTGGACGGGCTGGGACTGACCTATCCGCAATATCTCGTGCTCAACGTCCTCTGGGCCGAGGACCGCCGGACCGTCGGCGTCATCGCCGACCAGCTCGGACTCGAGTCGAGCACACTGACGCCACTGCTGAAACGGCTCGAAGAGGCGGGGCTGGTGCGGCGGACGCGCAATCCCGAGAACGAGCGGCAGGTCCTGGTGGAACTGACCGAACCGGGCCGGGCGCTGCGCGCTCGGGCCGGCTGTCTCGGCGATACGCTGCTGTCGGTCTCCGGGCAGGGCGCAGCGGAGTTGGCAGAACTCAACGCGCATGTGCGACGCCTGCGCGACGCGATCTACGCCAGGATCGGCGGCTGGGACTTGTCCGGCCGATAGAGCGTCAGGCTCTCGTCTCGCACGGTCGGACTCGCGGCGCGGAAAGCAGAGGTCGTAAGTTCAGGAGTCGATGGCGACGGGGGAATGTCCCGTCGCCCCTCTGGTCGTCGAGGGATCTCTCAGATGCGCTCGATGATGATCGCCGGCGCCATGCCGCCGGCGGCGCACATGGTGACCAGACCGAACTGCTTGTCCTGCCGCTCGAGCTCATCGAGCACGGTACCGATCAGGATCGCGCCGGTCGCGCCGATCGGGTGGCCGAGCGCGATCGAGCCGCCGTTGACGTTGACCTTGTCGCGATCGAGATCGAGATCGCGCACGAACTTCTCCGAGACGACGGCGAAGGCCTCGTTGATCTCCCAGAGGTCGATGTCGTTCTTGGTGAGACCGGCCTTCTCCAGGACCTTGCGGGCCGCCGGCACCGGCGCGTTGAGCATCAGCTCGGGGCTATCGCCCATGTTGGCCATGGCAACGACGCGGGCCCGCGGCTTGAGGCCGTGGGCCTTGGCGTAGTCGGGCGAGGCGAGCAGCACGGCGGCCGAGCCGTCGACCACGCCGGAGGAATTGCCGGCATGATGGACATGCTCGATCTCGAGGCCGGGATAGGCCTGCAAGATCAGCGAGCGATAGGTCATGCCCTTGTCGTCGAGGGGCACGTCGGCCATCGCCGCGAAGGCGGCCTTGAGGCTCGCAAGCCCCTCGCGGGTCGTCTGCGGACGGGGATATTCCTCGCGATCCAAAGCGAGCGTGCCGTCTTCCTTGTAGACGGGGATCAGGGACTTCGCGAAGCGGCCCTCGGCGATGGCGGTCGCCGCGCGCTGCTGGCTGATGTAGCCCGCCTCGTCGAGCGCCTGGCGCGGGATCTTCTCGAGCGTGGCGATGGCGTCGGCGCAGATGCCCTGGTGAGTCTGCGGATGATGCAGGCGCAGGCGCAGATTGCCGTTGTCCATGACCGGCGGCCCGCTGCCGCGGCTGCGGTCCATCGACATCATCTCCGTGCCGCCGGCGACCACCAGGTCTTCCATGCCCGACTTGATGCAGGCGGCGGCGAGGCTCACGGCACTGATGCCCGAGCCGCAGAACCGGTCGATGGTGATGCCGCTCGCCTTGACGTCATAGCCGGCATCGAGGGCGGACATGCGGCCGAGATCGCCGCTCTGCTTCGAGACCTGGGCGGCCGTGCCCCAGATCACGTCGCCGACCTCTTTCGTGTCGATCTTGTTGCGCTCGGCGATCGCCTTGAGGACGGTCGCGCCGAGCTGCTGCGGATGAACCTCCCACAGCGCTCCCTTGCCTGCCTTGCCGACGCCGCGCGGCGTGCGGCAGGCATCGATGATCCATGCTTCGGTCATTGTTCTGTCCTTTCCCGGTTCCGGCTCAGCGCGGCGCCATGCGGATGGCGCCGTCGACGCGGACGTCCTCGCCATTCAGGTAGCCGCAGGTGATCATCGTATGGGCGACCTGGGCATATTCCTCGGGGCGTCCCAGGCGCTTGGGGAACGGCACCGAGGCGGCCAGCGCCGCCTTGACGTTGTCCGGCGCGCGCGCGAGCAGCGGCGTGTCGAAGATGCCGGGCAGGATCGTGTTGCAGCGGATGCCCTCGTTGGAGAGGTCGCGCGCGACCACCAGCGTGATGCCGACGACGCCGGCCTTCGAGGCGGTATAGGCGACCTGGCCGATCTGGCCGTCCTCGGCCGCCACCGAGGCGGTGTTGAGGATCACGCCGCGATCGCCGTCGGCCTGCGGGGCCAGCGTCAGCATGCCCGCCGCCGACTTGGTGATGCAGCGAAACGTGCCGATCAGGTTGACGTTGATGATGCGCTCGAAGTTCTCCAGCGGATATTCCTTGGGAGACCCGGTCGTCCGGTCGAGCGAGGCGGTCTTCTGGGCACCGCCGCCGACACCGGCGCAGTTCACCAGGATGCGCTCCTGCCCGTTGGCCGCCCGCGCTTTCGCGAACCCGGCCTCGACCTCTTCGGTCGACGTCACGTTGACCTTGCAGAAGACGCCGCCGATCTCCTTGGCGAGCGTCTCGCCCTGCTCCTGGTTGAGGTCGAAGATCGCCACCTTGACGCCGTGCGAGGCCAGCATGCGCGAGGTGGCGGCGCCAAGGCCGGACGCGCCGCCGGTGACGACCGCGGCCACTGTCTTGTCGAGATGCATGAGCGATGTTCCCCCGGGATTTGATGTCGTGCGTGGTTCGCCGAGATTGTTGAGCATCGCGAGCTCGGTTGGCCAGTGGTGTGTATCCGCACTTCAAAACACCGAACCGCCATTCGAAAGCGTTCGTAGCAACCGGCCGGCATCCGCCGTGCGAGCCTTTGCGTTTCGAGATGCGTCGCTCGTATCTGGCCGATCCGTCCGGACCGACCTGTCCTGGCAGATGCTTCGGAAGCCGCATCTCGAAGGGGGGGCCCTCACGAGCACCAAACGAAGGTATGGGTTGGCCCAGCAAACGGATTGGACCGCCGACCGTTCGGATGGTGCGCTTGCGGACCTCCATTGCGGTAGGGAGGGGCTCCTGCTCGAGGAGGTACGCCGTGCGGCTTTCGGATCTCGATGTCGGCAACCGGAGAAGCTCTATCTGGGCCTGGGCATTCATCCTGGCCGTCTCGCTGTCGGCGGGCGTCCCGGCCCTGGCAGAAGGGCCCGGCAACCCAACGGGCGCCCCGAGCGAGGGCCTTCTGCCGGTCGCGACGGCATCGGCGGCCGTGCGCGACCTCCCGATCTATGTGGAAGCCATCGGGATCGCAGTTGCAAGCAGGACCACCGTCGTCCGAAGCAATGTCGAGGGCCGGCTCACGGAGATCGACTTCACGGCAGGCCAACCGGTGCAGACCGGCGATCTCCTCGCAAAGATGAACCCGCGTGCCGATCGGGCCGGATTGGAGCGGCATGCCACCGACCTTCGCGCCCCAGCATCCGGCGTCATCGGTGAGCCGCTGCGGCGCACGGGAGATGCGATCTCGCCCCGGACGCCCCTCACCACCATCAGCCGGATCGATCCGATCGCGGTCGCCCTCAGCCTGCCGAAGGCGGCGCTGCGCGAGATTCGCCGAAACCCGTCGGATGGACGGGTCCGGGCGCGCGCCTACGGCACCGACCCGCTCCAGCCGTTGGCCGAAGGCTACCTTCGAACCGACGACGATGACCGCCCCCAGGAAGCGGCACACAGAAATCTGACCGCCGTGTTCCCGAACGGCGATCACGCCTTGTCGCCCGGCATGACTGTCGAAGTGCGGCTTCGCGGGAATGCCACTCGACCCACACTCGCCATTCCCCGCACCGCCATCCGCCGATCCTCCACGGGGTACTACACGTACATGGTGACGAAGAGCGGCACGGCTCACAGGCGACCCCTCGTCCTGGGAAACACCACCGGCAATCTCGTCGTCGTTCGCGAGGGCCTGCGGCCCGGCGACGTGGTCGTGACGGACGGACAGGACGAGCTGATCGAGGGCAGCCGCGTCGCCATCGTCGCGGGTCCGTCGCCGGGCAAGGGTTCGGAGTGAGCCGCGGGGCCCGCAGGCATCGATGCTTTTGCGCTTCGGGATCGCAAGCGCGTAACCTAGAATCGCTGCCTGCGTTGCGAGCGATTCGTCCGGCGGAGACGAGAGCGGCCTCGAGGGGCGGCGACCGTCATTGCGATGCCGGCGGCAGCGCCGTCTTTCCCGAGCGGCAACAGCAAAGGGTACCCGGTGGCTCCGACCTTCCTCAATGATTTCTTCTACGAATTCGTCACCCTGTTCGTGATCCTGGACCCGGTTGCGACGGTACCGATCTTCCTGATGGTCACGGCCGGACTGCCGCGGCGCCAGGCCTTGCTGGTCGCGGCCTATGCGGTGGGAACCGCCTTCCTGATCATGCTTTTCTTCATCGTCGTCGGGCGGCCGCTTCTGGCGGCCCTTCACATCCCGATGCCCTCGTTCCAGCTCGCAGGGTCCTTGATCCTCCTGCTGTTCGGTCTCAAGATGGTCCTCGGCAAGGTCGGCGAGGAGGCGGCGGCCGTCCCGTCCGATGCCACCCCGTTCCAGCGGGCGGTCTTCCCTCTCGCCGTCCCCGGCATCGCCGGCGCGGGCGCGATCCTCACGGTCGTCATGCTCACCGACAACAAGGTACGCTCTCTCGGCGAACAGGTGACGACCACGGCGATCCTGGCGCTCTGCCTGTGCCTTCTCTTCGCGGCCTATGCGCTTGCCGGCACCCTCTTCCGCCTGCTCGGCAAACCCGGCATCGAGATCGTGAGCCGCGTCTTCGGCCTCATCCTGTCGAGCATCGCCGTCACCGGCCTCGTCATCGCCATCAAGCTGAGCTTCGGCCTCGGCTGACCGGACGAGGATGTGGCGACGGCTCCATCCAGCCGTCGGCCTTGCTTGCGACCGAGCGCCAGTGCCGGGCAGGCTGGTCGACCCGCTGCGTCAGACGATGCAGGATCTTCGCCAGCTGAACCCGATCGGGCCGTTCCGTCGTCTGATCCAGAAGATGGCGCAACGCCTGGACGATGTGGCCGGCATCTCCCTTGCTGAGCCTAGGCACGGGCCGCGCCCTTCCAGGGACGTGAAGGAGCTCCCTTTTCGATGACGCTCAGGAAGGCTTCGTCGGCCCGGACGCCGGGCTCCCCCCGAAATCGACGATACAGATCGAGAACCGGGTCGATGACGTCGTGCCGCGGCTGCCTGCCCAGATACGGGCTGTTCAGAGTCACGGAGAAATAGCCGTCCCGACGCCAGGGGTTGCCGGTCGAGCCGGGCGTCAGGAACCAGATCGTATAGTTCAGCCCGCCGCCCTGGCACGGCACAGGCTCCGCAGAGAACAGAACCCTGTCGACAGCCGCCAATGCCAGATGACAGTGATGGTCGTCGAACGCACCGATCTGCCAGGAGACATGTCCGCGCTCCTCGTAGCGATGTACGCCGTCCAGCCGCTCGGTCTTGAACTCGATCAAGGTCCGATCGCGATAGATCACCAGCGAGGCGTCGCGAAGCTTCAGCGCGTGCTCCAGCAGGGGAAGACAGGCGGGCGAGACGAGATGAAGTCCCGCATCACCCGGCACCGCCGGCCGGATCGCCGCGAGCAGCGTGTTCCAATCGGCGGCTGGCTGTGAGAGCACGCCTCTCAGGGCGGCAAGGAGGCTGGCTCCCTCTTCGCTCTCGCGGACGTCCGACTGAATCTGAATGTCGACGAGAGATGGTTGCCTCCTCGCGTGCGCATGAGCCCGTTCGAAGAAGCGCTCGACGGCAGCCGATCGAAGCCCGCCCGTGTCGTAGGGTCGGCCCTGCATAAGGGCGACCGACCACCGATCCGTCGGAGCCCCACCGGGCCCCGTCGTGAGGAACCGCGCTTCGAAGGACGGCTTGAAGCCGAAGCAGACGCTCGGCGCGACCGTGTAACAGACCTGGTGAACGCGTCCGAAATCGACGTGGAGATGGTGGGGCGAACCATCCATTCGCAGTTCACGCACGCCGGCGAAACAACCCTCGTATCGAGCGGGTAGCAGGCGTCCCCGTCTTCCCGGGACCAGTTCCGAAACCGCACCGTCGGACCATGCCCCACAGGCGACCGTGGTCTCCGGATCCTCGAGCCACTCGGCAAAGATGGCATGAAAGAAGTCGCTCTGTGTTTCCACGTAAGACCCCGCCGAAGTATCGATCTGTATGTCGAGAGATGTAATGTTATAATGTTTCCTTTGTCCAGTGCAAAGGAGCCTTCGCTCGATGACGCGGCCTCAGAGCCTCAGCACCCAGGCTTCGACGTGTCCCTTGCCCTTGACCTCGATCTCGCCCCGCGCCTCGAAGACGAACTGGTCCTTGAGCTTCTCGTAGACCGGCCGCGTGACCTGAACGGAATCGGGGATGCCGCCCGATTCCATGCGGCTCGCCAGGTTCACCGTGTCGCCCCACAGGTCGTAGATGTACTTGCTCTTGCCGATGACGCCGGCCACCACAGGCCCGCTGTTGATGCCGACGCGCAGCTTCATCGACACGCCATGCTCCATCGCGTGCTCGCGCGTGATGTGCACCATGCGGATCGCCATACGCACCATTCGTTCGGCATGGTTCGGCACAGGGACCGGCAGGCCGCAGACCGCCATGTAGGCGTCGCCCACAGTCTTGATCTTCTCGATCCCGAGTTCGCTGGCGGCGACGTCGAAGCGGGTGAACAGGCCGTTCAGCAGGGTGACGACGTCGGCCGGCGGCATTTCCGACGAGAGGGCCGTGAACCCCACGAGGTCGGCGAAGGCGACCGTCACCTCGGCGAAGCCATCGGCGATTCCCTGCTCGCCGCCGCGTAGCCGATTGGCGATCGGGGCCGGCAGGACGTTCAGCAGGAGTTCCTCGTTCTCGCGGTTCTTGGTTTCGATGACGACGTTCTTCTGGTTGATGTCGTCGATCATGCCGTTGAAGGCCAGACAGAGCTGGCCGATTTCGTCGCGCGTCCGCACGGCCACGTGTGCGTCGTGGTCGCCGGCAGCGAAGCGGCGCACCCCCGCTGTGAGTTCCCGCAACGGACCGAGCAGCGACCTCGACAGCCAGGCACCGGTCACGATCACCACGAAGAAGGCGATCGCGCCCACGATCAGGAGATCGCGCTCCAGACGATAGACCGGCGCGAAGGCCTCGTCGGCGTCGATCTTGGCAACGATGCCCCACTTCACGCCAGGAATGCGGATCGGCCCCCACGAGGCGAGCGTCGGCACGCCGCGATAACCGACGACCTCGCCCACGCCCTCGACACCGCCGATCGCCGCCCGGGTCGCGGACGTGTCGGCATGCTGGTGGAGGATCGGCGAGCCGTACCGCTTGATGGCGGCGAGCTCCTCGTCGGAGGCGCCTCCCGCCTTGAGCTCGGAGAAATAGCGCTCGGCGTTCTCGAAATAGTTGCGGCCGCTCGAGCGCACCAGGAAATCCGGGCCGACCAGATAGGCCTCGCCGGTGGTTCCGAAGCCTTCGTTGCGCCAGCGCCGGCCGCCGGTGACGATGGCATCGATCTCCTCGATGGCCAGTTCGGCGACGAGCACTCCGGTCACCACGCCCTGTTCGATCACCGGAGCCGCCATGAAGGCCGAGGGTACGCCGCCCGCCGGCAGATAGGCGGAGAAATCCTCGAGGCAGGTGGCCGACGGATCGGGGGACGTCGCGCAACGCGCCGCCGCGGCCGCCAGGTTGGAATGGCGATAGGGACCGGCGCGCAGCGACGTCGCGAAATCCGGATCCTTGTCGACGGTATAGATCAGCCGCCCGGACCGCGGGTCGACGATCATGAAATCCTGGAAGCCCAGGGTCGCGCCGGCCGTCCGCATGAGCGGGTGATAGACCGCGTGGACCTTGCTGTACGCGCTGCCATCGCCCGGATTGTCGAGCAGATCGCGCCGTCCTTCGGGATGGGGATTCCTGACGATGTAGAGGTCCTGCAGGAAGTACGGCGCCGAGGTCATCGGCAGGTACTCATCCGCACTCACGTCCTTGCCGAGCAGCTTGCGCACCATCGGCATGTAGTGCGCGTCGTACCAGCCGTGCACGGCCTGCTTCACGTCGGCCGGCACCACCTTGCCGTCGAGTTCGTCGACCGCCTCGCGGAAGCCGCGCGTGGCGTCGACCACCATCTTCGAGGCCGCGAGCAGGCGAACCTCGTTGCGCACCGTCCGGAAGTAGGACTCGACCTGATGGGCCTTGGTCTCCCGCGCCGCGGTGAGCTGGGCGAAGATCGCGCGCTCCAGCGCCTCGCGCGCCCGGATGTAGCCCAGGACCCCGGTGATCATGACCGCGACCGCGCCCAGCAGCAGCAGGATCGCGAACAGCTTGGCCGCCAGGCCCCAGCGGACGGGCCGTGATTGGGCGGCGACCTCCGTCATCGGGGGCCTCTATCCCTTCTTGGCGCCGTAGGTCCCGCCTGAATTGATCGCCCGGATCTCGGCCGCGGACTTGGCCTTGCGCATCTTCTCGAGCTTGTCGGCCTCGTCGGCCAGCATCGCCTGGGCATTCTTCAGGACCGCCCGGGCATGCTGGGCGGGGAACTTGACCGCGCCGTTCTCGTCCATGTGGATCAGCTCACCCGGCGCCACGTCCATGCCGCCGACCGACACCGGCGCGTTCACCGATTGCACCGCCATCTCGCCATGGCCGGCGGTGACGCCGCCCAGCAGCATCTGGAACTTCATGCGGCGGATCGCGTCGACGTCGCGCGACGGGCCGTTCGACAACAGGCCGACACAGCCCACGGCCTGCATCGAGGTCGCCATCATCTCGCCGGCGAGGCCCGCCTTGTTCATCAGCTCGGGCGGCCACTTCTGCTGGATGACCAGGATGGTCGGCTTCTTCATGGCGTCGAGCGCGTCGACCACGTCCATGAAGCTGAGCCGGCCGGCGAAGTTCGGATCGGGCAGGCCGTACACGCAGGTCACGGCGTAGCCGATGATGGCGCCCATTTCGGGGTAGATGCAGCGGATCGACGTATCCGTGTACCAGTTCTCGGTCCAGGGATTGTAGAGGCCGAGGCAGAGGGGATTCTTCGGATAGGTCGCGACCACGTTGGTGATGGTCGGCGTGTCGATCTTGCGCAGCTCGGCGAACAGCTGGTCTTCGGAAAGCTCGGTCATGTCGGCGGTTTCCCCCTGGATACGGGCTCGTTCTTCGCGCGAATGGCGGCGGCGGGCAAGTCCCGCCCGTCGCTCAGCGGGCCTGTCGCCGCTTCCACCATTCCGCGAGCTCGCCGACCACGCCTTTGCGGAAGGCGAGCACGATGACCACGAAGATCGCACCCTGGATCACCAGCACGAATTCGCCCGTCGCCGCGAGGTAGTTCTGCATTGTGATGATGATGAAGGCGCCGACCACCGGCCCGACGATCGTCCCCAGGCCGCCGACCAGCGCCATCAGCACGACCTCGCCCGACATGGCCGCGCTGACGTCCGTCAGGGTGGCGAACTGCAGCACCATCGCCTTGGTCGAGCCGGCGAGTCCCGCCAGCGCCGCCGACAGCACGAAGGCCAGCAGCTTGTAGCGGTCGGCCTCGTAGCCCAGCGACTGGGCGCGCTGTTCGTTGTCGCGGATCGCCTTCAGCACCTGGCCGAACGGCGAGTGGATGATGCGGTAGATGGCGCAGTAGCCGAACACGAAGATCGCCAGCACGACGTAGTAGAGGACCCGGTCGTCCTTGGTCGGAATGAGTCCGCCCAGCAGCGCCTTGCGCGGAATGCCCTGCAGCCCGTCCTCGCCGTGGGTGAACGGCGCCTGGACGCAGAAGAAGTAGATCATCTGCGCGAAGGCGAGCGTGATCATGGCGAAGTAGATGCCCTGGCGGCGGATCGCCAGCGCGCCCGTCACCAGCCCGACCAGCGCCGCGCCGCAGACCCCGGCCAGCAGACCCAGTTCGGGCGGCATGTCCCAGGCCTTCACGACATGGCCGAAGAAGTAGCCCGCCGTGCCGAAGAACATGGCGTGGCCGAAGCTCATCAGGCCGACATAGCCCAGCAGCAGGTTGAAGGCGCAGGCGAACAGCGCGAAGCACAGCGCGGTCATCAGGAACACCGGATAGGCGAACCAGGGCGCGGCCAGCGCGAGGACGGCCAGGACGGCGATGAGGAGGCGTTGCGCGTTCATTTGGTCTGTCCGAACAGGCCGGCCGGCTTGATCAGCAGTTCGCCCTGAACCGTCAGCTCACCCGTGTCCATGGTGCAGTAGCCGATAGAGCAGGCGCTGTGACAGTCGCTGTTGGCGGTTTCAAAATCAATGGCGGTTACACGCATGACAGTCTCCTTTACGGGTTATTGACAGCAGACTGCGGCCACAGCCGGTCTACAAAGCCGCAATAAGGGACAGCCCCCTGCGGCGCTGTCCCCTTATGATCAGATAATATAGAGAATTGTAATAATGATGGCGATAAGGGTATAAGCCGCAATGCCGAACAGTTCGGCTTTGGCCTGGCTTTTGGTTAATTTATTCCGGTTAAACAGCATATAGGCAATGCTGAGCACTATTTCAAACAGGCACAGAATAACCAGATAGACAAACCGGATATTGGAAACCTTCCAGCTGAAGTAGGCGGCAATGCAGAATACGACAACAGCCAGCGCTGAAATGATGTTCTTCAGGTTTGAATTCATCGT
>CAZPOS010000074.1:20417-20673 GCA_964588065.1 uncultured Reyranella sp.
CATATTGGTATTCGACTTTTTGGCAATCGCATTATAGACAAGCAGGGAAATAATCGTCGTCAGCGTCAGAATAGAGGCCATGGCGGCAGCATAGCCGTCGCTGCCGCGGGAGACGAAGACATAGATAGCCACGGTCATCGTCATCGACTTGTTGGTATACAGATAGATGGCCGTTGACAGTTCGGTAATGATGGAGACCCAGCTCAGGATGGCTCCGGAGACAACGCCGTTCATCATCATCGGCAGAGTGATCTTG
>CAZPOS010000075.1:0-20588 GCA_964588065.1 uncultured Reyranella sp.
CGACAAGTTCTGCACCTTCTGCGTCGTGCCCTATACGCGCGGCATCGAGTATTCGCGGCCGGTTGCCGCCGTCCTCGCCGAAGCGCGTCAGCTGGTCGAAGGGGGTGCCCTCGAACTCACGCTGCTTGGCCAGAACGTCAACGCGTATCATGGCGAAGGGCCCGACGGCTCGACCTGGTCGCTGGCGCGCCTGCTGCGGGCGGTCGGCGAGATCCCGGGGCTGGCACGGCTGCGCTACACGACCTCCCATCCGCGCGACATGGACGGCGACCTGATCGCCGCGCATGGTGACGTGCCGCAGCTCATGCCCTACCTGCATCTACCGGTGCAGTCGGGATCGAACCGCATTCTCGAAGCGATGAACCGTCGCCACGATCGCGATCTCTACCGGCGCATCGTCGACCGGTTGCGCAACGCCCGTGCCGACCTCGCGTTGTCGTCCGATTTCATCGTAGGCTTTCCGGGGGAAAGCGATGCCGATTTCGACGACACAATGCGGCTGATCGAAGAGGTGGGTTTCGCCTCCGCCTACGCGTTCCGCTACAGCCGCCGGCCCGGCACGCCGGGGGCCGCCTTGGTCGACCAGGTGCCCGAGAACGTGAAGGTGGCGCGGCTGGCGGCGCTCCAGGCCCTTGTCGGCAAGCAGGCGCGCGACTTCAACGAATCGAAGGCCGGCAGTGTGGTGCCGGTGCTTTTCGCAGAGGCGGGCCGCAAGCCCGGCCAGATCATGGGCAAGACTCCGTGGCTGCAGTCGGTCTACGCCCAGGGCCATTCCAGACTCTTCGGCCGGATCGTCGACGTCCGCCTGATCGAGGGCTACGCCAACAGCCTTCTCGGCGAAATCGTCGTCGGCCCCTACGAGGCCGCCGCGTGAGCGACCCCGTCGCCGGGATGCGCGCCGCCGACGTCCGGCGCATGACCTTCGACGACAACGCGCTGCTCGCCGTGCTGTACGGCAATCACGACCGCCATCTCGTGCGCATCGAGCAGCTCGCCAACGTCCAGCTGAGCGCGCGCGGCAACCAGCTCGCCATCTCGGGAACGCCCGACGATGCGGCCGTCGCCCAGAAGGCAATCGCGGGCCTTTACGAGCGTCTGAAGCGCGGCCTCACGATCGAGGGCGCCGACATCGATGCGGCCGTGCGCTTCGCGCGCAGCGGCGTCGAGGGCGGCGATGCCGAAAGCATCCGTACACGCAAGCGGACGATACAGGCGCGCACGCCCGGCCAGCGCGGCTATCTGACGGCGCTGCGCGAGCGCGACATGGTGTTCGCGCTGGGTCCCGCCGGCAGCGGCAAGACCTATCTCGCGGTCGCCATGGGCGTGATGCTGTTGCTGGCCGGCAAGGTCGAGCGCATCGTGCTGTCGCGTCCGGCCGTCGAGGCCGGCGAACGTCTGGGCTTCCTGCCCGGCGACATGAAGGAGAAGATCGACCCGTATCTCAGGCCGCTATACGACGCGCTGCACGACATGATCCCGGCCGAGCAGATCGCGCATCGCATGGAGTCCGGCGAGATCGAGATCGCGCCGCTTGCCTTCATGCGCGGCCGCACGCTCGCCCACTGTTACGTCATCCTCGACGAGGCGCAGAACACCACGCCGATGCAGATGCGCATGTTCCTCACGCGCCTCGGCGAAGGCTCGCGCATGGTCATCACCGGCGATCCCAGCCAGACCGACCTGCCGAACAACCAGAAGTCGGGATTGAACGATGCGGTCGAGACGCTGGCTGATGTCGAAGGGGTGCGCTTCGTGCGGCTCACCGCGCAGGACGTCGTGCGCCACGACCTCGTGACGCGCATCGTCAACGCCTACGATGCCCGCGACAAGAAAACCAAAGGCTGAGGCGGCGCTTCGATGCACGGTCGTCGTGCTCGACGAGCGTTGGATCGAGGCGTTGCCGCAAGCGGAACGGCTGGCCCGGCGGGCAGCCCGGGCCGCCTTCGCCGGCGCGCGTCGCCGCGGCCGCCGCTCGCTCAACGTGGCGCTGGACGATGACAGGGGGGTGCGCGCCCTCAACGCGCGCGACCGCCACAAGGACAAGCCCACGAACGTGCTGTCCTATCCGTCCGGCGAGCGCGAGTTCCTGGGCGACATGGTGCTGGCGCGCCAGACCGTGTGGCGCGAGGCGCGCGAACAGCGCAAGTCACCGGCCGACCATTTCACCCATCTGGTGGTGCACGGCACCCTGCATCTGCTGGGGTACGATCACGAAACAGGCGAGGCGGACGCCGAGCGCATGGAGGCGCTCGAACGTCGCATCCTGGCGAAACTCGGGATCGCCGATCCCTACCTCTAGTTGTTGCCATTGAAAATTGCATTTGTGATAGTGCACGCATCACATGTGCGAAGGCAGGATATGCGTGGGTTGTCGTTGGGTTCGATTGATCGATCGTCGCTTGCTTGTCGGTTGGCAAACTTGGGGAAACTGCTTGCTGCCCTCGCGGCCCCCTTCCTGATCGCTGCTTGCGGGCCACCCGCCAAGAGCGTGCAGCCGGTCCCCGCTGACGCGACTTTGACGGCGGCGGCGACTGCGCTGCAACCTCCGCCGGCCGATAGGGCCCGCGTCATCATCTTCAGTGGCGACAACTGGCGTTACGCCGGTGCTGCTGGCGCCTATATCGGGCCGCATTACAAAGCCGGCGACATCTACGTAAACGACACGAAGATCGGCACGCTCAATGGCCTGGAAGCGATGGTTTTCGATCTCGCGCCTGGCCAATACTCGTTCCGATGGATCGAGTACAAGCAGGGGCCCGAGTCTTTGAAGAGATCCGAGCCCAGCATCCGCAATCTCAACGGCGGCGGCCTGCTGTTGCTCAGCACTTGGTACGATAGCGATCTGATCGTCGACAAGCGCTACCAGATGAAGCCCATCAGCAGGGACATTCGCAACTATCAGACTTCGTCGAAAGACAGCGGTGGAAAGCGCCTCGGTATCGCACCGGATATCATGGTCGTCCGGCCGTCCGAATGTCCGCCATCGCTCTGCCTATAGCCGCTCGGGGCGGGAAGATGAAGAAATGTCAGCGGCCCGTGTTGCGTGCGGGTTTTGCGCTCGTCGTGCTCGGGGGGTGCCTGGCGATTTCCGGCTGCAGCGATCCATTTCGCAGTCTACCATCTTCGCCTGCGAGCCCGCTGACGACGAAGGCGGCGCTCAATCTTGAAAAGCCGCCTGCGGACCGAGCCAGACTGCTCGTCTTCAACGGTGGAAGGATCGATGGCAGTGGGGCCTATCGACCCCGGAACTATTCGATTCGGCTTTCGGTGAACGAAGTTCGGATCGGCTCGATGAATCCGGGCGAGGCGATGGTCTTCGATGTGGCGCCGGGCCAGTACACGCTCGCGTGGGAGCCGCTCGACGGCAAGGCCCTTCTGCAGAAGATCGCACCGGCCACCCAAACTCTGAGAGGGGGAGAGTTGTTGCCCCTTCAGACCGATGTCGACGGTTACACACTCAAGATCGGTCAGGGATACGCACCGACGCAGATCGTAACCGACCCCCAATCCGGTCTTCAGCGGATCAATCCAGATATTGAGATCGTCCAGCCAGCGACCTGCCCGCCAGCCATCTGCCTCCCGAGCCGCTGATCTCCCAGGGTGGGCTGGCCAGCTTTTCACAGCATCTCGAGCGGCTGCTTCGTTCGGGGTGGCGGGAAGGCGCGATCGAGCTCGGCCAGGAGCTCCGGCGTCAGCTTCACGTCAAGGGCCGCGAAATTCTCCTTCACGCGGTCGCGGCTCGCCGATTTCGGGATCGTGACGACCCCCGTCTGCGCGAACAGCCAGGCCAGAGCCAGCTGGGCGGGCGTGCAGCCCACTTCATCCGCAATCTTCCGGAGCGGCGCCTTGCGCAGGAGCGCGCCCTGGTCGAGCGGCGAATAGGCCATCAGAGGGATCGCGTGCTTGCGCATCCAGGGCAGCAGATCGAACTCTGGCCCGCGCCGCGAGAGGCAGTACAGGACCTGGTTGGTGGCAGTCAGGCCGTGGTCCACTCGGGCGGCGTCTTCCATGTCGTCGAGGTCGAAGTTGCTTACGCCGAAATCGCCGATCTTCCCGGCATCTTTCAGCCTGTGAAACGCCTCGAACGTATCCTCGATGCGGGTTCCGCCCCGCCAGTGCAGCAGGTAGAGATCGATCCGCTCCAGGCGCAGGCGTTTCAGGCTGCGCTCGCAGGCGGCCATCGTGCCGGCGCGCGAGGCGTTGTGCGGGTAGACCTTGCTCACGATGAACGGTCGGGCGCCGCGACCGGCCAGCACGTCGCCCACGATCTCCTCGGCACCGCCTTCGCCGTACATCTCCGCCGTGTCGATCATCGGATAACCGAGATCGAGTCCGTATTTCAGGGCGTCGAGTTCCTCGAGGCGCCGGCGGGCGCTCTCGCCCATGCGCCAGGTACCGAGGCCGAGGACCGGCATTTCCGCTCCGGATGGCAGCCTGCAGGAACGCATAGGGAACTTCCATGGATTGCAACGCGGGGCCGATAGCCTATCTTACGGGCCATGCCTGACTCCACAGCGCACAGTACCAGGCCGGGCTTCAGCCCGGCTTCGTCGACTGAGCTTCTCGCCACCCCGGTGACGTCGCCGGTTCCCGATGTCCCTCCGAGCGGCGGGCTGCTGCGCGCCATCCTGCGGCGGTTGCGCCGTCGGGAGAAGAACGAGGCGGTCCGGGAGGCAATCGAGGAGCTGATCGAGGAGACGCCCGAGAGCGACACCCCGATCAGCGAGGACCAGCGGGTCCTGCTCGCCAACATCCTGAAGCTGCGCGACAAGACCGTCGCCGACGTCATGGTGCCCCGGGTCGACATCGTCGGCATCGCCGCCGATACGCCGCTCGATGAGGTGGTGCGGCTGATCCAGGCCGAGGCGCATTCGCGCTATCCGATCTACCGCGAGTCGCTCGACGACGTGATCGGCATGATCCACATCAAGGATGTGCTGGCCTACTGGGGCACCTCCAAGAAGTTCAATCTCCGCGACATCCTGCGGCGTGTCGTGTTCGTGGCGCCGACCCTGCCGGTCCTGGACATGCTGCTCGACATGCGGCGGTCGCGCACCCACATGGCACTCGTGGTCGACGAATTCGGCGGCACCGACGGGCTGCTCACCATCGAGGATCTCGTCGAGGAGATCGTGGGCGAGATCGAGGACGAGCACGACGTCGCGCAGACCCCGACCGTCGCCCGTCGCGTCGACGGCACGATCGACGTCAATGGTCGAACGCCGATCGAACTGCTCGAGGCGGAGATCGGCAAGGTCCTGTCGGAAGACGAGCGGCGGGAAATCGACACGGTGGGCGGTCTGATCTTCTCCCTGCTCGGGCGCATACCCGAGCGCGGCGAGGTGGTCCGCCACCCGTCGGGCATCGAGTTCGAGATTCTCGACGTCGATCCAAGACGGATTCGCCGCCTGCGGGTGCGGGCGCCGACGGCCGAGCCCGCCGCCAAATAACAATCGATGCGATGACCCTCACGAGCTGGCGCGCCGCGGGCGTCGCCTTTCTGGCCGGCGCGCTCGCCGCGCTCGCCATGCCGCCGCTGTACTGGCTGCCGTTGGCTGTCCTGGGCATCGTGGCCTTCGTCTGGCTCTGGGATACGGCGCCTGGGCCGAAGAGTGCCCTGCTACGGGGATGGGCGTGGGGAACCGGCCATTTCGCCGTCGGGTCCTACTGGATCGTCGAGGCGTTCTTCGTTCCGCCCGCGGACTTCGCGCTGCTCGGTCCGCCGATCGTGGTCGGATTGGCCGCGCTGCTGGGCTTCTTCCCGGGTATGGCCGCGGGGGCGGCGAAATGGGTCACCCGGCGCTGGCCCTCTTCGGGCGGCCGCTATTCCCGTCTGCTCCTGCTCGCCATCGCCTGGACGATCGCGGAGTGGCTGCGCGGCCATGTTTTCACCGGCTACGCGTGGAATCCGCTGGGCCACGTCTGGGCCTTCGCCACGCCCCTTCTGCAGGGTGCAGCCCTGTTCGGCGTCTACGGCCTCGGCCTGCTGACCTTCATGGTCCTGTCCGCTCCGGCGGGAGGCTGGCGGGCTTCGGTCGTGGCCCTTATCATCGTGGGTGCCGCGGGCTTCGCCGGCCAGGCCGCGATGGCGCCGATCGACGCCCCGAGCGGGCCGCTGGTGCGGATCGTCCAGCCCAACACCCTGCAGGCCGAAAAATGGCGGCCGGAGTTGCGCGCGCAGCACATGGCCAAACTGGTCGAGATGAGTCGTCGCGACGGCTTCGATCGGCTCGCGGCGGTGATCTGGCCCGAGACGGCGCCGCCCTTCATTGTCGAACCGGGTTCGGCGGCGCTCGAATACATGGCCACGGCGGTTCCTCCGGGGGGCTACCTCTTGACCGGGGCGGCGCGCGGGACCCGCAAACGCGAGGACGGCGTCTGGAATTCGCTGCTGGTGATCGACGGCGCCGGCGAGATCGTCGCGACCTACGACAAGGTCCACCTCGTTCCCTTGGGCGAGTACATCCCGTTCCATAAGCAGCTTGCTCCGGTGGCCGGCTTCATCGGCCGCGGCTCGTTCGAGGTGGGTGAATCGCGGGTGACACTCGACCTGCCGCGCCTGCCGTCCTTCTCGCCCATCATCTGCTACGAGGTGATCTTCCCGGCCGCCGTCACCGGTCCCGGCGCCCGGCCGCGCTGGCTTCTCAACGTGACCAACGACGCGTGGTTCGGCCTTTCGAGCGGCCCCTATCAGCATCTCGCGAGCGCACGGCTGCGCGCGGTCGAGGAAGGGTTGCCGATGCTGCGGGCCGCCAATACCGGCGTTTCGGCGGTGATCGATGCCCATGGCCGCGTTCTGGCGGCCCTCGACATGCAACAGGAGGGGATCATCGATCATGTAATTCCGCCCGCGCGCGAGGTCACGCCATACGGTCGATGGGGCGACGGGACGCTGATCGCTCTTCTGATGCTTACGGTTGCCCTCCTGGCGGCAATGTCGCGCTTTCGATCTTCTGAAAAAACAGAGAATTCAAAGCCTTAACCTCAGACGACCTGCTTGCATTCAGGTTTCGAGGGCGCTACGTAATATGCAGCCTGCGCGTGTAGATATGCATTTTTGCACATGAGGTCATGGCAGCGGCTGCTGCACGCCATTCGGCCATGTTTGGTCGATATGCGCGTTCTTTGAGATTTGAGCTGGGAAGGAGCAGGGGAACCCATGGCGAAATCGCATCCCGTAGATGTCCATGTCGGAGCGCGCATGCGCCAGCGGCGCACCCTCCTCGGCATGAGCCAGGAAAAGCTTGGGACGGCGGTCGGCCTCACCTTCCAGCAGATCCAGAAGTACGAACGCGGATCCAACCGTATCGGTTCGAGCCGTCTCTTCGAGTTCGCCAAGGTGCTGGACGTACCCGTGTCCTACTTCTTCGACGAAATGCCCTCGAACGCGTTGGCCGGGCGTCCGATGTCCGGACGCGGACGCAAGGGATTCGGCGAAGCCGGCACGCCGTTCGAGCAGGAGAAGGACCCGTTGATCAAGCGTGAGACGCTCGAACTCGTCCGGGCCTACTACAAGATCCGTTAGAGCAAGGTGCGCAAGCGTATCTTCGAGATGGTGAAGGCCGTTGGCGTGGCAAGCCATGCCGAGACGGTCGCCACGCGCAAGGGACGCTGACGCCGGAGTGGATCGTGGAAATCCGCCCTGCGATCCGCTTGCTTTCCACCCGGTTTTGAGGTTTTAACGGGCCGTGGTCCCGATGGTCGGGATCGCCGCGGACGGATTTGGACGACTTGCCACCGCGCAAACAAAGGCTAAGCCGGACGTTGGCGGCATCAACCGCCCTGCCCGGAGTCCAGTGCACTTTGGGAGGGATCGTTGGCGCTCAAGGACTATATCTTCACCAGTGAGTCGGTTTCGGAAGGCCATCCGGACAAGGTCGCGGACCAGATTTCCGACGCGATCTTGGACGCCTTCATCGCCAACGACGTGAAGCTCGGTCACGCCGACGACAGCCACGCCAACACGCGCCTCGGCTGCGAGACGCTGGTCACCACCAACAAGATCGTGATCGCCGGCGAAGGCCGCGCCTCCGAGCCGTACATGAAGAAGTACGGCAAGCACACCGTCGTGAACCGCGAGGCGATCACCGAGATCGCGCGCGATGTCGTGCGCGACATCGGCTACGACCAGGACGGCTTCTCCTTCCATGGCGCCGACGTCGAGGTGCTGCTGCACGGCCAGTCGCCCGACATCGCGATGGGTGTCGATGCCAAGAAGAAGGGCGGCAATCTTGGCGAGCAGGAAGGCGCGGGCGACCAGGGCCTGATGTTCGGCTTCGCCTGCCGCGACAGCGAGGAATACGAGAAGGGCTCGTTCATGCCGGCCCCGATCTTCTTCTCGCACAAGATTCTCGAAGTGCTGAGCAAGGCCCGTCGTTCGGGCGAACTCGGCGACCTTCAGCCCGACGCCAAGAGCCAGGTCACGGTGCGCTACGTCGACGGCAAGGCCGTGGGGGCCACCAAGGTCGTGGTGTCCACGCAGCATCGCGAGACCACGGCCAAGGGCAAGAAGTACAATTCGGCCATGATCCGCGAGATGATCGCCGGTCACGTTGAGAAGTCGCTGCCCAAAGGCTGGATGCCGAAGAAGGCGTCGGACTTCTTTGTCAACCCGACCGGCAACTTCGTCGTCGGCGGGCCGGACGGCGACTGCGGCCTCACCGGCCGCAAGATCATCGTCGACACCTACGGCGGCTACGCGCCGCACGGCGGTGGCGCCTTCTCCGGCAAGGACCCGACCAAGGTCGATCGTTCGGCCGCCTATGCCGCGCGCTACCTTGCCAAGAACGTCGTTGCCGCCGGTCTTGCCGACCGCTGCCTGATCCAGGTCGCCTATGCGATCGGTGTCGCCGATCCGATGTCGCTCTATGTGAACACCGAAGGCACCGGCAAGGTGGACGAGCGCAAGCTCGAGAAGGTTCTGTCGGAACTCTTCCCGCTGCGTCCGACCAACATCCGCCGGTCGCTGCAGCTCAACAAGCCGATCTACCAGCGCACGGCCGCCTATGGCCATTTCGGCCGCAAGCCGGAGAAGGACGGCGGCTTTTCCTGGGAGCGCACCGATCTGGTGGCGGAGTTGAAGCGCGCCTTCGGCGCCCGCTAGATCTTCCCATTGTCGCGAATCAAGGGCGCGCAACGCGAGTTGCGCGCCCTTTGCATTAGGAGAAGCCCCCAGATCGTTGAATTTATGGGTGTTTCTGGTACCCTTCAGCATGGCTCCCCTCGAAAACGGAGGCTTCCAGCAGCAGTCCGTATGGGACGATGGCGGCCGCCCGCGCATCGATCGCCTGATGAGGGCCCTGCTCTACATTGCCCAGCAGGTGGGTCGCCCCGTCAGTGAAGCCGATGTCCGTCGCGTGACGGCCGTGCCTGCGGCGGGCCTCGACGAGGCGTCCTTCCTGGCCGCGGGCGCGAGGCTCGGCCTCGAGAGCGAGGCGATCGACCTCGGATCGCGTCCGCTCGACGAGCTGCCGTTGCCGTTCGCGCTCCTCGCGTCCGACGGTCGCGTCCATGTCGTCGTCTCGGGACGCGCCGATGCCTGGACGATCCTCGACGTCGTCGTCGGACGCGTCTGGCAGGCCGCCGCACGCGACATCGGCAGCCTCGGCGCCCGCGCCCTGTTGTTGCGCCAGCCGTTGGGTCCCCGCTCGTCCGATCAATGGTATTTGCCGCTCTGGTCACGCGTCCGCCCTGTCGTGTTCAAGCTCGCCGCGGCGTCATTCGCGATCAACCTGCTGGCTCTCCTGACGCCGCTCTTCATGATGGTGGTTGTGAACCTGGTGATCGGGCACCGGCCGCCCGCCGGTCTGTCATCGGTGATGTTGATGCTCTGTGCGGGCATGCTCCTCGCCTACGCCGCCGATTTTGGGCTGCGCGTTGCGCGCGGATGGCTATCGGCCAAGACGGGCGCGCGGCTCGACGCGCTCATGAGCGCCGAAGTGTTGCATCACCTGATGGCCTTGCCCTACCGGCATTTCGAACGCACTCCCTCGGGGCTCATCGTCGAGCGGCTGCGCCAACTCGACGTGCTGCGTGGCTTCCTGACCGGGCAACTCCCGGTGCTGGCGATCGATTTGATTTTCGTCGCGCTGTTCCTCATTGCCGCCTTCGTGATCAGCACGACACTGGGCCTCATCACCGCTCTCGCGATTCCGGTGCTGGTCGGCGTGTCGCTTGCCGGCCATCGTGCGCAGCGGCGCCTGGCGGAAGAGAACTTCCAGGCGCTTGCCGCCAAGAGTTCGACACTGACGGAGACGGTGGCGAATGCCGCCACGATCAAGGCCCTGGGACTGGAGACCGAGGTCGAGAAGCGCTGGCAGACACGGGTCGAGCAGTCGGCCCGCAGCAGTCTGCGAGCCAACTACCTGGCCAGCATCGCCGCAAGTGCTTCCGGAACGCTGCAACTCGTTGCATCGCTGGTCATCGTGATGGTCGGTGTCGCGGAGATCGCCGACCAGCGACTGACGATCGGCGCCCTCATCGCCGCCAACATGCTCGCTGCGCGGGCGTTGCAGCCTATGCGTCAGCTGGCGACCGCCTGGCACCAGCTCCAGGCGGTCGGCGCCGCGTTCAAGCGAGTCGACGCGCTGATGCGCGAGACCCCGGAGGCGCCCCCGGGCGAGTTCGCGCCGATGCCGGCTCTGACCGGCGAGGTGGCGCTCGAACGCGTGACTTACCGTGCCCGAGAACGCGGCGCGCCGATCCTGCGCGAGGCCGATCTCACGGTGGCGGCGGGAGAGATCGTCGGCATCGTCGGGCCTTCGGGTTCGGGCAAGACCACAATTGCCAATCTGGTGCAGGGACTGGTGAGTCCCGCCGATGGTCGCGTCCTGGTCGACGGCACGGACATCGCGCACATCTCGCCGGCGCAGCTGCGGGCGCAGATCGGGGCGGTGCCGCAGGATGTCCAACTCTTCACCGGCACGGTGCGCGAGAACATCGCGATGGGGGTCCTCGACAAGGATCCGGGCCGGGTCGTCGCCGTCGCGAAGTTCGTCGGTGCCCACGATTTCATCCAGCGCCTGCCGCGGGGCTACGACACCGTGCTCGGCGAACGCGGGCAGGGCCTGTCGACGGGCCAACGCCAACTCCTCTGTATCGCGCGGGCGTTGATCCGCAATCCGCGTATCCTCATCCTTGACGAGGCGACCAGCGCGCTCGATCCCGCGACCGAGGAACAGCTCCTTCGACAGCTCAAGGCCAATACCCGCGGGCGAACCGTCATCATGATCACCCACCGGCTGGCGCCACTGGCGATCGCCGACCGCGTGGCGCTGGTGATGGATGGCCGCGTCGAGCGCATCGGGCCGCCGACCGAGGTCATGGCCTATGCCCGTATTCGCATGGCCGAGGCCAGTCGCGCGGCTGCTCGCCCGATGTCCGGCTGAGGCTCAGACGAAGTCGACGAACTCGGGATCTTCGAGGTGTGCAAGGCGCTCGGAGGCGAGGCGTGCGCAGTCGACCAGGAGCGCCTTGCGTCGCGCCGCCGCGACCGGGCGGCGGACGGGATGGCGCAGGATCTCGCCACCATAGGCGTCGGCGACGATCAGGCCGGCTTCCTCAGCGATCAGCGCCTGCGGAAAGTCGACGGGCACGGCGAAGTAGAGCAGGTCGCACCAGGCGAGGTACTCGGGCCACTTCTGGTCGACGCGCCAGTCGTCTATCGACGACTTCACCTCGATGATCGTGAGTTCACCGGTGCCGGTGATCGCCATGATGTCGGCGCGTCTCCCGTCGGGCAGCGGCAGCTCGCGCAGCACAGAGCGGCCGGTCTGACGCATCAACCGGCAGGCTCCGCGGCAAACGGCGAGAGTGATGTCTGGACGCGCCTGGCGCGTCATGCTCGGCGGGGCCTCCACGGGCTTCCACGTCAGCGACGGACCGGGACGAGGCGGGGCAGGCTCTCGTCGCTCGGCAGTTCGAAGGCGGGCTGGAAGGTCTGCGCAAGCGCCTCGCCTCGCTTGCGATCGCGATCCGCCACCTTGTCCCCGGCCTTCTCGCGCACGGCGCGGGCTTCCGGATGCCCGCCGCGCTCGGCGAGGTACAGCCACTTGAAGGCTTCGACCGGGTCCATCACGCCGCCAGCACCCGTGAGCAGCATGACGCCCAGCGCCTGCTGTGCTTCCGGCAGCCCCTGCTGGGCTGCTCGGGAATACCAGAGCTGTGCCTGGGCAGGGTCGCGCGCAACGCCGGAGCCGGCAAGATGGGCATTGGCGAGCTTGAACTGACCAGACGGCACGCCGGCCGAGGCGGCCGCCTGATACCAGCTGATCGCCGATTTCAGGATCTTTTCGTTGGCAGCCTTGTCGCGTGACGCCGGCGTGCGGACCGCCATGTCGCCCAAGGCCAGTGCCGCCTCGGGCACGCCATTCTGCTGCGCCTGGATCAGCCAGCGCTGAGCGGCGGCTAGGTCCTGCTTGACCCCTGATCCCTCGGCCAGCGCCAGACCGTAACGCAGGGCGGCGCGCATGTGACCCTTCTCGGCGGCCCGGCGAAACAGATCGGCGGCGCGCGTCGAATCTGCAGTGGCCGATGGTGCGCTCTCGGACAGGGCGCGCCCAAGCGCGTAGCTGGCGTAGACGTCTCCATCCAGGGCGGCCTGCTCTAACCAGGCGCGCGCCTGAATCAGATCCCGCGCAACTCCCTGGCCGCGAAAATAGAGCGTGCCGAGGTTGAGCTGTGCGCGGCGATGCCCCTGCGCGGCGGCCTTGGCGAAGAGCTCGGCGGCCCGGGTCGCGTCGCGCGGCTGGCCGGCGTCGCCGGTGATGTAGATCAACGCCAGCCGGTGCTCACCCTCGGCGGAGCCCGCATCGGCCGCGCGCTGGATCAGCCGCAGGCCCTCCGGCTTGTTGCCGCGCTCGAGCAGTACTGCCCCCAGCCAGGCCTCCGAGTCTGTCGTGGGTGAGCCGAGGGAGCGTAGAGCCCGTTCGGCAGTGACGATGTCACCTTGGCGATAAGCGACCACTGCCGGACGCAGCGACGGGGCCACGTCGGAAGCGTCTGACGGCTGCTGTGCCTGCGCGACGGCGCTCGTGGCCACCAAGGCCGCGGCAAGCGCCAGTCGCGCCGCGATCATTTGGTCTTGAAGGTGTAGGCCTCGGCGGCAGCTTTGGCCTTCTCGGCCTCGGCGGGCGGGATTTCGCGGGCCGCCTGCTCCAGCGCGAGGCTGGCATTGGGAACGTGCCAGCGTTCGGCGATAGCGCACCACTTGTACGCCTCGAAAAGGCTCTTCGGCACACCCTTGCCCTCGGCGTAGGCCCCCGCAAGCGGAATCATCGCCGGGAGGTAGCCGCGCTCGGAGGCGTCGAGCAGCAGGGGGACTGCCTTGTTGATGTCGAAGAGCTTCGATTCGGCATTACCGTAAATGTAAAGGCCGAGCACGAACTGGGCGCGTGGATCGCGCTCCTTTACGAGAACCTGCAGCTCCTTCTCTGCCGTCACGACGTCGCCTGCCTGGATCGCCTTGACCGCTTCCTCGAGGCCGGCGGTCGCCGGCTGGACGGCGGCGGCGAGCAGCAGAGTGGCCCCGGCGAGGGGTAGGAGGGCGCGGAAAGAACGGACGAACTGCACGGAAACGCTCCCGGAAAGCACGGCTGGTATTGGCGGACTGGTAAATGATCTAGCATGGAAATGAGGCCGAAACACGAAACGGGCCCTGGAGGGAGGACGATGCTCGAACAACTTGCCGACCTGGTGAACCGCGACGCGGCCCTGGTTCGTCGCGGGCGGCATTTCACCGGCGCCTTTCTGGTGGAGGCCCGTCCGCGGAGCTGGCTGGTGTACGTGCTCCGCGGGCGGATCGAACGGGTGGAGGCCGGCCCCTTCGTCATGCCGTCCTGGCGATTTGCCCTGCGCGCCGACGAGGCGAGTTGGCAACGCTTCTGGCAGCCCCGGCCGGCACCGGGCGATCACGACCTGCTTGCGCTGGTTCGCCGGGGACTGATGAAATTCGAGGGTGACCTGCAGCCGCTGATGGCAAACCTTCTCTACATCAAAGGGGTGCTTGAGGCGCCTCGTACCGCGCAGGCGGGACCGGGGGCGACGCAATGAGCGCCCGGATCGAGCCGATCGTCGGCCGCTACCTGTCGCTCGATTTCGAAGGCCGCCAGTATCGAGTCTACTTCGAGGAGGCGGGCAACGGCATTCCCTTGATATGTCTTCACACTGCGGGCGCGGATGGGAGACAGTATCGGGGCGTGCTGAACGATCCGGAGGTCGCCGCGCAATTTCGCGTCATCACATTCGACATGCCCTGGCACGGCAAGTCCTCGCCACCCGCCGGCTTCGAGCGGGAGGAATACAGGCTGACGCGGGAATTCTACACGGCGTTCGTCGTGGCCTTCGCCGATGCACTGTCCCTGCAGCGGCCCGTCGTGATGGGCTGTTCGATCGGCGGCCGCGTGGTCCTCAATCTTGCGGCGACCCACGCGGATCGTTTTCGGGCCCTGATCGGCCTGCAGGCGTCGGCTCATGTCGCGCCGTACTACGATACCGAGTGGCTCCATCACCCGGACGTGCATGGCGGGGAGGTCTGTGCCAGCATCGTCTCCGGGCTCGTCGGACCCGATGCACCAAATGAGCATCGCTGGGAAACCCTTTGGCATTACATGCAGGGCGGCCCAGGCGTGTTCAAAGGCGATCTCCATTTCTACAAGGTCGACGGTGATCTGCGCGAACGCATCGCCGCCATCGATACCCGGCGCTGCCCGCTGTATCTGCTGACCGGGGAGTACGACTATTCCTGCTCGCCCGCGGAAAGCGAGGAGGTGGCTGCGATCATACCGGGGGCGCAGTGCTCGATCATGTCGGGCTTGGGTCACTTCCCGATGAGCGAGGATCCGGTCCGCTTTCTGGAATATCTGCGGCCGGTTCTCGCTGCGATCGTCAAACCAGGCGCTGGGTAGTCTCCGGGCAGCCGTTTTGGCGCTTACATGTGTGTGGCTGAGTTACCTTTTTCGATTAGCTGAAATGATGGAATGGCGGAATTCGCTTTGCATTCTTTGATCGGTCCGGGGTCAGATATGCGTTATTGCAAGTGCCACCGAAGGCGCGCTGCGCTAGACTAGCTTCTAGACCAAGCCCGCTGGCGGCCCCCCAAGCCGCTTCATCGAAGCCGTTCCCACACACCCAGGGCTTCGATCAACCCACACCCAAGCGGGTCCATAGGAAGGCCGATCGTTCCCCAAGCGATCGGCCTTTCGTATTTGTGGATCTTCGCAGGGTTTTGCTGCGGGAGCTCCATCGAAGAAGATTGCCGACAGAATGAAGGTACAGTCACCCCAAAAACGCCTATCACATCACCGTTAGTTACTGAATTTGCTGGATTGTGTTTGTGTTAGATATGCATTTTTGCATCTTACTCTAGACGGGGTGGCTGCTAGACTCGAATTCACGCACGAGAAATTCCAGATCGGTTCCAATGAAAATCGTCGGCTTCGCCATCGATGTGTCCAATGTGCAGGATCAGCGCATCATCGAGGGGCAGCGTCTTCGACGATCTCTAATCCAAGCCACGCTGGACCTCATACAGACGGGGGATACCGAGCCATCCGCGAGTGCCATCGCGATGATCGCTGGTTTGCCCAGCCGCATCCTGTTCCGGCATTTTCCCGCCCTGTCGGACCTCTACACCGCTGCCTTCGAACTGGCGGTCAGCCGGGCCTTCACCGCCGAGCGGCCGGTGGACCCCGCGGCGCCTTTGGCCAGCCGCATCACCTTGCTGGTTTCCGATCGGGCGCAGCTTTTCGAAGAGTGGCTTCCATTGTGGAGCTTCGCCGAGCGCGTCCGGCGCCTGTCCCCGGCCATCGGCACCGGCGTGGCGCGCCTGCGCGCAATCCTGCGGCAGCGACTTGCCGTTTGGTTTGCCGCGGAACTCGAATCGCTCGATCCCGAGGCGCGGCTTGCGGGGCTCGATTCGCTCGATCGCGCCTTTGGCTTCGACAGCTGGATGAATTTGCGCGAGCGGCAGCGCTTGTCGCCGATGCGTGCTTCGAGAACCTGGCGTTTCGCGGCCGAAACGATCGTGCAGCAGGCTCTTGCCGGTCCTATGCGGGTGTCGACGGCAGTCTGAGCCGGAACGGGGCGACGGGAGACCCATCGCCCGCGTATCCGTTGCGAGGTGGGCCTAGTTGGCCTTCGCCTGGAACTTCTGATGGCAGGCGCCGCAAGTCTTGCCGGTATCGGCAAAGGCCGCTGCCAGCGCCTCGGCATTGCCAGAGCCGGCCGCCGTCGCGAGCTTGTCGTAGGCCGCGTCGGCCGCCTTGCTGGCCGCTTCGAAGCCCGCCCAGTCGGTCCAGATCGCCGGCAGAGCGCGCGTGTCGCCCTTGTCGGAACCCGCCGGGAACATCTTCATGAAGGATGCTTCGAGCGTCTTGAGCTTGGCGGCCTGCTCGACGGCGCCGGCGGTCGGACCCTTGGCATCGACGATCGCCTTGATGGCGCGCATCGCTGCGGCGGTCTGCTTACGGTTGTCCTTGCGCTGCGCGATCACGTCGCCCTGGGCCATCGCGATCGTCGCGCCGCCCACCATCGCGCCGGCGGCGAGCGCGCCGACCATCGCGAGAACCAAACTCTTCCTCATCGACCCATCCCCTTTTTCTGGTCCGACTGGCAATTTATGCCTCGCCGGGAAACCATTTGTTGCAGAGCCCGCCGCGGAAGCGAACGGGCAGGTTAAACAAGCTCCATCACGACTGCGTGTAGTGGTCGCGGCCCGGCGCTTGCCTACAGTCGCAATGACCCGACGCTTTCGGGCGCGCGCAAGGAGATGATGACGGATGGCCGGCAAGAACGACAAGATCCTCGTCTGGGACGTGCCCGTCCGCCTGTTCCATTGGTTGCTGGTCGCCCTGATGGCGACCTCGTACTTCAGTGGACGGGCCGGCGGCGACTGGATGCAGCTCCATTTCTGGTCCGGCTACGCCATCCTCACCCTACTCCTGTTCCGGCTCGTCTGGGGCTTCGTCGGCAGCACCACCGCGCGCTTTTCGAGCTTCCTCAAGGGGCCGGCTGCCGCGTTCGCCCATGTCTCGCACATGTTCCGCAAGGAGGGTCCCCGCGACGTCGGGCACAATCCGCTGGGCGGCGGCATGGTGCTGGTCCTGATCTTCGCGGTGATGGCCCAGGTCGTGACCGGTCTTTTCACGGCCGACACCGACACCGGCATGGTGAACGGGCCGCTCGCCCTCAAGGTCGCCGACAAGTGGGTGGAGCGGGCGACCGATTTCCACGCCTGGTGGATCAACGTCCTGCTCATCCTGGTGGCGATCCATGTCGCCGCGGTCCTGCTCTACCTCGTGTGGAAGCGGCACAATCTGATCGGCGCCATGATCACCGGCCGCAAGCGGGCCGACCAGGCGGTCGAGCCGGGAGCTCCCGCGCCGCGGCTCACCTTCGCGTCGAGCCGCCTTGCGGTGTCTGTCCTGCTGGCTTGTTCCGCTCTGGTCTATTTCATTGTTCGCGCGGGCGGCTGACCTGCTCGCGCGGCCTTGCTGGCCCGGAATCACCCCTCTAGGGTGACGATAACCACAGTGAAATTTGGATTTTGCACCATGAAATTTACCGGTACCGACTCCTACGTTGCCAGCGACGACCTGCGCGTGGCGGTGAATGCGTCCATCGCGCTGCAGCGTCCGCTGCTGATCAAGGGCGAGCCCGGCACCGGCAAGACGGTCTTGGCGCATGAAGTCGCCAAGGCGCTCAACGCCCCGATCATCGAGTGGCACATCAAGTCGACGACCAAGGCGCAGCAGGGCCTCTACGAGTACGACGCGGTCTCGCGTCTGCGCGACAGCCAACTCGGCGACGAGCGCGTGAAGGACATCGGCAACTACATCAAGCGCGGCAAGATGTGGGAGGCCTTCACCGCCGAGACGCGGCCGATCCTGCTGATCGACGAGATCGACAAGGCCGACATCGAGTTCCCGAACGACCTGCTGCTCGAACTCGATCGCATGCAGTTCTACGTCTACGAGACGCAGCAGACGATCAAGGCGGAGCAGCGCCCGATCGTGATGATCACCTCGAACAACGAGAAGGAACTCCCGGACGCCTTCCTGCGCCGTTGCTTCTTCCACTACATCCGCTTCCCCGATCGCGAGACGATGACGCAGATCGTCGACGTCCACTTCCCCGACCTGCAGCGCAACCTGCTGCGCGAGGCGCTAAACGTGTTCTACGACATCCGCGAAGTGCCCGGTCTCAAGAAGAAGCCCTCGACCTCCGAGCTGCTCGACTGGCTGAAGCTCCTGATGGTCGAGGACATGTCGCCGGAATCGCTGCGCTCCAAGGACTCCAAGCAGCTGATCCCGCCGCTGCACGGCGCGCTGCTGAAGAACGAGCAGGACGTGCACCTGTTCGAGCGTCTGGCCTTCATGGCGCGGCGGGAGCAGCGCCAGTAACCGCTGCGGAGAGGAGAACGCGATGTTCGTGAATTTCTTCCTCGAACTGCGTAACGCCAAGCTGCCGGTCTCCATCAAGGAATATCTCGCCCTGATGGAGGCGATGGACAAGGGTGTCGCCGACTACAGCGTCGACGACTTCTACTATCTGTCGCGCGCGGCACTGGTGAAGGACGAGCGCAACCTCGACAAGTTCGACCGCGTGTTCGGCACGGTCTTCAAGGGACTGGAGTCGCTGCCGCCCGAGGGCGTCGCCGCCGAGATTCCCGAGGAATGGCTGCGCAAGCTGGCCGAGAAGCTTCTCACCGAAGAGGAGAAGAAGCAGATCGAATCGATGGGCGGCTGGGAGAAGCTCATGGAGACGCTGAAGAAGCGTCTCGAGGAGCAGCAGAAGCGCCATCAGGGCGGCAGCAAGTGGATCGGCACGGCCGGCACCTCGCCGTTCGGCGCCTACGGCTTCAATCCCGAGGGCGTGCGCATCGGCCAGGACAAGGGCCGCGAGGGCCGCGCCGTGAAGGTGTGGGACAAGCGCGAGTACAAGAACCTCGACGACACGGTCGAGATCGGCACGCGCAACATCAAGGTCGCGCTGCGTCGGCTCCGCAAGTTCGCGCGCGAGGGCGCCGAGGTCGAGCTCGACATGCCCGACACCATCCGCTCGACGGCGCGCAACGCCGGCTACCTCGACATCAAGATGGTGCCGGAACGGCGCAACAAGGTGAAGCTGCTGATCCTGTTCGACATCGGCGGCTCGATGGACGCGCATATCCGTGTCTGCGAGGAGCTGTTCTCGGCGGCGCGGTCGGAGTTCAAGCACCTCGAATTCTTCTACTTCCACAACTGCCTCTACGAGAAGCTGTGGAAGGACAATCGCCGCCGTCACGTCGACACCTTCTCGACGGCGCAGATGCTCCACACCTATCCGCCCGACTACAAGGTGCTTTTCGTCGGCGACGCCTCGATGAGCCCCTACGAGATCGCCTATCCCGGCGGCTCGGTGGAGCACTGGAACGAAGAGGCCGGCCAGGTGTGGATCCAGCGCGTGTCCGACACCTATCGCAGCATGGCATGGCTGAACCCGGTGCCGGAACGACACTGGAGCTACACGCCGTCGATCCAGCTGCTGCAGCAGCTGACCAGCAACCGCATGTTCCCGCTCACGCTGGGCGGTCTGGACAGCGCGATGAAGGAACTGAACAAGTGACGGGCAACAGCCCGTCATCCTGAGCGAAGCGAAGGATCCTTCGCTTCGCTCAGGATGACGGCAATGGGAGGAGAAGAGGAATGAAGACCGGCCCGGCCGTCGCCGAAATCCTGAAGCGCGAGGGGGTCGAGTATCTCTTCGCCTATCCCGTCAACCATCTGATCGAGCACTGCGCCGCGATCGACATCCGGCCGATCATCGTGCGCCAGGAGCGCATCGGCCTGCACATGGCCGACGCCATGTCGCGCATGACCAAGGGCCGCAGGATGGGCGTGTTCTGCATGCAGAGCGGCCCCGGCTCGGAGAACGCCTATGGCGGCGTGGCCCAGGCCTACGGCGAATCGGTGCCGCTGCTGGTCATTCCGGCGGGCTATCCGCGCCGCATCGCGCACGTGCCGCCGAACTTCAACTCGACCATCGCCATGGCGCATGTCGCCAAGCATGCCGAGCCGATCACCTCGGGCCAGGACATCGAGAACGTCATGCGCCGGGCCTTCAGCCTGCTGCGCAACGGCCGCGGCGCGCCGGTCATCATCGAGTTCCCGGCCGAAGCCAATGGCGAGGACGCGCCCGATCCGCTGACCTATGAGCCGATCAAGCCGACGCGCTACGGCCCCGATCCGGCCGCCGTGAAGGAAGCCGCCAAGGTGCTGGTCGAGGCGAAGCGCCCCGTCATCTATGCCGGCCACGGCGTGCACTGGGCCGAGGCCTATGACGAGCTGAAGGAACTGGCCGAGCTGCTGGCGATCCCGGTCTGTACGTCGCTCCAGGGCAAGAGCAGCTTCGACGAGACCCATCCGCTGTCGCTGGGCTCGGGTGGACGTGCCTATCCGCGGCAGGTCCGCCACTTCCTGGACAAGTGCGACGTGCTGTTCGGCATCGGCTGCTCCTTCACCGAGACCAACTTCGGCATCTCGATGCCGAAGGGCAAGACGGTGATCCACACCACGCTCGACCCCAATCATCTCAACAAGGACGTACGCTGC
>CAZPOS010000076.1:0-673 GCA_964588065.1 uncultured Reyranella sp.
CGGCGCCAGTGCCCTGCGTCACGCTGGCGATGCTTGCGCTGCCAGCACCCGCGCGGTGGGACGGTCGTTCATCAGAAGCTGCGCGGTGCCCGCGATCAGTCCGATCAGCACGCCGATCTTCCAGGCGACGTCGTAGGAGCCCAACAGGTCGAACAGATAGCCGCCGCCCCACGCGCCGAGGAAGGACCCGGCCTGGTGGCTGAGGAAGGCGATGCCGGTCAGGGTCGACAGGAAACGCAGGCCGAAGATCTGCACCACCAGCCCGTTGACCAGCGGGATGACGCCCAGCCAGAGCGTGCCCATGGCGGCGCCGAACAGCACGACCGAAAGCGGCGTCGGCGGAAACAGGAAGAACAGCGCCACCGCCAGCGAGCGCAGCAGGTAGATCGCGCCCAGCAGCAGGCGCTTGGGGTATTTGTCACCCAGCCAACCGAACAGCCACGAGCTCAGGATGTTGAAGCCGCCGATCAGCATCAGCGCCACGGCGCTGTAGGACGGGTCCATACCGCACTGGGCGAGATAGGTCGGCAGGTGGGTGGTGATGAAGACGAGCTGCAGGCCGCACACGAAGAAGGCCAGCGCCATCACGACGTAGCCGGTGTGGCGGCGGGCCTCGCCGAGCGCGCCGATCAGGGTGAGGTTGCGATCGGTCGACAGGGTGTTGGGCAGCTTG
>CAZPOS010000076.1:683-20539 GCA_964588065.1 uncultured Reyranella sp.
TGCCGATCCAGGCGGCCGGCAGCATGGCCAGCGCCAGGATCACGAAGGCCCAGACGGCGGCGCGCCAGCCGTCGGTATTGAGAAGGTAGGCGGCGATCGGCGCCGTCACCATGGTGCCGACGGAGCCTGCGGCCGAGACGATGCCGAAGGCCAGCGTCCGCCGGCCGGGTTCGACCACGCGGGCGGCGATGTTGGCGGTGATGCCCGAGGTCGTGCAGGCCAGCGCCACCCCGATCAGCACGCCGGCGCCCAGGATGATGGGCAGGACGCCTTGGGCCGTGGCGGTCAGCCAGATGCCGAGGATGAACAGGGCGCTGCCGATCATCGCCACCCAGCGCGTCCCGTACTTGTCGGCGAAGATGCCGGCGATCGGCTGGCTCACGCCCCAGGCGACCTGCTGGACGGAGATCGCCAGCGCGAAGTCCGAGATCGCGATCCCCAGTTCCCTCGAGGCCGGTGCCTGGAAGAGGCCGAGATTCTGACGGATGCCCATGGCGAGGGTCATCATCAGCGCCGCGCCGCCCAGCATGGCGTAGGCCTGGCCGGTCGAAACCTGGGGAACGTGGAAGGATTTGCTCATGGCCGGGGAAGATACGGGAGAGTTTGCCGGCACAACCAATGAATTGTCGGAGGGCCCGCATGAGGGAAGCTCACGCCACAACCGTAATTTGGTGGCTGCCCACAGGCGGCCGGGGCTAGGTTGCCGCGCGTGAGGTAGGTGCCGCGTCCCGCGGTGCCGGGAAAGCGCAGGAGGCCCCCATGGCGGGCAGCGTCAACAAAGTCATTCTGGTCGGCAATCTCGGCCGCGATCCCGAAGTGAAGTCCATGCAGGACGGCCGTTCGCTGGTGAACATGTCGATCGCGACGTCGGAGACCTGGCGGGATCGCAACAGCGGCGAGCGCAAGGAGCGCACCGAGTGGCATCGTGTCGTGATCTTCAACGACAAGCTGGCCGAGGTGGCCCAGAAGTTCCTGAAGAAGGGCGCCAAGGTCTATCTCGAAGGCCAGCTCACCACCCGCAAGTGGACCGACCAGAGCGGCCAGGAACGCTACACCACCGAAGTGGTCATTCCGCGGTTCGGCGGCTCGCTCACCATGCTCGACGGCCGCAGTGGCGGCGGCGGCGGTGATGGCGGCGGCATGGACGACGACTACGGTGGCGGCATGTCCGGCGGCGGCGGCATGTCGAGCGGTGGAGGCGGTGGCGGAGGCCGTGCGGCGCCGCGCGGCAAGGCCGAGCTCGACGACGACATCCCGTTCTAGCCCATGCGGACGCTCGTCCTGGGTGGGACGGGCGTCTTCGGCGGCCGGCTGTGCCGGCTGCTGGCGAGCGATCCGCTCATCGATCTGACGATTGGCGCGCGTGACGCGGCCAGGGTCGACGCCTTGTCCGTCGAGTTGGGAATCGACGGTCTGACGCTCGACTGGCGGTCCGACTTCGATCGGGTTCTCGCCTCGAAGCAGTTCGACGCACTCGTCCATGTGGCGGGGCCCTTCCAGGGCCAGGATTACGCGGTGGCCGAGGCCTGCATCCGCCACGGCGTCCATTATCTCGACCTGTCCGACGACCGCGCCTTCGTCTGCGGCATCGACCGTTTGGACGCCGCGGCACGCGAGGCGGGCGTGCTCGTCTGCTCGGGCGCCAGTACCGCGCCGGCGCTCACCGGGGCCGTGCTGCAGCGGGTCCTCGATGCCGGCACCTCCGTCGACCGTGTGTCGTTCGCCATCGTGCCGGGAAACGATGCGCCGCGCGGCCGCGCGCTCATCGAGGCCATCCTGTCTGGCGCCGGCAAGCCCATCCCCGACCAGCCGGGCCGGCACGTCTGGGGCAGCCTTCGCCGCATCGCGGTCCCGGGGCTCGGCCGCCGCTGGGCGGCTTCCTGCGACCTCCCCGAGCCCGCCCTGTTTCGCCAGCGTTTCGGTGTCGGCGAGACCTATGCCGGCGCAGGGCTGGAACTCACCGTCCTCCACCTCGGCCTTTGGATGCTGGCCCTGCCGGTTCGCTTGGGCGTGCTCCGCTCGCTCGCGCCGGCGGCGACGCCGCTAGCCTGGATCGCCGACCGGCTGCGCGGTTTCGGAACCGACAAAGGCGGACTGCGCATCGATCTCCAGGGCGCCGCCGGTACGCGCAGCTGGTCGCTGGTGGCCGAGGGTGGCGATGGCCCGTTCGTCCCCGCCACGCCCGCCGCGGCGCTGGTGCGCAAGCTGGCGCGCGGGCAGGTGAGCGAGCGGGGGGCGATGCCCTGCGTCGGCCTCCTGTCGTTGGCCGAGATCGAGGCCGAGTGGATCGGGGCCTCGCTGCGCATCGCCTCCGGATGGGGCGAGGCCGGGGCGTCGTCGTTGCGTCCCTCGCTCTATCGCCGAGTCCTGGGGCGCGCCTACGAGGCCATGTCGGACGCCGGGCAGCAGCTTCATGAGGGAACTGGCGGTACGTGGAGCGGCCGGTGCTCGGTCGAGGGACCGGCCACTTTCACGGGGCGCCTGGTGGCTCGCCTGTTCGCCCTCCCGCCCGAGGCGGTGGACGCGCCGATCGAGGTCGACTTCGTCGTCGAGGGCGGACACGAGACCTGGATCCGACGGGTCGGCGGCCGTGCCATGCGGTCCGAGCAATATATCGGGCTGCGCCGTCCGGCCGGCTGGATCGTCGAACGGTTCGGGCCCTTCGCCTTCGATCTCGCGGTACACGTGAAGGACGGCCGGCTCGAACTGGTGATGGCGGGGATGCGGTTTGCGGGCGTGGCGCTGCCGCGTTTCTGCTGGCCGGTCATCAGGGCGGTCGAGACCCAGGACGAGCAGGGGCGTTTTTGCTTCGACGTCGAGATCGGCCTGCCCGGGATCGGCCGGCTGGTGCGCTATCGCGGCTTCCTCACAGGTCGATGAAACGATCCCGTGTCTGCGGCGTGGGCACGAGGCAGGAATCGAGGCGGCCGAACCATCGGATCCGGTTGCGCGCCACGATGTCGTAGACCGGGTCGCGCAGGAACTTGGGGATCAGGATCAGCGGATAGAGCCAGCGTGACGGGCCTCGCAAATGGCGCAGCGCCCGCAGCGCCGCGGTCGAGCGCGTGTGGAGCCTGCCCTCGTCGAGAAGCAGGATCGTCCGATCCAGCGTATCGTCGGGCAGGTCGAGGGCCCGCAGGACACGTGCCCCCAACGCCGACTGGGCGCTGGCGAACTTGAGATGGCCGTCCGGGTCGCGCTTCAGGCAGAAGGCGACGAACCGGCTGCACAGGACACACTGGCCATCGAAGAAGTACAGCGGCTGCGGCAGGTCTGCCAGGGCCGCCGGCAGGCTCATGCCGGGAAGCCCAGCGCCCGCAGTTCGGCCGCCGTCTCGTCAGCCGAACGGTGATGGATGCCGCTCATGCCGACGGCGCGCGCTCCCTCCACGTTGGCCACCACGTCGTCGATGAACACCGCCTCCTCCGGGCGGAAGCCGCCGGTACGGCAAGCGAGCCGGTAGATGGCGGCGTCGGGCTTCCAGCAACGGACGTTCCCGGACACGATGAAGTCGCGGAAGCGGCCGACGAAGGGATGCTTCGCCCGCGCCGGGCCGCGCAGCCATGCATCGAGGAAACCCGGTGCGTTGGACAGGAGGTAGAGCGGTACGCCGGCATCGCCCAGCCGCTCGACCAGCGCCGCCATCGCCGGGAAGGCATGGTCCAGCATCTCGTCGAACCGGTCGTAGTAGGCCGCAATCAGCGCTTCCTTGCCCGGATGGAGGGCCTGCAACTCGCGCGTGGCGGTCGCGGGATCGCCCTCGTAGTCCTGCTGCATGTGCCACTCGCGGGTGGTCACCCTGGACAGGAATTCCTCCATCTCCGCCTCCTCCGGGATGAGCTTCCGATAGAGGTGCCGCGGATTGTAGTCGATCAGCACGCCGCCCATGTCGAAGACCGCGACGGTGGGGCAGGACGGGGCATTTTCTGGGGGCAATTCGCTGCCTTTCCGGGAGCTATTTTCGGTGCGAATTTACTCAATAATATCAAAGCATTAAAGGCCGGTCTCGCGGCCGATTTCTGTTGGTCTTCCGGGGCTTGTTTGGTAGTTTGCGAAATACCCCTGCCGGAGTCTCCGGACGGGCTGCAAGAACGAGAAAAATCCCAGGTCTCCGTGAGCGACGATACGACCCTGCCGCCGGCGCCGCCGCCCTCTGACGCGCCTCCGCCCCCGTCTTCCCCGCACGATATCGCGCCGATCACCATCGAAGAGGAGATGCGCCGCTCCTATCTCGATTACGCCATGAGCGTGATCGTGTCGCGGGCGCTGCCCGATGCGCGCGATGGCCTGAAGCCCGTGCAACGCCGCATCCTCTACGCGATGAAGGAAGGCGGCTACGACTCGACGCGCCCCTTCCGGAAGTCCGCGCGCATCGTCGGCGACGTGATGGGCAAGTATCACCCGCACGGCGACAGCGCGATCTACGACGCCATGGTGCGCATGGCGCAGGACTTCTCGATGCGCCTGCCGCTGATCTCGGGGCAAGGCAATTTCGGCTCGATGGACGGCGATCCGCCGGCGGCGATGCGATACACCGAGGCGCGGCTCGCCACGGTGGCCGAGACGCTGCTCGACGACATCAACAAGGACACGGTCGAGTTCCAGCCGAACTACGACGAGCGCGAGAGCGAGCCGACGGTGTTGCCGGCCGCCTATCCCAATCTGCTGGCCAACGGTGCCGGCGGCATTGCGGTCGGCATGGCGACCAACATCCCGCCGCACAACCTGGGTGAGCTGATCGATGCCTGCCTCGCGTTGATCGCCAATCCGGAACTGACCGTGCCGCAGCTGACGGAATACGTGCCCGGTCCGGACTTTCCGACCGGCGGCATCATCCTCGGGCGCAACGGCATCCGCGCCGCGTTCGAACTCGGCCGCGGCTCGCTGGTGATGCGGGCCAAGACGTCGGTCGAGCAGAAATCCGGCGGCCGCGAATCGATCGTCGTTACCGAGATTCCCTATCAGGAGAACAAGGCCCGCCTGCACGAGCGCATCGCCGAGGTGGTGCGCGACAAGAAGGTCGAGGGCATCTCCGAGATCCGCGACGAGAGCGACAAGGACGGCGTCCGGCTGGTCATCGACCTGAAGCGCGACGCGATGGCCGACATCGTGCTCAACCAGCTCTATCGCTTCACGCCGCTCCAGACGACGTTCAGCGTCAACGCGCTGGCGCTCGATGGCGGCCGCCCGAAGCTGATGAGCCTCAAGGAACTGCTCGAGGCCTTCATCCGGTTCCGTGCCGAGGTGATCACCCGGCGCACCCGCTTCGAGCTCAACCACGCGCGCGACCGAGCCCATGTGTTGGTCGGTCTGGCGATTGCCGTCGCCAACATCGACGAGGTGATTGCGATGATCCGCACGTCGCCCGATCCGAACGTGGCGCGCGAGCGGTTGATGGCGAAGGACTGGCCGGCGGCCGACGTGAAGCCGTTGATCGACCTGATCGCCGAGCCGGGCCGCGAGGTGTCGGCCGAGGGAACCTACCGGCTCTCCGAGGCCCAGGCCCGCGCGATCCTCGAGCTGCGCCTGCAGCGCCTGACCGGGTTGGAACGCGACAAGATCGCCGAGGAGCTGACCGAGGTCGCCAAGCTGATCGAGGGGTATCTCGAACTGCTGGGTGACCGGGGCAAGCTGTTCGCGCTGATGGGCGAGGAGCTGCGCGAGATCAAGGACAAGTTCGCCACGCCGCGGCGGACCCAGATCGTCGACAACGAGTTCGAGCAGGACGTCGAGGACCTGATCCAGCGCGAGGACATGGTCGTGACGGTCACGCATGGCGGCTACGTCAAGCGGGTGCCAGTGTCGGCCTATCGGGCGCAGCGCCGCGGTGGCAAGGGCCGTTCCGGCATGGCGACGCGCGAGGACGATTTCGTGTCGAGCCTGTTCGTGGCCAACACGCATACGCCGGTGTTGTTCTTCTCCAGTCGCGGCATCGTCTACAAGCTCAAGGTGTGGCGGCTTCCGCTCGGAGCGCCTCAGGCGCGCGGCAAGGCGTTCGTCAACCTGCTGCCGCTGAGCGAGGGCGAGACGATCAGCGCCGTGATGCCGATGCCGGAGGACGAATCGAGCTGGGCGACGCTCAACGTCATGTTCGCGACGGCGCGCGGCGGCGTCCGCCGCAACGAGCTGAGCGATTTCACCAGCGTCAACCAGGGCGGCAAGATCGCCATGAAGTTCGAAGGTGAAGATGCTGGCGACCGCCTGATCGGCGTCGGCGTCTGCACCGAGGAGCAGGACGTGCTGCTGGCGACACGTCAGGGTCGCGCCATGCGCTTCCCGGTCTCGACGGTGCGCGTCTTCGCCAGCCGCAACTCGACCGGCGTGCGCGGCATCGCCCTGGCCGAGGGCGACGAGGTGATCTCGATGTCGCTGGTCGATGGCGGCAAGGGCATTCCGACGGAAGACCGCGACGCCTACCTGCGGCAGTCGCGGGCGCTGCGCCAGGCCGAGAACGCCACGGAGGGCGGCGAATCGGTCGTGGAGACCGTGGAGGATGAATCCGCCGGGGGCGAGGAGGCGGCATCGGCCGCCCATACCCTGTCGGCCGAGCGGTTCGCCGAATTGCGGACGAAGGAGGAGTTCGTCCTCACCGTGGCCTCGTCCGGCTTCGGCAAGCGAACCTCGGCCTACGAGTACCGGGTGACCGGTCGCGGCGGCAAGGGCGTCGAGCTGATGAGCCTGGCGAAAGGCGGCGAAATCGTGGCGGCGCTGCCGGTCCTCGACAGCGACGAGATCATGCTCGTGACCGACGCCGGCACGCTCATCCGCTGTCCGGTGGATGGAATCCGGATCGCCGGGCGCGCCACGCGCGGTGTCCGCATCGTCAACGTGAGCGAGGGCGAGCGCGTCGTTACGGCGGTTCGGATCGGCGACGACGATGCCGGGAACGGCGGAAGCGGCGACCTTCAGGCGGAGCCGAATACGGGAACGGAGCAGGACTCCAGTTCCGAAACAAACGGTGGATAAGGATCGGTCGTGTCGCTAAGACTTCGCCGTCGCAGTCTGCGTACAAGGGGGAGACATGGCCGCAGAACGCACCGGGGTTTATCCGGGCACGTTCGATCCGATCACGAGCGGGCACATGGAAGTCGTTCGGCGGTCGCTGCGCCTCGTGGATCGGCTGGTGATCGGCCCGCACATCAACGTGGGCAAGGGACCGCTGTTCTCGCTCGAGGAACGGATCGAAATCATCAACGAGGATATCGCGGAGTTTCCACAGGCGGACCGCGATCGCATCACGGTGGTGCCGTTCGAGGGGTTGCTGATTCACTTTGCGCGCGACGTGAACGCTTCGGTCATCATTCGCGGGCTGCGGGCGGTTTCGGACTTCGAGTACGAGATCCAGATGGCCAATATGAACGCCCGCATGGAGCCTGCGATCGAGACCATCTTCCTGATGGCGTCCGACCGGCACCAGTTCATCGCCTCGTCCCTGGTGAAGGACATCGCCCGGCTGGGCGGGGACACCTCGCAATTCGTGTCGAAGAAGGTATTCCAGCGCCTGAAGGCCAAGTTCGGGAAGGCGTGACGCCCGCAGAGGTCGCGTTGACCGTCGGGCAACCACACTTTATATGGGCGCCGCGCGGCGAAGAAGCCCGCGGCGCGGAACCGGAAAGAGCCCGTAGCTCAGCGGTAGAGCATCTGACTTTTAATCAGGTGGTCGTAGGTTCAATCCCTACCGGGCTCACCACTGGACCCAAGGAGAAGAACGGCTCATGCCGTCGGTGAAAGTCGTCAACGGCAAGCAGATCGTGGTCGAGCATCTCGGTCCGATCGAGCGCCTCACCAGCTTCATCGCGAAGCCGTTCGTCCGCATGATGCATCACCGCGACCTGATCGCGGCGATCCTGCGGCGAGAGGTGCGCGAGCGCTTCAAGGGGTCGATCGCCGGGTGGATCTGGGCGATCATCGCCCCCCTGCTGATGATCGCCGTCTATTCCTTGGTGTTCAGCACGGCCCTCACTCTGCCGCTGCCCGAGAATCTGGCGAAGAGCCAGGCCGGTTACGCCCTGTTCATCTTCGGCGGCCTCATCATCTTCAATTTCTTCTCGGAGATGGCATTCCGTGCACCGATGCTGCTGCACGAGTACACCCATTTCATCAAGCAGACGATCTTTCCCAGCGACATGCTGGCGGTGATCTCGACGCTGCGCGCCACGGCCTACACGCTGATCTCCTTGGGGGTGATGCTGCTGTTCCAGCTGGCGGTGATTGGCGAGCTGCCCGTGACGGTGCTGTTGCTGCCGTTCATTTTCATCCCGTTCATGGCGTTCTTGATCGGCATGTCATGGTTCCTGGCGGCTCTCGGAGCGTTCACGCGCGATGCCGGCTATCTGATGATCACGATCGTGCCTCTTTTCATGTTTGCGACGCCGATCTTCTATCTGCCGTCGATGGTGCCGCCGCCCTACGATTTCTGGATGTATGGCAATGCGCTGGTTTGCTTTGTCGAGATTCTGCGTGACCTGGTGCTCGGGGGCAGATTGCCCAACATGATCCTCTACGGCTGGACATTGTTCATTTCGCTGTTCAGCTTCTATTTCGGCTACTGGTTCTTCGACAGGTATCGGAATGTCATCGTCGACGTCCTCTGAGGTCGTCGTCGAGGCGAAAAACCTCGGCAAGGCCTTCCAGCTCTACGCCCATCGCAACGACTGGCTGAAACAGGTTCTGTTCGGCTGGTGGAAGGCCTACTTCAAGCCGTTCTGGGTTCTGCGCGACATCAGCCTCGAGGTGAAGAAGGGCGAGAGCATCGGCATTCTCGGCCGTAACGGCTGCGGCAAGTCCACCTTGCTGCAGGTCGTCTGTGGCATGACCCTGCCAAGCCATGGCGAACTCCGGGTCAACGGTCGCATTGCGCCCGTGCTGGCGCTGGGCTCGACCTTCGACATGGAGCTCTCGGGCCGCGAGAACGTTCTGATCGGCGGGGCGGTGCTGGGGCTCAAGCGCAGCGAGGTCCTGCGCAAGTTCGATTCGATCGCCGAATTCGCCGGCATCGGCGAGTACATGGACCAGCCGGTGAAGCACTATTCGATGGGCATGCGCACGCGCCTGGCCTTCTCGATCTGCGCCCATGTCGAGGCCGATATCCTGGTCGTCGACGAGGCGCTGTCGGTCGGCGATGCCGCGTTCCAGCGCAAGTGCCTGGACTGGATCGACAATTTCCGCAAGACGGGCACCTTGCTCTTCGTGTCCCACTCGATGGCCGAGGTCCGCCGGCTGTGCACGCGCGCGATCTGGATCGAGGAGGGACGCATCCGCGAGCAGGGCGACCCCAACGATGTCATCCGCTCCTACCATCGCGCCCTGCTGGTCGAGAAGGACGACGTCCAGCGCTTCTCCTCCGGGAACGCCAAGCAGGTCGCTGCGGGCGAGTAGGGCCGCATGGAGCCGGGCGTCCTGGCATGGCTCGGCTTCGGCTGGTGGTCGCTCGGCTCGGCGATCCAGTGGGCCAGTGCTGCGCTGGGCCGGGCACCCCGGCCTCTCCCCCCGATCCGGCGCCAGATGCGCGAGTTCAGCATCGTGGCGCCAATGGCTGGCGCCGAGGATGCCTCCGCGGCCTATGTCGAGGCCCTGCGCCGATTGGCGGAGGCAGGGGCGGAAGTCCTGATCTGCGTGGCGCGCTCCGATGACGGGGCAGTAGGACCGACCAGAGCCGTCTGGCCTGAGGCGCGCATCCTCGTCGGCAGCGACCAGACCTTCAACCCCAAGATGAACAACGTCCGGAAGGGACTCGAAGCGGCCAGCCGGGACATTGTGGCACTGTGCGACGCCGGCATCCGGCTCGGTCCGGACGAATTGTCCCGCGCGGCGGCACCGCTCGCCGCCGGGGTCGGTTTGGTGCTCGCGCTCAAGGCAGCCGATGCGCCAGGCAATTTCGCCGCCGAGATCGAACGTGCCTACATCGATGGCCACCAGGCCAAGTTCCTGTTTGCCGCCGATCGGCTGGGGTTGGCCGTCGCCTCGGGCGGCGTCACGATCCTGACTCGCGACGCGCTGCAGCGGATCGGCAATTGGCGGGGCTTCAACCGCTGGATCGCCGACGACTATTCGGTGGTCCGCTCGGTGCGTGAACTCGGTCTCTCGACCCGCCTCGGCGAGGTGATGCCGCGGCTCCCGCTCGGGGTGCGATCCTGGTCGGCAGTCTGGCGGCGCCAGGTCCGGTGGGCGCGGACGCGGTTGCGTCTGCCGGTCTGGCCGCTGGTCCTTTGGGAGCCCGCCATCGGCTGGGCCGCGACCGGCGCCGCCGGCGGCGCCGCCCTCGTCTGCTCGGGATCGAACGCAATGACGGTCGCCGCCGCGCTATTGCTCCACACCGCGGCCTGGCTGTCGGCCGAGAAATGGTTCATGACGGGCCGCGGCCTATCGTTCGGAATGCGCGCGGCGGGTGCGGCACTCGTCCGTGAAGTCCTGGCGCCCGTCCTCATTGTGAGCGCCCTCTCGAGCCGTGCCATCGATTGGCGCGGCACCGACCTCGGGGGGCAATGGCGGGAACGCGGGGGAACGGTCGGTGAAGGGGAAGGGGATCGCGTGTCCGGGAAGTCCAGATGAGCAGTGCAAGCAGGAGCCAAGCGATCTCGACCGTGATGTTGCCGGCAAAGGTCGATACGGTGACCGTGGGCGCCGTCGAAGGCATGCTGCTGGCCGCATTGCGACCGGGCGCGCGGATCATCGTCGATGGCAGCGCGGTCGCATACATGAGCGCCGCCGGCGTGCGGACTTTTGCGACCGTCATGCATGAGGCCGCGAAAATGCAGGCGCGCGTCGTCTTCTGCAGCTTCCATGGGGCCGCGTGGGATTGCTTGTTGGTAAGCGGATTCTCGGAACTCCTCGAAATCGCCGACACGACCGCGCAGGCCACAGCGTACTTGCAGAATGATCCTCGGCTATCCGGTGGGGAAAGCTTGCGCCGGCGCGGCACCGCAGGTTAACTACGACCGGGCTGAGAGCGATATCAATGAGTTGGGACAAGGCGCCGCTCCGTGTGGCGACAGTTCCGGACGGAGATTGGGATTTGACAATCTGGAGCTGGCTGCGTGCTGCCGCGCGCCCTACCGCCATTGTCCTCGGCTTGGGATTTGGCTTGGCTGCCTGTACCGCCATGCCTGGTGACGGTCCCTGGATGGGCGGCGCAGCCACCACGACCACCGAAGCATTGCCATTCGACGTGATCGACCTCACGCCGACAACCATCGCCAACTATCGTCAGCCGCCGCCGGTCGACCGCGCGTCGACGGTGAGCAATCTGTCCAACGCAGGTCGTATCGCCGTGGCGCCGGGCGACGCCATCAAGGTACGCATCTTCGAGCCTTACGAAGGCAGCATCTTCCCGACCATCCAGCGGCCAGGTGCGGATTTCGGTGCCCAGCGCGTCACCGACGACGGCACGATCAACGTGCCGTTCGTCGGGACGATCAAGGTCGCCGGACTGGATCTCGGGCAGATCGAGAAGAAGGTGGCCCAGCAGGTGGCGGCGTCGGGCAAGGCCCAGGATCCCCAGGTCATCGTCGAGTTCGTCGCGGACCGGACGCATACGGTCATGGTCTCGGGCGACGTCCGCAATCCGGGCCGTGTTTCCCTGCTCGACGGTGTCCGGACGGTGGTCGAGGCGATCAACAAGGCGGGCGGGCCGGCCGGTATCGGCGGCCAGGCCCCCAACGGCGTCGGGGCAAACCAGTTCGAAGTGGTCGTGCGCCGAAACGGGCAGATCATTCTGCAGTCGCAATTCTCGGACGTTCTGGCCGGCGGCGACATAGGTCTCCAGAAGAACGACGAGATCGTGGTGCGCCCCAATCCGCGCATGTTCACGGTGCTCGGGGCCGTGATCAAGGCCGGCAATGTCGACATGTCGAAGCACTCGGTCAGCCTGCTGGAGGCCATGGGCATGGTCGGCGGCCTGAACGACGCCCGGGCGAACAAGACCGGCGTCTATGTGTTCCGACTGGGGGAGGTTCAGACCAATCCGACGGCGCGTGCGAAGGTCTTCCGGCTCGATCTCTACCAGCCGGTCTCCATCTTCATCGCTCAGCAATTTCCGGTGCTGCCGAAGGACGTCGTCTACATTACCAACGCGCCGCTCTACGAGTACGACAAGATATTGACATCAATCTATCGTACCGTTTCGATCATCGGGGTCGCGCAGGGTAATATTGTTTCGACCGGTGGCTTCTAACTAGGGGCAGCGTCCTCAAGGGTTTTCTGGTACTATCTGTTATGGCGCAGGCAAAAAAGTTCACTTGGGGCGCCACAGGATTGGCCGTGCTGCTCGTCGCCGCGGCGCTGACCCTGTGGATGATGCCCAGCCGGCAGACCAGCAGTGCACAGGATGGTCCCCGTCCCGTCGCGCCGCTGATCACGCGCGGTTACACCGACGCGCCGGCCGGGACCGCCTTGATCGCCGGTGATCCTGCGGGCGGCGGTGTCCTGATCGAGCTTCGGATCACCGATGGCCAGAAGGTCAAGCGCGACGAGATCATCGCGGTCCTGTCCAATTATCCCAAGGCCGACATTGCGGTCCGGACGACAGAAGCGGAGCTTTCGAAGACCCGACAGGCCCGCGAGGCGATGGTCAGCGGCTATCGCGCGGCCGAGATCGCGATGCAGGAAGTCGTGGTCAAGTCGACGGTCGAGGAGGTCAAGCTCAAGAGCCTCGAGATGCAGCGGTCCGGCAAGCCGCCGGATCAGAAGCAGCTCGAACAGAGCATTTCGCAGCAGGCTCTCGAGCGCGAGCAGGCCAAGCTGCGAGTCCTGAAGGAGACGCTGCAGACCGATCTGCAGCAGATCGATACGGACATCTCGATCATCCAGGCCAAGCTGGACAATGCCCGCAACACGCGCGAGCAGGCACTGGTGCGCTCGCCTCTGGATGGCATGGTGATCCAGATTTACACCCGGCAGGGTGAGCGCGTGTCGCCCAATGGTATCGCCAAGATCGTCGACCTATCGCAACTCCGCGTTCTGGCCGATGTCGATGAGCTGAACGTCGGACGTATCGCGACGGGTGGCAAGGTCGAGGTGACCTTCCGTGGCAGTCCGACGGTCTACTATGGGACGATTTCCCGTGTCGCTCCGACCGTGAAGCGCATGCAGCGCATGGAGCCGGATGGTGGCTCCTCGACGGATGCGCGCGTCGTCCAGGTCGAGATCCAACTCGACGACCCGTCCAGCATGCCGCAGGTCCTGGGCCGCGAGACGCGCGTCACCTTTCTCTGATGGCGCTCACCCTGCCAGCGGTGAAGTCGCTGCCGCGGCGCTGGTTCAGCTGGCTGCCGGACTTTTCGCTTGCCCGTTTGCGGGCAGCCGCGCTCACGGCGACCCGCATGCCATTGGGCGCGCAGCAGCTCAAGCGCCAGCGGACCAGCACGCTGCTGTCGCTCGCCGGTGTGACGGCCAGTCTGCTGGTGATCTTTGCGCAGCTGGGCATCGAACGCGCCGTCTATGACTCGGCGATCCGCCTTCACCGCTCTGTGGCCGGCGACCTCGTGCTTGTGCCATACGGATTCAAGTCGCTGCAGCTTCACGCCGAGGTTCCGGCGTCCCTGACCGACGTGCTCGCGGCCAATCCGGAAGTGACCAATACGCTTCCCTTCTGGTTCGGCGTCATGTCGATGACTCACAAGGGTATGGAAAGTGCGCGCCGCATCGCCTGGTATGCGGTCGACGTCGAACGGCCGGCGATCGACGTACCCGGACTGCGCGAAAACCTCTACCGGCTGCGCGAAGCCCGGCGGATGCTCTACGATCGGGAATCCCGGCCCTATTTCGGCGATCTCGCGGACCAGGTCGGGCCGGGTAAGCCCGAGTTCCAGGTCCTCGGCCCGCCGGACAATCGGGGATTGCTGCGCCAGCTGTTCGTCGTCGGGACATTCGCGCTCGGCCCGAACGTGCTGAACGACGGTTCGATCATCATGTCCGAGGACACGATGGCCGAGGTGTTCGGTTCCTGGTGGTCCCAGCGCCCCGCCTTCATCGCGATCCAACTGGCCAAGGATGCCGACACGGATGCCGTTCGCCAGCAGCTCAACACCGCGCTCGGCGGGCGGGGCGAGGTGCTGACGCTGCGTGAATTCGAGAAGCGCGAGCGCACTTACTGGTCGCGCGAAACCCCGGTCGGCTACATCACGGATCTGGGTTTCGTGATGGGCGTGATGATCGGCATGGTCTTCATTTACTACGCCCAGTATCAGATCATCCGCTTCTACCTGCCCGAATACGCCATCCTGAAGAGCCTGGGCTACGACTGGTGGTTCTTTCTGTTCATGATCGCCCAGATCGGTGCGGCCATCATCACGCCGGCCTTCCTCGTGGCCTTCACGCTCGGACGCATGGTCTATGGCGCCACCGAGGCCGCGATGCATCTCGGCATGTCGATGGGCTTGCGCGAGATGGTCGTGGCCCTGGTCGCCTGTCTGGTGATGACCCTGGTCTCGAGCCTGTTCGCCATACGGCGCCTCTGGCGGGTCGACCCGATCATGCTGTTCGAATGACCGCGATGTCGGACACCCAGGGGTTCGGGCCGGCGGTCGTCGAGGCCGTCGACGTCCATCACCACTATGGCGAAGGGCCACAGCGCGTCGACGTGCTGTTCGACATCAACATGCAGGTCCGCGAGGGCGAACTGGTGATCGTCACCGGCCCGTCGGGCTCGGGCAAGACGACGCTGCTGACCATTCTCGGAACCATGCGCAAGCCGTCCGAAGGCAAGCTCAGGCTGCTGGGTACCGACATCGTCGGCCTGGGCGGTTCCGACCTCGACGTACTGCGCAATCGGATCCGCTTCCTGTTCCAGAAGCGCAACCTGCTGTCCTCGCTGACGGCCCTGCAGAACGTGATCGCCGGTGTCTCGACGACACCGCTCGCGGATCCGGCCTGGGACGAACCACGCGCCCGACACCTGCTGGGCATGCTCGGACTGGGCGACAAGGCGTCGGCCTGGCCCGACGAACTGTCGGGTGGCCAGCAGCAGCGCGTCGCGATCGCCCGCACAATGATCGGGCTACCCGACCTCATCATCGCCGACGAGCCGACCTCGGCGCTCGACCGTGTCTCGGGACGTCTGGTGGTCGACCAGCTCAAGGACCTGACCATGCGCGCCAAGTGTGCCGTGGTGCTGTCGACCCACGACGAACGCATCTTCGACGTGGCCTCGCGTCGCCTCCATATCGAGGACGGCCGCTGCTTCGAAGTCCCCATTCATTATCACTGAGACCGGCGGCCCGGCATGCTGCTGTTCCTCATCGACCTTCTTGTGATCCTGTGCCTCGCCGCACAGTTCGCGATCGCGGGCTATTTCCTCTACCTGGTCTACTGGCTGTTCGAACTGCCGCGCGACGAAGCCCCGGCGCCCTCCCTGCCGGTGGAGCTGCCGCGCGTCCTGGTGCAGGTGCCGGTCTACAACGAGCCGCTTGTGGTCGAACGCTCCATGGCCGCGATGGGCAGCCTCGACTGGCCGCGCGACCGGCTCACCATCCAGCTGCTCGACGACAGCACCGACATCACCTCCGACATCGCCGCGCACGCCATTGCGCGCCTGCGCCGCGCGGGTATTGATGCGCATCACGTCCGCCGCAGCGATCGCGGCGGGTTCAAGGCCGGTGCGCTGGCGGCGGGCCTGGCGCTGGACGACGCGCCCTACGTCGCGGTGTTCGACGCCGATTTCGTACCGCCGCCGCGCTGGCTGAAAGAGACCATGGCCGCGATGCTCAGCCACCCGCGCGCCGCCTTCGTGCAGACCCGGATCGAGTGGGGGAATGGCGAACGCAACTGGCTGACGCGGGCGCAGCGCCTCATGCAGGACGCCCATTTTGCCGTCGAACAGGACGTGCGCGCGCGTCGCGGCGTGCCATTCCAGTTCAACGGCACGGGAGGCATCTGGCGCCGGGCCGCGGTCGTGGAGGCGGGCGGCTGGTCGCACGACACGCTTTCCGAGGATCTCGATCTCGTTCTTCGGACCTATCTCAAGGGATGGACCGGCGTGTTCCTGATGGACACGCATGTGGTCGGCGAACTGCCGCAGAAGGTCGAGGATTTCAGTGCCCAGCAGAGCCGCTGGTCCAAGGGCTTCGTGCAGGTCGCCCGCAAGCTGCTGGGTCCGATCTGGAAGTCGGCTTGGCCGACCGAGGCGAAGCTGACGACCACCGTGGCACTGGCACAGCAACTCGTCTTTCCGCTGATCGTCGTCGGGGTCCTGGGCCTGATCGTGTCGATCCTGGGCCATGGCCGGCTGCTCGGCCTCTTCCGATTCGGTCTCTGGCTTTGGCTGTTCGGCATGCTCGCCGTACTGTTCGGCATGACCTGGGGGGCCTACCGTCGCCTGAAGAGGGGTGGCACCGTGCGGTACCTGGTCACGGCTGCCAGCGTGCCCGCGCTGATCGTATACCTCGCCGTCGCCAACGCCGCCGCGATCGTCGGCGCGGGGTTCGGCAAGAAGACCGAGTTCAACCGCACACCCAAGACGGGGATCTGAGGCAGCGCCGATGGCCATTCTCGCCACCCTGGCGCTTCTCTTCGGCGCCGTCTTCGCGGTTTGCTGCGTGTTGCTCGCCGCCTTCGTCGGCAGCCTGCTCTACATGGTGGTTCTGCATCACCGCCTGAAGCCCGCAGGACTGCGGCGGGAGGAGATACTGCTGGCGACGCCGCTTCCGCCGGACGCGGAGCTGCCTCATGTCGTGGTCCAGATCCCCTCGTTCAACGAAGGTCCGGTGGTTCGGCGCGGGGCCGAATCGGCGGCGGCGCTCGACTGGCCGCGCGACAAACTGCACATCCAGTTGCTGGACGACAGCACCGACGAGACGGCGGAGATGGTGCGCCAGGTCGCGGCCGAGCTGCGCGCCAAGGGGTTCGATGTGGTGGCGCTGCAGCGGACCGATCGCAGCGGCTACAAGGGCGGCGCCCTGCACGAGGCGATGCAGCAGACGCCGCACGACTTCTTCGCAATCTTCGACGTCGACTACATCCCGCCGACCGACTTCCTGCGGGTCTGCATGCGGCCGTTCTTCGCCGAGCCCAACACGGCGTTCGTTCAGGCTCGCTTCGATTTCCTCAATCCGCACGAGAATGCACTCACCGAGATGCAGATGGTGACGCTCGATGCGCATCTCGGCATCGAGCAGGCGACGCGTTGCTGGGCCGGCCACCCGCTGCCGTTCAACGGCACCTGCGGGATCTGGCAGCGCGCGGCCATCGACGCCGGCGGCGGCTGGAAGGGCGACACCGTCACCGAGGACCTCGATCTCACCTATCGCGGGTGGGTGAAGGGCTGGCGGGCGTTGTTCCTCACCAGCGTCGGCGTGCCGGGCGAACTGCCGGCCGACACCAAGACCTGGCTGCGGCAGCAGCAGCGGTGGCAGGACGGCTTCCGCCATGTCTCCCTGCGCATGTTCCCGGAGATTCTGAAGAGCCGGTCCATCACTCCGTCGGCCAAGCTCGCGGCTTTGCTGCATCTGTGCATGGCCCTCAATCAGCCGGTGCTGCTGGTGGGTGTGGTTTCCGGAATCCTCGCGGGGCTGCTGGCCCCGTCGCTGGTGCCTCTGCTGCTGACCCTGTTCTTCGTTACTGTGGCCTGGGTGCTCGTCTGCGCGACGACGTTCCTGCGGGCCGGGCACAATTTCATCCGCGGCGGCGAGATTCCGCCGCTCCAGTTCGCCGTGGTGCTGGTGCGCTTCGTCGGCGGCCAGGTGGCCACCGTGCTGCGCTCGCTTGGCGTCCATGCGAAGAAGCTGTTCAGCAAACCCAAGCCGGTCGTCTTCGACCGCACGCCCAAACGCGGGACTTAAGTCAGCACGCTCTCGCGCAGCAGCGGGTGATGGGCGCTGCGCAGGCCGCCGCCCAGCCGCATGGGTGCTTCGAAGGACAGGGGAATGACGTCGACCCTGCGGCTGCGCAGCTCGTCGATCACGCGCCGGTTGTCGGCATCCACGATGACCCGGCCCGGCTCGAGGACGAGGGCGTCGGTGGCGAGACGCGCGGCCTCCTCGGGCGAAACCTCGATCTTGTCCCAGTCACGCAGCGACATCGGCAGGCCGTCGATCAGCCGTTGCGGGCAGTGAACGAGCAGGCCCGGCTGGATCAGGGCCATCGCGCCGTCGAGGTGGTGGACGTGCGATTTCAGGGCAACGGGGATCACGCGATAGCCGTCGCCGAGCAGGGCCTGCAGCCAGTCCGCGCCGGCAAGGTCGGAAGCGCAGCCGGAGATTCCGACATAGACCTCGCGACCATTGAGCAGCATATCGCCGCCTTCGAGAAAGGGACCGTCGACGCCCCCCGGCGAACCCAGCGGGACGCTCGACCAGCGCGCGCCGCGGGCCGCCACCGCCTTCTGGACGATCGATCGCAGGCCAAAGCGCTCGCGCTGGCGGCATTTGAGGCGCAGCGATGCGTCGATCACATTCCTGTCGACGACGATCATGGCATCGCGCACGAAGAGCTGGGCACCTTCGCCGTTCGGCGCGAGGAAGGTCCGCTCGTCGCCTTTGAGCCGCTGCGGTCGGTGAACCGTGATGCCCTCGCGGGCCACGAGTTCGGCCAGCGTCTCGACTTGGCGCTCCATCCGGCTCGCCCATTCGGGATCGACGTCGGCGAGCCGCTGCCCGTCATGGCGGCGGCTGAACTCGAGGGCCTCCGGCGTCAGCCAGCGGCAGGTCGCTTCATGGAAGACGACGACGTCTTCGGGCGGCGAGATGCCGATGACCACTTCGCGCAGCTTTCCCCACTCGTGGTGTGCGCCGAACAGCATGGTCAGACCCGGGCGTAAATGTCCTCGTAGCGGACGATGTCGTCTTCCTCGACATAGTCGCCGGTCTGTACCTCGACGACTTCGAGCAGTTCGGTCCCCGGGTTGGCCAGGCGATGAACGCCGCCGATCGGGATGTAGGTCGATTGGTTCTCGCGCAGGGTCATGACCTTTCCGTCGAGCGTGACCTCGGCGATGCCCTTGACGACGACCCAGTGCTCGGCACGGCGATTGTGGCTCTGCAGGCTGAGCTTGGCGCCGGGCTTGACCGTCAGCCGCTTGGCTCGGAAACGCTCGCCGCGGTCGATGTCCTGATAGCTGCCCCACGGACGATGCATGATCGCATGCTCGGTCGCGGCGCGGTGCTTGCCGTCCGACATGCGCTGCACGACGTCCTTGAGGCGCGGAAGATTGTCGCGATGGCCGACCAGCACGGCGTCGTTCATCGACACGACGACCACGTCCTCGACGCCGATCACGGCGGTCAGGGGCCCGTCGGAGCGGATGTAGGAATTGCGCACATGGTCGATCTCGACCGGACCCTCGGTCACGTTGCCGGCGCTGTCGGCATGGCCGACGTCGAGCAGCGCATCCCAGGTGCCGAGATCGGACCAGCGGAAGCGGGCCGGCACGACCCAGCACTTGTCGGTGCGCTCCATGACTGCGTAGTCGATCGACTTTGCCGGCGCCTTGGCGAAGGCGTCGGCGTCGAGGAACACCGTCGAGTCGGTCTTGCGCGCCTTGGCCACGGCCTCCTCGGCGGCGGCCGCCATGGCCGGTTCGAAGCGGGCCATTTCCGACAGCAGGAGATCGGGCGGGAAGAGGAAGTTTCCGCTGTTCCACAGCAGCCCCTCGGCGATGTACTGCATCGCCTTCTGGGCGTTGGGCTTCTCGACGAAGGCCGCGACCTTCATCACCGGGCCGATCCTTTCGCTCCCGGGGCGGATGTAGCCGTAGTCGGTCTTGGGCTCCGTCGGCGGGATCCCGAAGGTGACGATTCCGCCGGTCTCGACCGCCGCGAGCCCCTCGCGGCACCCGGCCAGGAACTCCTCGGCGCCGATCACCAGATGGTCGGACGCCAGCGCCAGGACGGCCTTGGCGCCCAGATCGCGCGTATAGGCTGCGG
>CAZPOS010000077.1:0-20407 GCA_964588065.1 uncultured Reyranella sp.
CATGCAGCCCAGGGCGTTACCATCATCCTCGTCACCCATGACCTGCGCGAGGCGGTCTATCTGGCGGACACGGTCTACGTGATGAGCCGCCGGCCCGGCCGCATCGTGCTCGCGAAGAAAATCGACATCCCGCGGCCGCGCACGCTCGCCACCACCTTCGAGCCGCACTTCGTCGACATCGTCCACGAGCTGCGCGATCGCATCCACCAGGAGCACGCGCCATGAGCGACCTCAAGCGCGAGGCGCTGAAGCATGCCATGCCGTGGCTGTTCCTGGCGGGGCTGCTGATCGTCTGGGAAGTCTGCTGCATCGTCTTCCAGGTGCCGGAGATCATCCTGCCGACACCGACCAAGATATTCGCGGTGTTCGTCCAGCGCTTCGACATCCTGATGGCCTATTGCTGGGACACGCTGTGGACCACGACGGTGGGCTTCCTGCTGGCCATTGCGTTCGGCCTGCTGCTCGGGCTGGCGATCGGCGCCTCGCCCTTCGTCTATTCCGGCCTCTATCCGCTGCTGATCGCGTTCAACGCGATCCCCAAGGTGGCGATCGTGCCGATCCTGATGATCTGGGTCGGCGTCGGCTCGCTCCCCGCGGTCATCACCGCCTTCGTGATCAGCTTCTTTCCCATCGTGGTGAACGTGGCGACCGGCCTCGCCACCATCGAGCCCGAGATGCGCGATGTGCTGCGCAGCCTCGGCGCCTCGCGGCTGGAGATCCTGACCAAGGTCGGCATCCCGCGCGCCATGCCCTACCTGTTCGCCAGCCTCAAGGTGGCGATCACCCTTGCCTTCATCGGCTCGGTGATCTCCGAGACGGTGGGCGGCAACAACGGCATCGGCTTCCTGATGCTCTCGGCCAGCGCCCGCAACGACGCCCCCACCACCTTCGCCGGCCTGTTCGCCATCGCCATCATGGGCGTTGCCATGTACGCGGTCTGCGCCATGGTCGAGAAGCGCATGACCCGCTGGGCCTTCCGCGGCGAGATCGTCGCCTAACCTGCCATCGCGCAGGGGCCGGGCGAGAAGAAACGGTCTGGCACCTCCGGGCGCATCGTAATAGATGACATCCCCTTCGCGGCTCCAGGGGACCATCATGATCGCGTGCGGACTGGATTTCGGAACGTCGAACTCGGCGATCGGCGTCATGCGCAACGGCGTGGCCGAACTGGCACCGATCGAAGCCGACAACACGCTGATGCCGAGCGCGGTGTTCTTCGATTACGAGACCAAGGGGCGCGTGCTGCTGGGCAATGCGGCGATCATGGCCTATGTCGAGCAGACCGAGGGCCGGCTGATGCGCGCGCTGAAGTCGATCCTGGGCTCGCCCCTGATCGACGAGGAGACGAGCCTCGGCGGTCGCAAGGTGCCACTCACCCATGTCGTCGAGATCTTCGTTCGGAACCTGAAAGCCAAGGCGGAGGAATTCGCGGGCCGCGAGATCGCCTCGGTGGTGATGGGGCGCCCGGTGCGCTTCGTCGACGACGACGACCAGGCCGATGCCCGTGCGCAATCCGTGCTCGAGCGGGTAGCGCGCCAGGCCGGGTTCCGCGAGGTCGCCTTCGCCTACGAACCCATCGCTGCCGCCCATCACTACGAGCAGAGCGTGACGCGCGAGGAACTGGTCCTGATCGCCGACATTGGCGGCGGCACCAGCGACTTCTCGATCGTGCGGGTGGGACCGCAGCGGCGGGGACGCGCGGATCGCAGCGGCGACGTGTTGGCCAGCACCGGCGTGCGCGTCGGCGGCACCGACCTCGACACGGCGCTCAGCCTCGCCTCCGTGATGCCGCTGCTGGGGCTCGGCACGCAGCTCGTGAAGAAGAACCTGCCCATGCCGAACGCGCTCTATCACCAGCTCGCGACCTGGGCGACGATCAACTTCGCCTACACCTACCGCAACGAGCGTGAGGTGACCGAGCTGGTGTCGCTGGCCCGTGAGCCCGAGAAGGTCGCGCGGCTCCTCAAGCTGCTGCAGCAGGGGCTGGGCCATCGCCTGGCCTTCACCGTCGAGGACGCCAAGATCGCGCTCAGCGCCGAGGAGCGTGCCGGCATTCCGCTCGCCTTCCTCGAAGCCGGCCTTTCGGCCACAGCGACGCGCACGACGTTCGATCGGGCCATCGGCGCGGCGACGGATCGGCTCTACGAGGCGGCATGCACCTGCATCGCCGCCGCCGGGCTCACGCCGGACGCGATCGAGACGATCTTCCTCACCGGCGGATCGAGCCGTGTGCCGGCCGTGCGCAACGCCGTCGCGCGGACCGCGCCCGGGGCCCGCATCGCCGGCGGCTCCGACCTCCTCTCGGTCGCGCTCGGTCTTGCTCAGATGTCGGGAAGCGCGGCCTGACCGCCGGTCAGGCCTGAGAATCGAAGAAGGCGTCGGCGTCGTCGGTTTCGACCAGTCGGCCCTTGCGGATCTCCAGGAAGCGCGTTGCCACGGTGCGCGTGAAGAAGCGGTCGTGGCTTACGAAAATGCAGGAAACGTCGCTCTTCTCGAGCTGCTCTTCGAGGTCTTCCTGGCCCTCGATGTCGAGATGGTTGGTCGGCTCGTCGAGCACGTAGAAGTTCGGCCGCAGCAGCTTCATCTTGAGGAACACCAGCCGCGCGCGCTCGCCATGGCTCAGCACGCCGATCGGCTCCTTCAGGCGCACGAAGGAGAAGCCCGCGCCCGCGAGATGGCGGATCGCCTCCTTCTCGGTGACGCCGTCGGCTGCGGCGACATAGTCCAGGATCTTCGTGCCGACCGGCAGCGCACTCATCGCCTGGTCGAAATAGACCAGGCGGCAGGCCGGGTTGAAGCGCACCGCAGCCTGTCCGTCATAGTGCTCGCGGCCAGGCTCGTAGGCCGCGGCCAGCGCGGCCAGCAGGGTCGACTTGCCGGTGCCATTGGTGCCGAGCAGGGCTACGCGCTCGCCCGCCGCGATGGCAAGCCGTTCGATGCCGATCAGCTTGCGCCCAGATCCCGGCACGGTGACGTCGAGGTTGGAGAGGCGCAGCGCCACCTTGGCGTCGATGTCGCCATCGGCCAGCTCCAGCCGGCGCTCGCGCGCGACATAGGTTTGCGTGCGCTCCTTCTCGATCCGGGCGATGCGGCTCTCGACGGCGTTCTTGCGCTTGTTGAGGTCGGGATTCTTGACCGCCCAGACCTTGTAGCGCGCCGCGGCCTGCTCCAGCCGCTTGATCTCGCGCTCTTCCTGCCGGGCCCGCGCGGCCGACGTGGCGTCGCGGCGCAACAGCTCCTCGCGCGCCACCGAGAAGCGCGTCCTGAAGGTATGGACGCCGTCGGTGCGCAGGAACAGGGTTCGCTCGGTCACCCGGTCGAGGAACTCGCGGTCGTGGCTGACGATCAGCATCGGCACGGAGAACTCGTCCGTCAGCCAGCGTTCCAGGGTGTTGATGTTGGCGAGGTCGAGATGGTTGGTCGGCTCGTCGAGGATCAGGATGTCGGGCTCCTCGAGCCGTGCCGCCGCCGCGATCAGCATCAGCCGCTGCCAGCCCCCCGAGAGCGTGCCGAACGGTTTGTCGAGGATTTCCGGATCGACGCCGATCTCGTCGACCAGCACGTCGATGCGCCAGTCCTCGCCATCCTGACCGACTTTGGCCAGCGATTGGCCCAGCACCTCACGGACGGAGCGCGCGGCGAGACCTTCCGGCACGTCCTGAGGCACCTGTCCGATCCGAAGCCCGCGCGAGCGGATCACCTGGCCGGCGTTGAGTTCGAGTGCGCCGGTCAGGCACTTGAGCAGGGTCGACTTGCCGGCGCCGTTCTCGCCGACCAGCGCCGTGCGTGCATCGTCGAGCAGGAACGATACGTTCTCGAAGACGCGGCCCGAGCCGTAGAAGAAGGAAGCCTGCTCCATGCCGAGCACGGCCTGACGCGACGCCATCGTCCATCCTGACGCGAAGGGGATCGCGCCTTTACCACCGTGATGGTGTTTACACCAGCACGCCGTCCCGCGCGACGATCCGGCCGGACTTGACCACGAGGTTGCGGCGTTTGCGGGTGGCGACGGCTTCGGCGAGCGTGGTCGCCTCGACCGTCACGAAGTCGGCGGGGCCGCCGACACGCAGACCGTAATCGGCGAGACCGAGCATACGTGCCCCGGCCGCCGTCACCATGTCGAGGGCGAACGCCAGGTCCTCGTCGTGGCGGAAGTTGGCGCGGTAGCCGATCAGCATGGCGCGCTCCAGCATGTCGCCGTTGCCGAACGGCGACCAGGCATCGCGGATATTGTCCGAACCGCCGAACACCTCGACGCCACGCTCGCGCAGCAGCTTGAGCGGCGGAATGGTCGCGCCGCCCGGACCGTGGCTCATGATGGCAACGCCGGCGCGCGCAAGAACATCGGCGGCGCGGGTGACGCGGTCGATCGAGACAGAGCCCAGCGCGAAGGCGTGGCTGACCGCGACCTTGCCCTGCAGGCCCGACGCTTCGGTACGTTCGGCGATGGCGAGGATCTGCGAGAGACCGGCTTCGCCGCCATCGTGCAGATGGATGTCGACTCCAATACCGCGGCGTTCCGCGATGGCGAACACGGCGTCGAGATGGGCGTCGAGGTCGCCGTCGATACCGACCGGGTCGAGGCCACCCACGAGATCGGCGCCCTGCGCGATCGCCTCGTCGAGCAGCGCCGCCGTGCCGGGCGAGCGCAGGATGCCGCTCTGGGGGAAGGCCACGATCTCGATGGTGACGAGGTCGCGGAAATGGTCACGGATCTTCAGGACCTCGTGCAGGTTGCGGAGTCCGAGCTGGTTGTCGACGTCGACATGCGTGCGCATGTGCAAGGTGCCGCTGGCAATGACCTGCCGCACCAGGTTCGAGCCGGTTTCGAACTCCGGGACCGTGCGTGCGGCACGCACGCGTCGCTCGGCCTCGATGCGGTCGGAAACCTGGTTGCCCGCCGCCTGGTTGGGCACCCAGGGCAGGCCGAGCAGCGTCTTGTCGAGGTGAATGTGGCCGTCGACCAGCGGCGGCAGGACGAGCGTTCCCCCAAGGTCGACGGCGTCCGGTGTCGCGGGCGAGGCCGGGAGGAGGGCGGCGATGCGCCCTCCCTCGACGTCGATATCGCAGCGGCTGCCGTCGGGCAGCGTGGCGTTGGCGAAGCGCACGCTATCCCCGGCTTACTTGGCGGCCGTCGGGCCGCCTTCCTTGCGGGTGATGTCCACCGCCTCGCGCGCTGCCTTGGCCATCAGGCCGGCATCATTGGCGATGGTGACGAGCTGGAAGCCCTTGTGGATCATCTTGGCCGCATAGCCGCCCGTGCCGTTGTGCAGACCGGCGAACTGGCCGCGCTTCTTTGTGGCGGCGAGCAGCTTGTCGTAGATCGCCAGGATCTGCGGCTCCTCGCGGTCGAGCATCGGCTTCAATCCAAGGGACAGGCCGAGATCGGACGGTCCGATGTAGATGCCGCTGACACCCGGCACGTCGAGGATGGCGTCGATATTGTCGATCGCTTCCTGCGTCTCGATCATCGGAATGACCAGCACCTCGTCATTGGCCATCGCCTGGTAGGGCGTCGCCTCGCCATAGGCGCCGGCACGGATCGGGCCGTTGGACCGCTTGCCCTTGGGCGGATAGAGCGCATACGAAACCAGCGCCTTGGCCTCGGCGGCCGTGTTGACCATCGGGCAGATCACGCCCCAGGCGCCGCCATCCAGCACCTTGCCGACGATGCCGGGCTCGTTCCACGGCACGCGCACCAGCGGCGTGATCGGATGCTTGTCCATCGCCTGGAAGCAGCGGACCATCGAGAGATAGTCCTGCACACCATGCTGCATGTCGACGGTGACGCTGTCCCAGCCGCACTGCGCCATGGTCTCGGCGGCGAAGCCATCGGGGATCGCGAGCCATCCATTGACGCAGGCCTTGCCGGCCTGCAGCCGCTTCTTCAGCATGTTCGACATCGATGCGCTTCCTCGTCATTTGAGAACGCGGGAGTTTACACAGCGACGGAGGAATGCGTGACGCTTTTGTCGCTGCGGGCAGGCCGGCTGGCCGTCGATCTGGCGCCGGACGCCGGCGGCTCGATCGCACGCTTCGTCGTCGAGGGCGTTGGCGATCTGCTACGCCCGGCGTCGGACGCCGCCCTGGCCTCGGGAACGGGCATGGACACGGCCTGCTATCCGCTGGTGCCCTACTCCAATCGCATCGCGAACGGCCGCCTGGCCTTCGATGGCGAGGTGTTTCAGCTCGGGCGCAATTGGCCCGGCGTCCGGCATCCGATGCATGGCGATGGCTGGCGGCATGCTTGGGAGGTCGTGCACCGCGACCATGGCCGGGCCGATTTTGCGTACCTGCACGAGCGGGGGACGGCGGGTAGCGAGTGGCCGTTCCGCTATCGGGCTCGCCAGTCCTTCGTACTCGATGAAACGGGCCTGACCGTCGAGCTCTCGATCGAGAACCTCGAGCACCGCGACGTGCCGGCGGGCCTGGGCCTGCATCCGTTCTTCGTACGCGATGCCGATACCGAGCTGGTCTGCCGGCTGGAAGGCGTATGGCGCACCGATGCAGAAGTCCTGCCCGTGCAGCGCGTGCCGCTGCCACCCGACTGGGATTTCTCGACCTCGCGCCCCATCTCCGGGATGGGCCTCGATCATTGCTTCGACGGCTGGGGCGGGGAGGCCGCGATCACCTGGCCACAGCGCGGCCTGCGGCTCGAGCTCGCCGCGACGGAGGCATTTCGTCATCTGGTGATCTATGTTCCCGACGGCCAGCGTTATTTCTGCGTCGAGCCGGTGAGCCACGCCAACGGCGCGATCGGGCAGACGCGGCTTGCGGCCGGCGCCACGCTCGCCGGAATTGTCTCGTTCAGGCTGGTCCAGATCTAGAGGAGTGTCATGCCGCCCTTCGCGTCCTATCCCAGCCTCTCGGGCCGTACCGTCTTCGTTTCCGGGGGCGGTTCGGGCATCGGCGCCTCGATCGTCGAGCATTTCGCCGCGCAGGGCGCGCGGGTGGGCTTCGTCGACATCGACTTAGCCTCGTCGACGGCGCTGGTGGAGACCATCCGGTCGGACGGTCACGCCGCGCCGCTGTTCGTGCCTTGCGATATTCGTGACGTGGCGGCCTATCAGAGCGCCATCGAAAGCGTCGCGGAGAAGCTCGGGGTCATCACGGTCCTGGTGAACAACGCTGCGCGCGACGACCGCCACACGATCGATCAGGTGACTCCGGACTTCTGGGACGAACGCATGGCGGTGAATCTGCGCCATGCCTACTTCGCCATCCAGGCGGTGGCGCCGGGAATGAAGAAGGCGGGCGGTGGCTCGGTCGTAAATTTCAGCTCGGTGAGCTACCGCACGATGACCGCCAACCTGTCCGTCTACCAGGCGGCCAAGGCCGCCGTGATCGGCATGACGCGTGGCCTCGCCCGGGATCTCGGGGGCGACGGGATTCGGTTGAATTCCGTCACGCCCGGCTGGATCATGACCCAGCGCCAACTCGATCTCTGGGTGACACCGGAAGCCAGGGAGGCCCAACTCAAGGCGCAATGCCTCAAGGAACTGCTTTACGCGCCCGACATCGCGCGCATGGTGCTGTGGTTGGCGTCCGACGACAGCCGCCTGGTGACGGCGCAGGATTTCGTCGTCGATGGGGGGCGCGTGTGAACAGCGCCACCATCGCCACGCTGCCGAGACGCTTCTTCCATGGCTGGGTCGCGATCTTTCGCCACCTGCTGCCGCCGACCACCTATTTCTTCGTTGCGTTCAACCTGATCGTCTTCACCACAAACCTGCTGGCCCATGACTACTGGTTCAATCTCGGCGGATTCATGCTCGCGAGCACGACGGCCCTGGTCGTTGGCAAGGTCGTGCTGGTGGTCGACAAGGTCCGGATCATCGACAAGTTCCGCGGCGCGCCGCTGATCCAGCCGATTCTCTACAAGACGGTCTTCTATTCTTTGGTCGTGTTGGTGGCACGCTTTCTGGAAAAACTCGTGGACGTCGCTTTCGATGCGCACAGTCTGGAGCAGATCTACCGCATGATGCTGGACGACTTCACCTGGCATCGCTTCGTCGCGGTGCAGGTGTGGATCTTCGTCTGCTTCCTGATCTACGTGACCGCGAGCGAGCTCAATGCACTGGTCGGCGACGGGCAGCTGCGGCGGCTCTTCTTTCATCATCGCTCGTCCGAGTACGGCCTCACGCGCCGCCAGCACATCCGGGCCCTGACGGAGATCAGCCGGCTGGCGCGCGACACGCCACGCGACCGGTTGCTCGATCCCTCCACGCCGCAGGGCAGCCGCCTGGCCGAGCTGATCGACCGCCTGCGCCGCCGCAACCCCTGACGGCGGGCCCGTGACAGTCGACAAGAGCTGGCGCCGCATCCCTCTCGCAATTGTCGGGGTCGGTGGTCTGATTGTAGCCGGTGGTGTCTTGATGGGCCTGGACAGTCTTCGATACGTCCTGCTTGGCGCGCGCGCGGAGGGGGCAGTTGTCGCGATCGAGCGAGACGGCGACCTGTACGTCCCGGCGGTGCGCTTCTCGTTGCCCAGCGGGGAGGCCGTCGAGGTGAGGGAGCGAGGTGCCGGGGCGCCGGATTTCTCCGTCGGCGATGGCGTTGCCGTCCTCTACTTTCCCGAAAACCCGGAGGACGTCCTCCTCGGGACGTTCGAACGGCTCTGGCTGGTTCCCACCGTCGTCACGGGCTTCGGAGCCTTCTGTCTGATGTTTGGCGCGGTCGCCTGGGCGCTCTCCCGGAATGCCGATCTGGCGCGGGTCGGCGAACGCGCGTTTGCAGGGATTTCACTGGTGTCGCTGTTCGTCGGCTCTTTTGTGCTGTGGAGTGCCGTCGATCTGTATGCTGCCGGCGGCCGTGCGCGCGGCACCGTGACCGAGCTTCGCGAGCGCCGCTTGTCGGACATGGAAGAGGTTGCAACGGCAGGCGGGCGAACGGTCCGCCGCGACGTCGAGCAGCTCTCCTTCGTGCCCGTCGTGAGGTTCACCACGCCGGAAGGTCGAGACGTCGAGTTCCATGGCCGGGCGGCCAGCGGCGGAAGCCTCGCGGTGGGCGATCTCGTCAACGTCGTCTACGATCGGAGCAGGCCGGGTCGCGCCCGCATCATCTCGCTCACCGAACTCTGGCTGCCGGCCGCGTTCTTCTTCGCGGTGGCGCTGGTCTTTGGCCTGGCGGTTCGCCTCTCACGCTGGAACCGCTCCCGCGCTACAGGCCTTCGCCCTCGATCCACGCCCTGAGCAGGGCCGAAAGCTCTTGCGGCTTCTCGAGCGGTGCCATGTGCCCGCAATCCTCGATGATGCGGAAGCCGGCGTTCGGCAGCGCCTGCGCCATGCGTTCGGTCTCGGCCAGCGTGCGTAGCCGGTCCTGCCGGCAGGCGACCACGAGGGACGGGCAGGTGATGCGTTCGAGGTCGGCATAGCCATCGCGCCGGACCAGGGCCGCCTGGCGTTTGCGCACCTCGGGGCCCAGTCGTCTCTGCATGCCGCGCAGACGGTCGAGCAGCACCGGATCGGTTTCCCGGTCGGGGTGAAGTCCCATGGCCGTGGTAACCGCGCCGGCAGCGCGCGGTGGGCGATCGCCCGGCCTGAAGCCGGAAATGCGTCTTGCCCGCTCCTCGTCCGAATAGCCGCGGGCCGAGGAGGCGACGAAGGCTACCCCCGTCACACGCTCCGGCGCCATCAGCGTGAGGACTCGCGCGACGAACCCTCCCATCGAGAAGCCGACCAGCACGAAGCGTTCCGGGGCCTGGCTCAGCACGCGCGCAGCCATGCCTTCGAGCGTGTCGTCCTGGTAGACGTCGCCGAAATGGAGAGCGCCCAAGCCTTCGAGATCCGGCAGCATGTCGGTCCAGAGATCGGCATCGCACATGAAGCCGGGCAGGAGGACGAGAGATCTCACGCGAGTGCTCCCTGCGGTGACTGGGGTCATGCGACGAGCAGGGCGGCCCACGCTGCCGCCAACATGAGGAGCTGGCCCGGCGCCACGTAGAGCGCGAAGCGCGGACCGCCGGCCGTAAAGGCGAAGACCATCTTCGTTACGGTGTTGGTGGCAAAGGCGGCAAGAATCGGGATCACGGCGGAGGCAGGCGTGAGGCGGCCGTCGGCAACCAGCGAGGCGACGGAAATGGCGGGCGCGTGCGTGTCGGCGAAACCCGCCGCGCCGGCGGCAACGATGACGCCGGCTTCGCCGAACCAGTCCTGAAGCGCCGCGGCGAGCAGCAGGACGCCCGCCAGTATCCCGGCGAAGATGAGCGCGGTGAGCAGGCTGAAGGCGCTGCCCTGCGTCTCCTCGACCTTGCCGCTGTCCGCCTTCAGCGCCCACAGGGTGAAGGCCCCGCCATAGACGATCGCGGTCGCGCCCGAGAAGAGCAGCGGCATCAGCAGGGCGCGAAAGGCGGCGAGGTCGGTGACGGCGATCAGCATTCCGAGCTGCACGACCGTTGCGACCGAGGACATCATCGCGCCGGCGGCGGCCGGCTTCATGAGATCGGGGTCGCGCGCCGAGCGCGCGCCCATGGCGCCGATCGTCGCCGAACTCGAAATGAACCCGGAGGCGAGGCCGGCCAGCGGCAGGCCGTAGCGCGGACCGACGATCCGGACCGCGACGTAGCCCAGCGCGCCCACTCCCATCACCAGGATCACCACCAGCCAGATCGTACGCAGGTTCAGCGCGCCGTAGGGGCCGATCGGATGGTCGGGCAGCAGCGGCAACACGACCAGCGTGGCGCCGGCAAAGATCAGCAGATCGTGAATCTCGCCGTCGGTCAGCACCGAGCGCACGAAGCGGTGCAGGGCGGCGCGGGCATTGAGCAGCAGGGCGACGATCACGCCCACGCCGGCGGCGAAGGCGGGCTCGCGAAGGGCGAGCCCGCCGAGCAGTGTCGTGGCGACCAGCGCCGTCTCGGTCGTGAGGCCGGGATCGGACTCGCGGGCATGCCAGTAGGAGAGGCCTGCGAAGACCACCATGCCCAGCACGACGGCTGACAGCAGGAGATCGCCGCCGGCCGCCGCACCCGTCGCACCGGCCAGCGAGGCGAGGGTGAATGTCCTCAGTCCCGCGGCGCCGCGACCCGGTCCTTCGCCTTTCTTGCGCTCGCGGTCGATGCCGATCAGCAGGCCGACGCCGAGCGCCACGACGAAGCCGAGGAAGAGGGGGGATGGTTCGAACATGCTCGATGGCACTCTAGCACCGGATGACGGATCCCCTACACCGCTTCACGGCAGGCCGCGCCGGGCCGCGCTGCGATGGTTGGACAGGCCGGCCGCCACGGCGAAGAAGGCCTTGATGCTGCGGCGCATGCTCTCGCTCTTCAGGCAGGCGACGTAGTCGCTGCTGGTGATCCTGGCGTCCCGGAAATGCAGGGTGCGAAAGCGGGTCGAGGCGCTAGCTTCCAGTTCCCAGATGATGCCGAAGCCGAGCCCCGCGCCGACCGCCTCGCAGACGGCCTCGCGGCTGCCCAGCTCCAGCTTGATGCGCGGCCGGACCCCCGCCTTCGCCATCGCTGCGTGGGTGACGCGACGCGTATTGGAGCCTTCCTCGCGCGAGATCATCGGCTGGTCGTGAAGCTCGGCCAGGCGCACGTTCTCGCGACCCGCCCAGGGGTGGTCGTTGGCAACGATCAGCACGGCGGTATGCCGCCACAGCGGCATCGCGTCGATCTGCGGATGGCGTTCGACGCCCGGCAGGATGGCGAGATCGGTGCGCCGCTCCAGCAGCTGCTCGCGCACGTAGCGGGTATTGCCCATCGCGACGGAGAGTTCGATGTTGGGATGGCGTGCGAGGAAGCGCGCGAACACGCCCATGGCGATATGCGGTCCGTCGGCGGTGAGACTGAGGCGCCCGCTCTCCAGTTCGGAGGATTCGGTCAGGACCTCGCGCATCTGTTCCTCGAGGCTCGAATAGCGGCGCGACATCCGGAACAGCCGCTCGCCCATTTCCGTGAGCCGCACCGACCGGCGCGACCGTTCGAGCAGCTTCACCCCGTAGCGCTCCTCGAGCGCCTTCACCTGGATCGTGACGGCGGGCTGGGTGAGGCCCAGCGCCTCGGCAGCCCGCGAAAAGCTGCCCTGCTGGGCGACGGCGTCGAAGGCGCGGATCTGGGTGTGCAGCATGCGAAGATATTAATAATTTTTAAGTTACAGAAGTAATATTAAATTGTCCTAACAGTCCGCGCCGCCGATGATCGCCCGAGGGGAAGGGGGCAATTGATGGTCGCGCGGAGGAACATCCTCTTCATCGTCATCGATCAGTGGCGGGCCGATGCGCTCGGCTGTGCGGGCAATCCTGTCCTGAAGACACCGAATCTCGACCGGCTGGCCGCCGACGGTGTGCTGTGCCGCCGCCACTTCGTGCAGGCGGCGCCCTGCGGACCATCGCGCGCGGCGCTGCTGACAGGCACCTACCAGCACAACAATGGAGTCATGCGGAACGGCACGCCGCTGGCCCGTCGCTTCACCAACATCGCCCTGGAATGCCGCAAGGCCGGCTACGATCCGGCGCTGTTTGGCTATACCGACACGACGGCCGATCCGACAGGCCTGCCGCCCGACGACCCGGCGCTGCGGACCTACGAATCGGTCATGCCCGGTTTCGCGCCGGAGCTGCATCTGCCGGAACTGCCTTATCCGTGGATGGCGGATCTCAAGGCGAAGGGATATTCGTTCGCCGACGACGTCACGGAGATCTACCGGCCGGCCAGCCCGGCGGGCGACCGCGGTCCGACCTTTCCGCCGGCACGCTTCAAGGCCGAGGACAGCATCACCGCCTTCCTGACCGATCGCCTGCTCGACTACATCTCGGTGCGGCGCAACGGCTCCTGGTTCGCGCATGCGGCCTATATCCGCCCGCATCCGCCCTTCATCGCCCCGGAGCCCTACAACACGGTCTACGACCCGGCGGACATGCCGGCGCCCCGTCGCGCCGCCACCGTCGAAGCCGAGGCCGCGCAGCATCCGCTTCTCGCCAGCTACCTCAACTCGCAAAACCAGGCGAACTACTTCGTCACCGGGCGGGGGCTGGTCGCCGATCTCAGCGCCGATGACGTCGCGCAACTGCGGGCCACCTATTACGGCATGGTGCAGGAGGTCGACGACCAGGTCGGCCGCCTGATCGACAAGCTGAAGGAATGGAGCCTCTACGACGACACGCTGATCGTCGTGACCGCCGACCATGGCGAACTGCTGGGCGACCACTGGATGCTCGGCAAGCAGGGCTATTTCGACGAGGCCTACAACGTGCCGTTGATCGTGCGCGATCCGCGCGCCACGGCGAACGCGAGCCGCGGCACGGCGATCGAGCAGTTCACCGAGGCGGTCGACGTGATGCCGACGGTGCTGGACTGGCTCGGCCTCGACATCCCACGCCAGTGCGACGGTCGCTCTTTGCTGCCTCTGCTGCACGGCGGTCCGGTGGAGGACTGGCGCCGCGAGGTGCATTGGGAATTCGATTTCCGCGGCCTGACCGCCGCCGATTCGGAGACTGCGCTGGGCGTGCCGATGGACGCCTGCTCGCTGGCGGTGATCCGTGACGAACGCTTCAAGTACGTCCATTTCGCCGCTCTGCCGCCGCTGCTCTTCGATCTCAGTGCCGATCCGCACTGTTTCAACGACCTGTCGCGCGATCCGGCATTGGCACCGGTCATGCTGGCCTATGCCCAGAAGATGCTGTCGTGGCGCATCGTTTCGAACGCCCGCGAGCTCACCGGCATGCATGTCTCGTCCAAGGGCCTCCACGTCCGCCCCTGATCAGGAGAAGGAAACCGTCATGAGGAAAAGGTTGCTCGGCGCCTTCGCCGGAATCGTCACTGCCTTCGCCGCTTCGGTGGCGGCGGCCGCACCGATCGAAATCCAGTTCTGGCACCCGACCCTGGGACCGATCGACGATGCGCTGAAGCAGCAGATCGACAGCTTCAACAACGCCCAGACCGCGTACAAGGTCGTGGCCTCCGGCCGCGGCACCTACGACGAGACCTTCAACGCCGCGATCGCGGGATTCCGGGCGAACAAGAGCCCGCACCTGCTGGTGGTGATCGGCCAGGGCACCCAGAGCATGCTGCTCTCGGGCGCGGTCTATCCGGTGCAGGACCTGCTGGCGGCCGAGGGCTACAAGGTCGACTGGGACAACTACATCCAGCCGGTGCTGAACTACTATCGCACCAAGGACATGAAGCTCCTGTCGCTGCCGTTCAGCGTCTCGACCCCGATCCTCTGGTACAACAAGGACGGCTTCGCCAAGGCGGGCCTCACCCGGCCGCCCGCGACCTGGGACGAGATGGGGGAGTACCTGACGAAGCTGCGCGCCGCGGGCTTCGAGTGCGGCTATACCTCGGGCTGGCAGCAGTGGGTTCACGTCGACAACTATTCGACGATTCACGACCTGCCGATCGCCACGCTGCACAACGGGCTCGACGGGCTGAACGCCGTCTTCACCTACAACAAGACGGATGTGGTGAAGAACATCGCGCGCCTTCAAACCTGGGTCGCCGACGGGCGCTACACCTATTCCGGCCGGCAGGGCAGCAGCGCCACGCCGGCCTTCGCGTCGGGCCGCTGTGCGATGATGACCCATTCCTCGGCGGTCTTCTCCTCGCTGCAGGCCAGCGCCAAGTTCGCCTTCGAGGCCGCGCCTCTGCCCTACGAGGCGGGCACGACGCCGCACAACAGCCTGATCGGCGGCGGCGCGCTGTGGGTGCTGAAGGGCCACAAGCCCGAGGAATACAAGGGCGTGGCCGCGTTCCTGGCGCATCTTGCCAGCCCGGACCAGCAGGCCAAGTGGCACAAGGACACCGGCTACATGCCGATCACCAAGGCCGCCTACGAGAAGGTCAAGGCCGAGGGCTACTATGACAAGTATCCGCAGCAGGAAGTGGCCATCACCCAGGTCCAGCGCGGCACGCCGACGCTCAACACGATGACGGTGCGGCTGGGCAACGCGAACCAGTATGTCGCCGCCCTCGAGGAGGAGATGGAAGCCGTCTGGGCCAACAAGAAGACGGCGCAGCAGGCGATGGACGATGCGGTGCGGCGCGGCAACGAGATCCTACGCCGCTTCGAACGCCAGCGCGGCAACTGATCGGCCGCGGCTGGACGGGCTGATTTCATGATAAAGCGGGTGAACTTCCAGCGGCACAAGCCGCTGGCCTTCCTGCTGCTCGCGCCGCAGATGCTCGTCCTCGCCATGTTCGTCTTCTGGCCGGCGGCCCAGGCGCTCTACCAGGCCTTCACCGTCACCGATCCGTTCGGCCAGCATTCGACCTTCGTCTGGTTCGACAATTTCCGCGACGTGCTGAGCAGTCCGGAATATTTCAACTCGATCTATCGCACCGCCATCTTCAGCACCGGCACGACCGTCTCGGCGGTGCTGGCCGGTCTCGCCTTCGCGGTGCTGGTGGACCGGGTCGTACGGGCCAAGTCGGTCTACCGGCTGATGATCATCTGGCCCTATGCCGTGGCGCCGGTGCTGGCGGGCGTGCTCTGGCTGTTTCTCTTCCATCCGATCTACGGCGCCATCGCGCTGATGCTGAAGCAGGGCTTCGGCATACCCTGGAATCCGTTGCTCGACGGCAGCGACGCCATGCTTCTGGTCATCGTGGCCGCCGCTTGGAAGCAGGTGAGCTACAATTTCGTGTTCTTCCTCGCCGCCCTTCAGGCGATCCCGCGCTCGCTGATCGAGGCGGCGGCGATCGACGGCGCGGGGCCGATCCGGCGTTTCATCAGCATCGTCTTCCCGCTGATCTCGCCCACCACCTTCTTCCTGCTGGTGATCAACGTCGTCTATGCCTTCTTCGACACGTTCGGCATCATCCATGCCCTGACCCAGGGCGGGCCGGGCGGCGCGACCGACATCATGGTCTACAAGGTCTACGCCGACGGTTTCCTCGGCCTCGATCTCGGCCTGTCGGCGGCCCAGTCGGTGATCCTGATGATCCTGGTGATCGGTCTGACGGCGATCCAGTTCCGCTTCCTCGAGCGGCGCGTGAAGTACGCGCAATGATCGAACGGACCCCCAAGCTCGACCTCTTCTGCCACCTGCTGCTGATCGCGGGCGTGATCGCCGTCTGCCTGCCGCTCTACTACGCGCTGATCGCGGCCACGCATACGTTGTCCGATGTGCTGCAGGTGCCGATGCCGCTGACGCCGGGTAACGAGCTGCTCGCCAACCTCAAGGTCGCGATCGAGCGCGGCGATCTCGGACGCCAGCTCCTCAACTCGCTGATCGTCTCGGTCGGAGTCACGGTCGGCAAGATCGCCGTGTCGATCCTCTCGGCCTTCGCCATCACCTATTTCCGATTTCCCTTCCGGATGATGGCGTTCTGGCTGATCTTCGCCACGCTGATGCTGCCGATCGAGGTGCGCATCGTGCCGACCTATGCCGTGGCCGCCCATCCGCTGCAGGGTCTGGGGTGGCTGCTCGACGAGACCGGACTGCGCGGGCCGCTCGAGAGTCTGACGGGATGGAATGTCGAGGCGGTCGTGAAGTGGAACCTGCTCGACTCCTATGCCGGCCTGATCCTGCCGCTGATGGCCTCGGCCACCGCGACCTTCCTGTTCCGCCAGCTCTTCCTCACGATCCCCGAGGAACTGCTGGAAGCCGCCAAGATCGACGGCGCGTCGCCGATGCGCTTCCTGATCGACGTGCTTTGGCCGATGTCGCGCACCAACGTGGTGGCGCTCACGGTCATCCTCTTCGTGTTCGGCTGGAACCAGTATCTGTGGCCGCTGCTGATCACCACCGAGGCCAGCATGACCACGGCGGTGATCGGCCTGTCCAAACAGATCTCCGCCGCACCGGAGGCCGTGCCGAAGTGGAACACACTGATGGCCTCGGCGCTGCTGATCACGCTGCCGCCGGTGATGGTGGTGATCGTCCTGCAGCGGTGGTTCGTCAAAGGCCTCGTCGACTCGGAAAAATAGCGGAGCATTCCTTGGCCACCGTCGACATACGCAAAGTCGAGAAGTCCTACGGACCCGCAAAGGTCCTGCATGGGGTCGACCTCGAGATCCGCCATGGCGAGTTCGCCGTCATCCTCGGGCCGAGCGGCTGCGGGAAGTCGACGCTCCTGCGCATGATCGCGGGCCTCGAAGAGATAAGCGGCGGGGAGATCGCCATCGACGGTCGGGTGGTCAACCGGCTGGAGCCGCGCGAGCGCGACATCGCGATGGTATTCCAGAACTACGCGCTCTATCCGCACATGAGCGTGGCGGAGAACATGTCGTATTCACTCAGGATCGCGCACGCGCCCAAGGCAACCATCCGCGACAAGGTGGCGGGCGTCGCCGGCATCCTGGGCATCGGCGACTTCCTTGAACGCAAGCCCACGCAGCTGAGCGGCGGCCAGCGCCAGCGGGTCGCCATGGGCCGCGCGATCATCCGCGAGCCGAAGGTCTTCCTGTTCGACGAGCCGCTGTCGAACCTCGACGCCAAGCTGCGCCACCAGATGCGCACCGAGCTGAAGCGCCTGCATCTCAGGCTCGACGCCACCTCGATCCTGGTGACGCACGACCAGGTCGAGGCCATGTCGCTCGCCAACCGCCTGATCGTGATGAACGCCGGCCGGGTGGAGCAGGTGGGTTCGCCGGGCGAGGTCTATGCGCGGCCGGCCACCCTGTTCGTGGCAGGCTTCATCGGCTCGCTGCCCATGAACTTCTTCGATGGCACCGTCGCGAGCGACGGTCAGTCGATCGTCCTGTCCGGGGGCGCGTCGATCGCGGGCGGTGGTGAGCGGATCGGGACGCCCGGGCAGAAGGTCGTGGTCGGCGTCAGGCCCGACGCGCTCACGCTCGCGTCACCGCAGGCCGGCGGGCTCGGAGGCCGGGTGGAGTTGGTCGAGGATCTGGGCAGCGTGAAGCTGGTCCATCTCGATGACGGGCGGGGCGGATTTGTCGTGGCGGTGCCGCCCGACACCGAAATGGGCGAGGCCACACAACACGGCGTGAGCGTGCGCGGGAAGGACGTGCATGTGTTCGACGCCGGCTCGGGCGAGCGCCTCTAGCAAGGCAGAATCGGGAGGAAGAGAATGGAACTGCGTCAGTACGCAGCCCTGAGCGCGGTTGAGATGGCGCGTCTCGTGCAGCAGGGCGAGGTTTCGCCCGTGGAACTGGTCCGGTCGGCGCTGAATGCGATCGAGGAGACTGAGCCCCGCGTGAACGCCTACAGCGCCGTCTTCCCTGAGGATGCCAAAGCGCGGGCGGTGACGCTGGAGAAGGAGGCGCGCGCCGGGTCCTTCCGTGGTCCCTTCCACGGTGTGCCGGTCGCCATCAAGGACCTGTTTCTGGTCAACGGCTACAAGACGCAGCGCGGCTCGAAGCTCTACGTCGATTCGGTCGCGACCGAGACGGCGCCGTCGGTCGAGCGTCTCCTCGCGGCTGGCGCGGTCATGGTCGGCAAGACGACGACGCCGGAGTTGGGCTGGAAGGCGGCGTCCAACTCACCGCTCTACGGCGTCACGCGTAATCCCTGGGATGTTTCGAAGACCGCCGGCGGATCGAGCTCGGGGTCGGCCGTCGCCGTGGCCGACGGCACGGTTCCGCTCACCCTGGGCTCCGACGGCGGCGGCTCGATGCGGGTGCCGGCCTCGTTCTGCGGCATCTTCTCGCTGAAGCCGACGCTCGCCCGTGTGCCGACCTATCCGCTCAGTCCGACCGAGCACCTCTCGCATGCGGGGCCCATGACAAACCGCGTCGAGGACTATGCGCTGGCGCTCGACGTGGTGCAGGGACCCGACCCGCGCGACCCGCAGTCGCTGCCGCCGGCCAGCCTCTCCTATCACGAGACCCTGGGCGATCTGCCCAAGCTGCGCTGTGTGCTCGCCCCGACCCTGTTCGGCGCAACCGTCGACCCCGGCGTCGCGGCGGTGATCGCGAAGGCCTTCAGCAAGATCGCGGCGCATCTGCCGGTCGAGATCGTCGACACGAAGCTCGACTGGCCCGATCCCATAGACATCTTCGATGCGCTCTGGGTGGCGCGCGGCGCGCTCTATGGCGGCCTGAAGCCCGAAGACGTGGCGCGGATCGATCCGGGGTTCGCGCGCATGGTGGCGCGGTCGGCGTCGATCAGGCTCGAGGATCACTTCCGGACCCTGCAGGCGAGAGCAGCCTTCAACCGTTCGGTGGCCGAGGCGTTCGAGACCTTCGACCTGCTCGTGATGCCGATGGTCCCGATCGAGCCCTTCGCGGCCGAGGCCGATGGACCGCCGGACATGGACTTGGAGAGGCCCGTCCCCTGGGCCCGTTGGACGCCGTTCTCCTATCCTTTCAACATCACCGGCCAACCCGCGGCTTCCGTGCCCTGCGGCTGGTCTCCCTCGGGACTGCCGGTCGGCCTGCAGGTCGTAGGGCGGCGGTTCGCCGACGACCAGGTGCTGCAGTTCTGCGCCGCGTGGGAGAAGCACTTCGACTGGCGGAGTCGTGCGCCGACCGTTTTCGCCGGATCCTGAGCGGCTAAACTTGCCCGCCCAGTGAAAATGCGCGCTGCGGGCAAGATGGCGCAAAAATAAAAGCTCACCCGGCCCTGACGCCAGGGAGAAAACCGACCCTCTCATTCGTCTTATGAATGAGAGGTAGTTGCAGCGTGATTCTGTCAAAAGCTGGTCTTTCCGTCGTCGTTCGCCTCGTTGCGGCGATAGGGGGTGGCTATGCCGTGGCGGCGGGCCTCGCCGCGCTGGCTGCGGTCGCCCTCCCGGCAGCCGGGCTGATGGTGCGCAGCGAGGCCGTGGTTTTGGCGTCGATGCTGGCTTTTCTCGTCTACCTGGCGCTGCTGATCTGGGCGTTTGCCGACCGGCGGCTGGCGCGTCTCTGTCTGGTGATGGTCGCGGCCGGGGTCGCCTCCTGGGGGAGTGCCTGGGGCCTGCTGCGCCTGACTGCGGGCGGTTGAGATGGCGCCCGCACTGTTGATAGCGCTGGCGCTCGCGTCATATTTCGGATTTGCCCTCCTGGCGCTGAGCCAGGACCGCCATTGGGAGCGCGCCGGCGGCGGTCGCGACTGCCCGGCACGGCTCGTCCTGCCGATGCGTATCGCGGGCTATGCCTTTCTGCTGGCCTCCCTCGCGCTCGCTCTGTGGCGCGATGGCCCGAGCTTCGGCTCCCTCGTCTGGGCGACCATGCTCAGTGTCGGCGCCGTCGCCGTGACCTGCACTCTCACCTGGCGCGCCCGTTGGCTGCGTCCCGTCGTTCGCACTCTTCAGGGTATTGCGTGATGCTGCTTCGTCGTCTGCTTGTCGTTCTTCTGCTGTTGCCGTCGCTGTCCTGGGCGCAAACGCCGGCGACTACGCAGGCCCCACCGCCAGCCGTCACGACTCCAGCCACCACGCCCCCTGCTGCCCCATCGCCGGCGGATGGTCCGTCTCCGACGACAACCGCCCCGACCGCCGCCGCGCCTGATGCTGGTGCCCCCTCGGCCGTCCCGCCGGTATCGGCGCCGACGCAGGTGGCGCTGCCGAAGGACCTGTCGGTATGGG
>CAZPOS010000078.1:0-3224 GCA_964588065.1 uncultured Reyranella sp.
GCGGTGGCCTTGAACGGCTTGATCTCGGTGTTGATGAGGGACATTGGCTTGAAACTCCTAGGTTAACTCTTGGCAACGGTTACTTAGGGGCATTCTAAGATCGTTTAAAGCGCAAAATACCGAATTGAATAATCGGTAAAAACGATTATATGCCCCCGATGAAACCTACCCCGACACTGCGACAGCTCCGCTACCTGGTGGCGGTGGTCGATCGCTGTCATTTCGGGCAGGCGGCGGCGGCCTGCTCGGTCAGCCAGTCCACCTTGAGCGCCAGCATCCAGGAACTGGAGGATCTGCTGGGCGCCCCGCTGCTGGAGCGCACCCGGCGCTCGGTCGTTCCGACGCCCCTGGGGCGAACCGTGGCCGACCAGGCGCGCGGGCTGCTGAAGGGGGCGGAGGATCTGGTGGATCTGGCCCAGGCGGCGCGCGACCCGCTCTCGGGCCCGCTGCATCTCGGCGTCATCCCGACCATCGGCCCGTTCCTGCTGCCGCGCGCGCTGCCCAAGCTGCGGGAAAGCTTTCCCAAGCTGCAGCTCTACCTGCGCGAGGACCAGACGGCGCGGCTGCTCGAGCGGCTCGACGCCGGCGAGCTCGACGCCGTGCTGCTGGCGCTGCCCTATGCGCTGGGCGACCTCGAAGTGATGGATCTCGGCGAGGACCGGTTCTCGATCGTGCAGCCGGCGGGCCACGTACCCGCCTCCAACATCGCCGACGAGAACCTGTTGCTGCTGGAGGACGGCCACTGCCTGCGCGACCAGGCGCTGGCGGCCTGCGAGCTGGAGGGTGCGCGGCGCAATGCCGGCTTCAACGGCACCAGCCTGCACACCCTGGCGCAGATGGTGGCCAATGGATTGGGCGTTACCCTGATGCCGCAGATGGCGCTGGACGCCGGCATCCTGCGCGGCCTCGACGTGACGGTCCGGCCGCTGGCCGGGGCCGTCCCCCATCGCCGCATCGGCCTCGTCTGGCGGCGCTCCTCGGCACGCGCGGAAACCTTCCGCGCTCTGGGCGAGGCGCTGAAGGCTGAACTCGCGATGTAATGAAGAAGAAGCAGGTCAGCTCTGCAGTAATGATTCGCCAGCGCCCACAGAGCGGCGTGCTACGTCGGGGCTGCAGAGAATAAAGGCCTGTGCGCCCGACCGCGGATCTCGCGGTCGGGCTCTTTTTTGTCCGGGCGCTGCGCGCTTACGGCTGCTGGCTGGGGCCCGGGGACACCGGCTCCGGCGTGGGTGTGGCCGGGATCGGGGCCACGCGGGGCACGGTCGGTGTGCGCGTCTCGTTGGTCTGCGCATTGATCGACGCCGGGTCCGGGTTGCGGGCCAGATCCGTCCTCCCCGTATTGCCGCCAGAGAAGAACATCAGGCCTGCTGCCGCCACGATCGCGGCCACCACGCCCACCACCAGATAGAGTCCTCGGCTCGGCGAGCGCGGCTCGAAGGCCACGTCGTCGTAGACGGGTTTGTCGAGCTTGGGGTCATAGTCGCTCATCGCCCCTTACTCCTGCGGCGCCGCCGGCGTCGGGGCCGGAGCCGGGGTCGCGGAGTCGGCCGGGAGGGGAATCGAGGCCGGGCGGTCCACGTTCGGCGTGGTCGGCGGGGTGTCCGTCACCGTACGCTCGATGGGCGCCGGCGCCTGGGCCTGCTCGGGGCCGATGGTGCTGTTCTGCGGATTGCCGAAATACAGGAAGCCGCCCACCAGGGCGATACCGGCCAGCGCAGCCAGCAGGACATAGCCCGGGCGGCCGCTGTCGGGCGCATCGCGGTACGGGTCGGTGGGATCGTAGCCCGGACGGCCCGGACCCAGGTTCGGATCGTAGTTGCTCATCTGGTCCTCCTTTTGCTGTGACTGGTGGACCAACGACTTCTCGCGCCAGATGGTTTCGCCGGAGGGGGGTGCCTGCTACCCTGCCTTGCAAATTCCGGAGGTCTAGAAAATGCCCGATTCATTGCCTTTTTCGGCTCCCCCGACGCAACCGGCGCTGCTCGACGACGCAGGCGCGCGGGCGCTGGTCGCCTCCTATGCGCCGGTCAGCGTCACCGCCGCGGTCAAGGACATCGGCCGCATCGATGCGCATATGGGCCGCTTCATCGGCCTGTCGCCGATCTGCCTGATCGCCACCGCCGATGCCGCGGGCAAGCAGGACGTGACCCCGCGCGGCGATCCGCCGGGCTCGTTCAAGGTGCTCGACGAGAAGACGATCGCGCTGGCCGACCGGCCGGGCAACAACCGGCTCGATACGCTGCGCAATCTGCTGGAGAATCCCGAGGTCGCGCTGATCTTCCTGCTGCCCGGCGTCAACGAGACGGTGCGGGTGGCGGGTACGGCGCGCCTCTCGGTCGATCCGGCGCTGCTCGAGTCGATGGCGGTGCAGGGCAAGGCGCCGAAATGCGCCATCGTCGTCTCGGTGCGCCAGGCCTACCTGCACTGCGCCAAGGCGCTGCTGCGCTCGCGCCTGTGGTCGCCGGACTATGTCCAGCCCAAGGGCACCTTCCCCTCGATCTCGCGCATGGTCGGCGACCAGATCGGCCTCAGCGAGGAGGAGAAGAAGAAGCGCGAGGCCATCACCGAACACGCATACAAGGAGGGCCTGTGGGCGCCTATACCGTAACCGGCCAGCGCGCCCGCCAGATGCGGGTGGTGCCGGCGGAGGTGCTGAAGCGCCTCTATGCCCGCGACGACCGCAAGGGCCTGATCCAGACCGGCGCGCATCTCGCGCTGCTGGTGCTGGGCGGCTGGCTGGTGCTCGAGACACGCGGGACCTGGTGGGTGCTGCCGGCGCTGCTGCTGCAGGGCATCTTCATCAACGCCCTGTTCGGCGCCATGCACGAATCGGTGCATTACGGCTCGTTCAAGACCCGCTGGATGGCCGACCTGCTGGCCTTCTTCTCGGGCGCCGCGATCCTGAACAATGCCGGCTTCTACCGGCACTACCATCTCGCCCATCATCGCTACACCCAGGATCCCGACCGCGATCCCGAGCTGATCACCTCAGGCACGCCGCGGAGCTGGAAGAACTACCTGTTCCGAATCAGCTCGATCCCGTTCCTCATGATCCGGGTGCGCGACATCTTCCTGTTCCCCTTCGGGTTCAAGGGCGACGTGACCTACATTCACGATTCTGCCTGGCCCGAGGTGCGGCGCTGGGGCCGCTGGCTGCTCGCCCTCTACGCCGTGTTGATCGCGGGCTCGATCCTGCTCGGGACCGACGTTCTGCTGTGGGTCTG
>CAZPOS010000078.1:3238-5326 GCA_964588065.1 uncultured Reyranella sp.
CGGCTTCGCCAACACCCGCACGACGATCTCCAATCCCCTCGTGCGCTTCCTGATGTGGAACCTGCCCTACCACGCCGAGCATCACCTGCTGCCCAACATCCCGTTCCATCACCTGCCCGAGGCGCACCGGCACCTGCGGCCGCACCTGAAATACGTGGCGAGGAGCTATACCCAGACTCATGGGGAGATCATCCGCAGCTTCGGCTAAGGTCGGGCGATGCGGACGAACGAAGGAACCTGGGCGGCCGACAATGTGCGGCTGCAGCGCGGCGGCACCCTGAAGCAGGCCCGCATCGTGTGGAAGACCTACGGCACGCTGTCGCCCAAACGCGACAACGTGATCCTCTACCCGACCAGCTACGGCGCCCACCACACCGACATCGAATGGCTGGTCGACGTGCGGCACTGCCTCGATCCCAGCCGCTACTTCATCGTCATCCCCAATATGCTGACGAACGGCCTGTCCTCGTCGCCGTCGAACACGCCGGACTTTCCCGAGGTCACGACCTACGACAACGTCATGCTGCAGCGGCAGATGCTGCTGGAACTGTTCGGCATCGACCGGCTGAAGCTGGTCTACGGCTGGTCGATGGGCGCGCAGCAGGCCTATCACTGGGGCGCCCTGTTCGGCGAGGCGGTCGAGCGCATCGTGGTCAATTGCGGCTCGGCGAAGACCGCGCCGCACAATTTCGTCTTCCTCGAAGGCATCCGCACCACCCTGCAGGCCGCTGCGACGCCGCAGCAGGGCCTGCGCGCGATGGGCCGCATCTATGCCGGCTGGGCGCTCAGCCAGACCTTCTACCGTCGCGAAATGTGGCGCGGCTTGGGTTTCACGAGCCTCGAGGATTTCCTGGTGCGCTCGTGGGAGGCGAACTTCCTGCGCCGCGACATGCACGACCTGCTGGCCCAGCTCTGGACCTGGCAGCACGGCGACATTTCGGCCAACGATCTCTATCGCGGCGACCTGCAGATGGCGCTGGCCTGCATCAAGGCGAAGGTGCTGCTGATGCCGTCGGCCACCGATCTCTACTTCCAGACCGACGACAACAGGGAAGAGTTGCCGTATCTGAAGTACGGCAAGCTGGTCGAGATCCCGTCCGTATGGGGTCATCGCGCCGGCAACCCGCGCGACAATCCGGCGGATGCCGCGTTCATCGATGCCCAGGTGGAGGCTCTGCTGAATGATTGAGGTCCTGCCCGCCGACGGTCTGGTGATCGTCGCCAAGCACGAATGCCATACCTGCGTGCTGGTCGAGCCGGTGATGCAGCGCCTCGACAAGGTGGGCCCGCTCACCGTCATCACCCAGGACGATCCGGAATTTCCCCGCGGCGTCGGCCGCGTGCTCGACGACCAGCAGCTCGAACGCTCGTTCCATCTCAACATCGAGGCGGTGCCGACCCTGATCCGCTTCGAAGGCGGTCGCGAGGTCGGCCGCACCGTGGGCTGGGATCGCGCCGAATGGACCCGCCTCGCCGGCGACGCGGCGGCGGGCGAAGGGCTGCCGGCCTGGCAACCGGGCTGTGGCTCGCGCAGCGTCGAGCCCGGCGTGCAGGAGGCGCTGATCGCGCGCTATGGCGATCCCGGGCTGAAGTCGCGCGAGATTCCGGTGGGCGAATGGGACGATCCGATCGAGGCTTGCTTCGAACGCGGCTGGAGCGACGGCCTGCCCGTCGTGCCGCCGACCGACGAGCGCATCCTGCGCATGCTGGGTGGCACCGACCGCAAGCCCGACGAGATCGTCGGCCTGATCCCACCCAACCTCGCGCCGTGTACGGTCGAGAAGGTGGCGATCAACGCCGTGATGGCCGGCTGCAAGCCGGAATACATGCCGGTCGTGCTGGGTGTGCTGGAGGCCGCTCTCGATCCGCTGTTCGTGCTGCACGGGCTGCTGTGCACGACGCATTTCTCCGGGCCGCTGGTCATCATCAACGGCCCGGCGGCGAAGGCGGTCGGCATGAACTCGGGCATCAATGCGCTGGGCCAGGGCAATCGCGCCAATGCCACGATCGGCCGGGCGCTGCAGCTCATCGTGCGCAACGTCGGCGGCGGCCTGCCCGGCGGCATGGACCGCGCGACCCTGGGGAATC
>CAZPOS010000078.1:5336-6550 GCA_964588065.1 uncultured Reyranella sp.
CGGCAAGTACACGTTCTGCTTCGCCGAGGACGAATCCGATCCCGACTGGGAGCCGCTGGCGCAACGGCGCGGCATCGCCGCCGGCAAGAGTGCCGTCACGCTGTTCCATGCCGAGGGCGTGCACGGCTTCATCGACCAGAAGTCGCGCACGCCGGAGGAGCTCACCCGCTCGCTGGCGATGGCGCTGTTCGGAGTCGGCCATCCCAAGCTCTGCGATTCGGGCAACGCGGTGCTGGTGCTCTCGCCCGAACACTACAAGATCTTCAAGGACGGCGGCTGGAACCGCCGGCGCATCGAGGACGCGCTCTATCAGGCGCTGAAGCGGCCCGGCCGCGACCTGATCTACGGCGCCCAGGGCGTGCCGGAAGGGCTGCCCGCCTCGATGGCCGACAAGATCGTCGACAAGTTTCCGCCTGACGGTCTGCTGATCGTTCGCGCCGGCGGCCCGGCCGGTCTATTCTCCGCCATCATCGGCGGCTGGCCCGGACAGCGCGTGCGCGAGGAATGCCAGGCCGTCACCCACGAGATCCGCTGAAGGACGTAGATCGATGAACCATTCGAGCAAGCTGCGCGATCCCACGGCCGAGACCTCGCCGACGCGTCGCGCCCGCCTCGCGCCGCCGCCCTCGCTCGACGGCAAGGTCGTGGCGCTGATGGATATCGGCAAGTCGGGGGGCGCGGTGTTCCTCGACCGGCTCGAGGGGCACTTCAAGTCGGCCGGCGTGGCCACGAAGCGCTATCGCAAGCCGACCAACACCAAGGTCGCGCCGCCTGCGGTGCTGCAGTCCATCGCGGCCGAGGCGCAGCTCGCGGTGATCGCCTTAAGCGATTGAGGCTCCTGCACATCGTGCAGTCTGCACGACCTGCATAGTCTCGACGGCCGCGGCCTGCCCGGCGTCAACATCGTGACCACCGAATTCGTGGACGGCGTCACCGCGCAAAGCGATGCGCTGGGCTTCGAGCCGGCGGTCGTCTACGTGCCCCATCCGATCCAGAACCGGACGAAGGCCGAAGTCGAAGAAATCGCCGACCGCGCCTTCGATCAGGTGATGTCGCTGCTGAAGAGCGCTTAGGATCATAGGAGCGCGCCACTCCCGTGGTGCTCATGAATCGTGATGCGCCACTGGAGTGGCGCGCTTCGATGACTAGGGTTTTTCCGATGCAGCTGGATCAAACACCAACCTCATGCTGAGGAGGCTGCGGAGCAGCCGTCT
>CAZPOS010000078.1:6560-20325 GCA_964588065.1 uncultured Reyranella sp.
ACGAGCACCTCACTTGTTGCCCATTCTTCGAGACGCCGCGCATGCGCGGCTCCTCAGAATGAGGTGGGTGGTATGATTCCAGCTGCATCGGAAAGACCCTAATCCTTTTCCGGCACCACCGAAGGCTGGACGGTTTCCTCGGCGGTCGGGTCCGGCTCGGGCTCGACCGGGGCGCTCGATCGCGGTGGCAGCGGCGCGTTGGCGAGGAAGGCCGCGACCACGGCAGCGGTCGCGCGCGGCGCCTCTTCCATCGGGTTGTGACCGAGATTCTCGAAGATCTCGAGCTTGGCGCCCTTGATATCCTCTTGGAAGCGGAAGGCGTCGGCGACCGGGACCCAGCGGTCCTTGGCGCCCCAGATGATCAGCGTCGGCACATCGAGGCGCTTCAGCATCGTCGGATCGAGCGGCTCCTGGGTGCGGGCGCGCTGCACGGTCGCCTCGCGGTTGCCGGGGAAGCGCTGCAGCTCGGCATGGCGCCTGACCCGCTCGGCCGTCACCATCGCGGGATCGGCATAGGCGTCGGCGAGCGAGCGGCGGACCACGCCCTCCGGCTTGAAGTAGATGCCGATGTCGCCGAGCAGCGGCGTGCGCGCCAGCCGGGTCGGCAGCGGCGCCCCGCCCTCCGGTCGCGGATAGCCCGCGGCATCGACGAGGATCAGCTGGATGACGCGATCGGGCCGGGTCGCTGCAAACGTCCAGGCGACGGCGGCGCCCAGCGAATGGCCGGCCACGACGACCTTGTCGAGATGCAGCGTGTCGATCAGCACCTCGATGAAGTCGGCGTAGGCCTCGACCGTATACTCGTCGCGCGGCCAGGCGCCGGTGAGGCCGTGGCCCGGCAGGTCGACGGATATGACCCGCGCCTCCTTGCCCAGTTCGCGCGCCCAGCCTTCCCACGCCTGCAGCGAGCCGTTCGAGCCGTGGATCAGCAGGAGCGGCACGCCCTCGGGATTGCCCTGTTCGCGGACATGGGCGTTGACGCCGCCGACATCGACGAAGCGCGACCGGTCGTTGGCGTAGCGCGCGATCAGGGTCTCGGGCGGCAGCGACGGCGCGTAGGCCCACATCGCCACGCCCGCGAAGGCCGCCGCGCCGAACAGCGCATAGAGCGGCCAGCGCCGGGGCGGCGCCTCGTCCCTACGCCGCCGCGGGGCCATCGCCCGGCCTGTCGCTGGAGCCTTGCTTCGTCTCGGGCGAGGGATCGGCATGCAGGGAGAAGTTCACCGTGTCGAGGCCGCGCACCCTGATCTCGGGGACCGCTGCCGGATTGAGGATCTTCTGTCCGATCAATTTCGCCAGGATCGCGCGGTTGAGATCGTTGGTCACGATCAGCCGGTCCTCGAGCCGCGCCACGAACACGAACAGTTCGAACTGGAGGCCGTCGGGGCCGACCTTGACGAAGCGCACGATCGGCGCGGGGATGCGCAGCACGCGCGCATGCGCCAGCGCTGCCTCGCGCAGGATCGTCTCCATGGCGTCGACGTCCGAGCCGACCGGCACGGTCAGCGTGATCTCGATGCGGCTCGACGTGTCGGAGTAGGTGCGATTGACGACCGGATTCTGCAGGAACAGGCTGTTGGGCACGATCACGTGCGTGCGCTGGAACGTCTCGATCTCCGTCGCCCGGATGTTGATGCGCCGCACGAAGCCCTCGTGGCCGCTCACCGTCACCCAGTCGCCTGCCTTGATCGGCCGTTCGACCAGCAGGATGACGCCGGAGATGACGTTGTTGGCGATGTTCTGGAGTCCGAGGCCGATTCCGACGGAAAGGGCGCCGAGCACGATGGCCAGGTTGGTGAAGTCGACGCCCAGCGCACCGATCCCCACCAGGATGGCGATCATCACGCCGGCATAGTTGAGGCCGGCGTCGATCGACTGGCGCAGCGGAATCGGCGCCTCGACGGTCGGCATCACGCGGTCGCGCACGACGCTGCGGATCAGGCGCGCCAGCAGCATGCAGACGAAGAAGGCCACGATCGCCATGCCGACATTGCCGAGCGAGATGGTGACGCCGCCGACCTTGACGCCCCGGACGAGCTGGCCCGCCCCCTCGAGCATCGCATCGGTATCGACGTTCCACGCTGCCGGGATGGCAATGCCCAGCAGCAGGACCAGGGCCGTGTCGAACAGCAGCAGGACCAGATACTGGCCGCGCAGCGTGCTGTCCGGTGCGAGGCCGAAGGCGCTGCGCACGAAGGTGCCGGTGGGTGTGCCCGGGGCGGCTGCCGCGTCGAGGAGATCGGCCACCAGCCTGTGCAGAAGGAAGGCGATCGCGATCAACAGGCAGGTCGTGGAGATCGCCGTGTGCAGATGGGCGCCGAGGGTCGCGTAGCCGACCAGGGCGCAGCCGATCGACGACAGCACGGCGACGACCAGCAGCAGGCGCGTCACCGCCCACCAGGTCCCGCCGATCATGGGCGGCAGCTCCGAGCCCTCGGGGCGGTCGGCCTGCCAGGCGCGGTTCGACAGGGCCGGCAGGCTGAGCAGGGCCACGACGCTCGTCAGCACGACGGCGCCCACCGCGGCGACCGCGTCGCGGCCCTCGCCGCGGCTCAGAGCGATGTAGACGAACTCCAGCGGCAGGCTGATCGAATAGAGCCGCCTCAAGGCCCGCGACAGGAACTGGGCGCTGTCGTCGCAGAACGGCAGGGCGCGCCATTCGGGGCGCGCCGGCGACAGTCCCGCGGAGGTCATGCCGAACACCAGCAGCAGCAGGATGAGCCGCCCCACGGCTTCGGGGATCAGGGTGTCGATCGGTGACGGCGGACCGCTCGCCAGCAGCAGCTTGCCGATCAGCCATACCGCCAGGATGGGCACGAGCACGCTGCCCAGTCCGTCGATGGCGCCGATGATGGTCTGGTCGTGCCGCGCGTCGATGTGGGTGCCACCACGGCCGAAGCGGCGGCGCAGCGCGCGCCCGACCCACCACAGGACGATCGTCAGCGCCGCCCACAGGCCGAGCGGCACCAGTTCGGGGCTGCCGGCGCTCAGGGTGAGAAAGCCGTCGTGGCTCCAATTGGAGATCGCGCCGGTCAGTGTCTTCACCGAGGCCACCAGCTGCGGGCCGATCTTGTGCCAAACACTGGGCGAAAGGGGAGACGGGTCGCGACGCAGAAGGGTCTGCAGCACCAACTCGCCGCGCACCTTGGTCAGGCGCTCCAGCAACTGGTCGGCGCGGGCGATCACGACCTCGCATTGCTTGACCCGGCTTTCGGCGACCGTGGCCTGTTCGGTCAGCCGTTCGCGATCCGCCTTCACGGCATCGGTTTCCGGCGGCGCGTCGGTCCCCGGCTTGACGTCGAGCGGCGCCAGCAGCTTGCGGGTGTCGGCGAGGTCGTTGCGGGCGAAGGCGGCGGCAGCCATCGCGGCGGCGCGCACGTCGGTGGCCTGCTCGCGCAACCCATCGATCTCGACCGGCAGCAGGTCGGCCTGCTCGGTGCGGGCAGCGATGCGGTCGAGCTGGCGACCCCAAAGTTCGACGAGCTGGCTGAAGGGCCGTTGCGGCTGCACGGTCTGGGCGGAAGCCGCGACACTTGCGAAGAGCAGCGCGAACCATGCGAGGCGAGCGAGAGACCGCATTCGGTGCGCAAATCCTGGAAACGACGAAAGGCTTTGCATGGTCACTACCACGGGTGGCCCGGAGCAAGCCACGACCCAGACTGTCTGGCCGGCCAGAAGGGCGAAATCAGGGCGCGGCTTCGGCGTTGACAGCGTCGTGGCGACGCGGAACCTTGCCGCCCGAAACGTGAAGGGGAGACGACAGATGGCCGATGGGCAAGGTTCCGTAGGCGAGATCCGCATCGAGCCGGGCCGGCTGCATGCCTTCACCATGGCGATCTGCCGGGCCGACGGCAGTTCTGCCGAGGAGGCGAAGCTGGTCGCCGACCATCTCGTGCTGGCCAACCTGTTCGGCCATGACAGTCATGGCGTCGGCATGATGCCGAGCTACATCCAGAACACGCTGAACGGCGCCTGCAAGCGCAACCATCACGCCACGATCGACCGCGACAATGGCGCCGTGATCGTGGTCGAGGGCGGCGCCGGTTACGGCCAGGTCATCGCCAAGGAGGCGATGGACATCGGCATCGAGCGGGCGAAGAAGCACGGCGTCTGCGTCGTCGGCCTGAAGAACTCCCACCACATCGGCCGCATCGGCCACTGGGGCGAACAGTGCGCCCGCGCCGGCATGGTGAGTACCCACTGGGTGAACGTGCACGGCCACAAGTCGCTGGTCGCGCCGTTCGGGGGCGCCGAGGCGCGCTTCACCACCAATCCCTACTGTACGGCCATCCCGCGCAAGGGACAGGAGCCGATCGTGCTCGACTTCGCGACCAGCCAGGTGGCGATGGGCAAGGTGCGCGTCGCAAACAACAAGAAGATTCAGATGGAGGAAGGCCTCCTGATCGATGCCGGCGGCCATGCGACCACCGAACCCGGCGTGATGTACAACGCGCCCTACGGCGCCATCCTGCCGTTCGGCCTGCACAAGGGCGGCGGCCTGGCGGTGATCTGCGACCTGCTGGCCGGCGCGCTGACCGGCGGCGGCACGCACAGCCCGCGCACGATCAAGAAGGACGGCACCGACATCATCAACAACATGCTGTCGATCATCATCGATCCCGACGCGATGGGCGGCACGGCCTACTTCGAGGACGAGGTCGACACTTTCACCAACTGGGTGAAGTCGGCCCGTCCGCAGCCGGGTGTCGACGAGGTGCTGGTGCCGGGCGAGCCCGAGCGCGCGCGCAAGCTCGATCGCGAGAAGAACGGCGTGCCGATCGACACGACCACCTGGCAGCAGCTCGTGGACACGGCCCGCAAGGTGCGTTTGAACGACACGGATATCCCGCAGATGGCCGTCGCCTGAGGCGACCGGAAGCCGACAGGAGAGACCACCATGGCCAGGATGAAGCTCTATTACTCGCCGGCGTCGCCCTATGCCCGTAAGGTCAGGGTGCTGGCGATCGAGGCCGGCCTCGACAAGAAGATGGACATGGTGAACGTGGCGCTGACGCCGGTCGCGCCCAATGCCGACGTCGACAAGCACAATCCGATCGGCAAGATCCCGGCGCTCTCGACCAAGAACATGGACCTCTTCGACTCGCCGGTGATCTGCGAGTATCTCGACAGCCAGCACAAGGGCCGCAAGCTGTTCCCGCGCAAGGGCCGCGAACGCTGGATGGCGCTGCGCCAGCAGGCCATGGCCGACGGCCTGCTCGATGCCGCCCTGCTCGCCCGCTACGAAGGCTTCCTGCGACCCGAGGAGAAGCGCTGGCCCGACTGGTCCAAAGGTCAGATGAAGAAGATCGACGGCGTGCTCGACCAGCTCGAGGCCGAATCAAAGGCGCTCAAGGGCAAGCCCACGATCGGCACCATCTCGATCGGTTGCGCCCTGGGCTATCTCGACTTCCGCTTCGGTCACCATGACTGGCGCGCGAAGCGGCCCAAGCTCGCGAAATGGTTCACGGCCTTCGCCAAGATGCCGTCGATGAAGGCCACCGTCCCGCCGCCGGCCTGACCGTGACGACCGCCGACCAGATCATCGCCCGCCTCGGCCTGCAGCCGCATCCCGAGGGCGGCCACTATCGCGAGACCTTCCGCGCCGCCGCCGGACCGGACGGTCGCGGCGCCAGCACCGCGATCTTCTTCCTGCTGAAGGCCGGGGAGCGGTCGCACTGGCACCGGGTCGATGCCGACGAGGTCTGGCATCACTATGACGGCGCGCCGCTCGAGCTCTCGCTGAGCGACGACGGTCGGAGCGCGCGGCACCGGCGTCTCGGCCGCGACTTCGGGCTGGGCGAGACGCCGCAGATCGTCGTCCCGCGCGGCGTCTGGCAGGCCGCCCGCTCGCTCGGCCACTGGACGCTGGTCGGCTGCACCGTGGCCCCGGCCTTCGACTTCGCGGGCTTCGAGCTCGCCCCGCCCGGCTGGGCGCCGGGCGCTTAACGCTTCCAGAGTTCGCGCGAGGCCAGCACGGCGCCGACGGTGACCAGCAGGGCCGCGGCGATCAGGGTGCCGGTCGGCTCGGCCAGGCCGAAGGCCACGAGGATCGCGGTCGAGAGGATGGGCGTCGCATAGGAAATCGCGCCCAGCGCGCGGATGTCGCCACGCTTCACGGCATGGTCCCAGAAATAGAAGGCCGATCCGGCCGGCCCCAGTCCCAGCGCCAGCACCGCGAGCCAGGCCGTGCCGGTCGCAGGCCAGACGGTGCGCTCGAAGGCGAGATGGCAGGCCAGGGAGAGCAGGGCCGAGGCGGCGCAGAAGGCGGCGATGGCATCGGTCGGCGTTTCCCCGAAGCGGCGCGACAGGACCGAGTAGATCGACCAGGCGAAGGCGCAGCCCAGCGCCAGCAGGTAGCCCAGCGCATGGCTGTCGGCGAAGCTCAGGCCACGACCGAACGCCAGCAGCGCGACACCGGAGAAGCCCAGAGCCGCGCCGGCGAGATGCGGCCATTGCAGCCGCTCGCCGGCCAGCGGTGCGGAGAGCAGCACGATGAGCAACGGCCACAGGTAGTTGATCAGGTTGGCCTCGGCCGGCGGTGCGAGCTGGAGCGCCGCGAAGTAGAGCGCGTGATAGCCGAACAGCCCGCCGATCCCGAGCAGCCAGACCCTGGCCGGCCAGCCGACGAGACCGGTCCAGCCGACACCGTTGGTGCGGGCGCGCACGATGCCGATGGCGGCGCCGACCGCGAAGGTCATCGCGACCATCTGGAACGGCGGGATCGGCCCGGCCGATACCGACAGCAGGGCGAGCGAGCTCCACAGGCAGATCGAGATCAGGCCGGCCGCCATGGCGCGGCGGCGGACGGCGTCGGGTGTCGTCATGCCGGCCGCATAGAAGATGAGTGGTGGATTGTCGAGCAGATGCGCGAACGTCGATTCATGGTTACGATGAGATTGCAGCGGAGCCTGGATGTTCGTTAGGCCGACCAATCCGATCAGTCATCGACTGGCGCGTATCGCCTTCATCCTAGCGACCGTGGGCGCGCTGATCGTAGCCGTTGCCGGACCGTTGCATCGCTTTCTCGGCCTCGACATAGAGGCTGCAATTGCGGTCTTTCGCTACGGCTTCTATCTGACCGTGGCCGGCGTCGCGCTGGGCCTGGCCACCATCCTCCCCGCGCGTCCCGGCGACCGGCGCCGCGGCAGCGTCGCCGCCTTCCTGGCCATCGTGATCGGCGGTGCGGGCGCCTGGGTGCCGTTGCACTGGTTCCTGCAGGCGCAGCACCGGCCGGCCATCAATGACATCACGACCGACACGGCCAATCCGCCGCCGCTGGTGGCGACGGCGCAGCTGCGGCGCGGCGCGCCCAATCCGCCGGCCTATCCCAAGGAGAGCGCCGCGCTCCAGCGCGCCGCCTTTCCCGACATCGAGCCCCTGACGCTCGCGGTGCCGCCGGCCGAGGCCTTCAAGCGCGTCGAGCGCGTGGCGGCCGCCCTCAAGTGGGAAATCGTCGCGCAGGTGCCGGCGGAGGGTCGGCTGGAGGCCATCGTGACCAGCCCGTGGTTCGGCTTTCGCGACGACATCGTCGTCCGCGTTCGTCCCCAGGGAACGGGCAGCCGGATCGACATCCGCTCGAAGAGCCGCATCGGCGAGGCCGATCTCGGCGGCAATGTCGACCGCGTCCGCGACTTTCTCGGCCGCCTGAAGAGCGAGGGCTGACGAAAGGCCTCAGGCGGTCGGCAGGGTGAAGCCGAAACGCGTGCCCCGCTCGTTCGATTCGATCAGGGTGATGTCGCCGCCGTGCAGCCGCACCAGATCGCGGGCGATCGCGAGGCCGAGGCCGGTCCCGTCCGGCCGCCCGCCGGTGGTGAAGGGCCGAAACAGCTGCCCCGCGACCGCCGCGGGGACACCGGGCCCGTTGTCCGCCACTTCGACCAACAGGAAGCCGCTGCTGCGCCGGGCGCGGAGGGTGACGCTCGTCGCACCGGCCTCGAAAGCGTTGCGCCCGAGATTGATGAACACGCGGTAGAGCAGGTCGCGATCGCAGCGCGCGAGGCCGCGGTCGCCGATCTCGTTCACCCAGCTGCGCAGCAGGTTGGGATCCTTCTCCTCGCCCTGCTCCTGCAGCGCCACGCCGACCTCGTCGACCAGGTCGGCGAGGTCGACCTCGGCCAGCCGCGGCGAGGGCTTCTCGCGGACATACTCGATGGCGTCGCTGGCCAGGCGCGCGGCGCGGTCGATCGTGTTGAGGATGGTCGGTGCCAGCGCGCGCGTCCGCTCGTCGTCGCTGCGCGCCAGCCGGTCGGACAGCAGGCGCGCGGTCGAGAGCATGTTGCGCAGGTCGTGATTGATCTTGTTGGTGGCCGCGCCGACCTCGGCCAGACGCGATTTCTGGCGCAGCGAGGCGCGAAGCTCGCGTTGCAGGATCTGGAACTCTTGGTCGACCACGCCGATCTCGTCGTTGCGTCGCACCGGCGCCCGTTCGGAGGTGCCCTCTTCCGGCGCGCGGCGAAAGGCGATCATCGCGGCCGAGAGGTCCTGCAGCGGGCGGACGACCAGCCAGCGCAGCGCCAGGTAGAGAAGCGAGGCGGTGAACAGCGCGACGATGATCGACAGGATGAGGATGCGGCTGGTGTAGCCATACATGGCCGCCCGCATCGGCCGCTCGTCCGCGACGATCCAGACCATGGCGCCGGGAAGCCGGACCGATTCGCCGCCCACGCGAATGAGATGCGAGCCGTCGCGTGCCATCGCTTCCAGGGCATCCAGGATCAGGCCGAGGGCGCCGCGGTCCTTGAGGTTGAAGCCTTGCATCTCGGGTCGCGGCTCGATGTTCATCAGGGCGCGCTTGGGCTTGTTGGGCTCGACCAGCACCACCGCCTCGACGCGCGCATGGGCGAGCAGCGCCCCTTTCACCTGTTCCGTCACCATGTTGTCGGGGGTCGCATCGAGCGCGAGGGCCGCCAGCGTGCCGCTCTCGATCAGCTGTTCGAGATAGACCAGCCGGAAGCGGGCGATCGAGGGCAGGAAGATCGCGACCTCGGCGGTCATCACGGCGACGATGACGAGGCCCAGGATGCGCCACGACAGGCCGAACGGGGCGGCGCGGCGGCGCGTGGGGACCGCTTGGGCCGGCAGGGTGACGTCGGCGCTCATCCGCTTCTTCTACCAGACGGGCAATCGCGCGAGAAACCGCACGAGGAGACGGGTCCGCGGCCCGAACAAGGTTTCGGTGTAGTAGCTTCCGGCCGCCCGCTTGGCGGTCTCGCCGAGCGTCGGATAGGGCGGCACGAAGCTGGCCAGGGTCGAGACCTTCAGGCGGCCGGCGAGGGCCAGGCACCAGCTCTGGATGAGCTCTCCGGCGTGCGGCCCCGCGATGCCCGCCCCCAGCACGCGACCGTGCCGGTCGGTGACGACCTTCACCAGCCCGTCGGTCTCGCGCTCGGCCTGGGCGCGATCGTTCTCGGCGAAGGTCCAGCGCAGCACGCGGATGCCGTCGCCGTGTCTGGCACGCGCGTCGCGCTCGTTGAGGCCGACCTGCGCCAGCTCGGGATCGGTATAGGTCGCCCAGGGCACGATACCGGGATTCAGCCGGGCGGGCGCGCGGAAGAGCGCGCCGCGGATGAACAGCGAGGCCTCGTGGCCTGCCATGTGGGTGAAGGCGTAGCGGCCGTTGCAGTCGCCGATCGCCCAGACGTTGCGGTTCGAGGTGCGCAGGGAAGCGTCGACCGTGATGCCGCGCCTGTCGTGCGCGATGCCGGCTCTGTCGAGATCGAGACCTTCGACCGTCGGGGCGCGGCCCGTCGCCACGAGGAGATGCGAGCCTTCGATGCGCTCGCCCTGCTCGAGCACGGCCGCAATGCCTGCCGCGGTCCGCTCGATCCTCGCGACCTTCGTCTTCTCGTGCAGCGTCACGCCTTCGGAACGCAGGCGCGCGGCGACGATCCCGGCGAGTTCGGGATCGTCCTTGGCGAGGCAGGTCGCTGCCTCCAGCACGGTGACTCGGGCACCGAGGCGCCGGAACGCCTGCGCCATCTCCAACCCGATCGGGCCGCCGCCCAGCACCAGGAGGTGCGCGGGCAGGACGCGGTTGGCGAACAGCGTCTCGTTGGTGAAGTACGGCACGTCGGCCAGGCCCGGCACCGGCGGCAGGGTCGGGCGCGAACCGGTGGCGAGCACGATGCGCTTGCTGCGGAGGCGATGGCCGCCTGCCTGCAGTTCGGTGCGGCCGGTGAAGTGCGCTTCCTCCCGCAGGACGCGCACGCCGAGCCTTTCGAACCGCTCGACCGAATCGTTGGGCGCGATGGCAGCGATCACGCCGGCGACGTGATCCATCACCTTGGCGAAATCGACGGTGGGTTCGACCGGCGCGATGCCGAAGATCGCGCCGCTCCGCTGCGCCTGAGCTGCCTTGGCCGCCGCGATCAGGGCCTTCGACGGGATGCAGCCATGGTTGAGACAGTCGCCGCCCATCAGCGCGCGTTCGATCAGCACGACGTCGAGGCCCAGTTGCGCCGCGCCGGCCGCCACCACGAGCCCGGCCGAGCCGCCGCCGACGATACAGACGTCGGGGGTGAGCAGGCTCATCTCAGGCCGAGGGCTGCCGGCGCAGCCGGGAGAAGACGACCGGCAGCAAGGCCAGCGCGGCCAGCCCCAGCAGCGGCAACAGGATATGCCACTCGAAGATGATCCCGAGGTTGGGCTGTTCGCCGCGCTTCAGCACCGCGCCGAGCCCTGCCCCGACGCTCGCATAGACGATCGAGGCCGGCACGATGCCCAGCATGGTGGCGGGGACGTAGCGCCGGAGCGGCATGCCGAGCAGCGCCGGGACGATGTTGACCAGCCAGAAGGGGAAGATCGGCACGAGCCTCAGGAAGAGGAGAAAGCTGAAATCGTTGTGCCGGAACCCTCGTTCGAGACGCGCCAGCGTTGCGCCCGCCCGCGCCCGGAAGAGGTCGCGGAACGCATACCGTGCCGCGAGGAACACGGCGATCGATCCCAGGGTCGCGGCGATCGCCGACAGGCCGGCACCCGTCCAGGTGCCGAACAGAAAGCCGCCGACCGGTGTCGCCACCACGGCGACGGGCAGGGAGAAGGCGACCATGAGAGCGTAGGCCAGCACGAAGGTCAGACCGGCCAGCAGGCCGTGCGACGCAACCCAGGCCGTAAGCGTTGCCTTGTGGCGGGCCAGCATCTCGAACGAGAAATAGCGCTCGAGCCCAAGCAGCAGAAAGATCGCCAGGCCCGCCAGCAGGATCGCCACTGGCAGCAGCCGGCGCAGTGTCGATGCGTTCATCTGGCCCTTCGTCTCGCCCCGTTGCGATATTGACGCCGCCGGGCCGATCCTCAAAGCACATGCTGTCACGCCTGAGTGACCGGCAGGCCCGGAGCCGTTGCGGTGACGCTCGGTCGTTCCTGCAATCGCTGCCACCAGGCCGCCAGGCGCGGGCGTTCGGCGAGCAGCGCGGCGCCGCGCGGCGACTGCACGAAGTAGGCGACCATCGCCCCGAGATGGAGGTCGGCGAGCGTGAGGTCCGGACCGGTCAGCCAGCTGTCCGCTGCGGCCAGCGCCTCCAGCGCGTCGAGCGCCCGGGCGGAGGCGTCCAGGCCCTTTTGCAGCTCCTGCGGATCGCCTTCGGTGCGCAGGTGCGGTCGCATGACGTCGTGGACGAAGACCTGCCGCACCATCGGCCAGTAGGCATAGGCGTCGACCACGGCGATGATCTGGTCCATGCGCGCCAGCGGCCGCGGCGCCTGCGGTTGAAGTGCGGGCCGGGGGAAGGCGCGGTCGAGGTAGCGCGTGATCGCGCCCGTCTCGTAGAGCGCGAACCCGTCATGCACGAGGGCGGGCACGCGGCCGAACGGATGGAGCGCGCGATGGCCCGCCGGAACTTCGGCCGCGAACGGGTTCACGTCGACGCTTTCGTACGCCAGGCCCTTCTCCGCCAGGACCAGGCGGACGATGCGGACATAGACGCTGTAGCGGTAGCCGTGGAGGATGAGCGACATGGGCCATCCTAGCCCTCGTTGACTCCGAAGGGTCACGCGCTTATTACGCTCGCCCACGGAATTCGCTCCCGGTGCACCGCACGGGGGCTTTGTTGTGTTTTAAGGAGTTGCGTCATGAAACGCACCTATCAGCCGAGCAAGCTGGTCCGCGCCCGTCGGCACGGTTTCCGCGCCCGTATGGCGACCGTTGGCGGCCGCAAGGTCATCGCCAACCGCCGCCGGTCCGGCCGCAAGCGTCTGTCGGCCTAGTTTCTTTTGGCTGCGGCGCGCCTCGGGCGTCTGCCGAATCGGAGCGACTTTCTGCGCGTCCAGGCCGGGCGGCGATGCGCCATGCCCGGCTTCGTGCTGCAGACGGCCCCCGTCCCTGCCGAACTTGCCGGGCCCGCCATCCGCGTCGGCTTCACCGTCAGCCGCAAGGTCGGCAATGCGGTGATCCGCAATCGGGTGCGGCGCCGCCTGCGCGAGATCGCCCGCGAGATCATCCCCCACGCCGCCCGCGCCGATCATGACTATGTGCTGGTGGGTCGCCAGGGTGCCATCGGCCGCGACTTCGTCGCGATGAAGGGAGAGCTGCAGGAAGCCCTTCGCCGCCTGAAGGCGCTCGCCGCCCCCCTCGCGACGCCATGACGTGCATTGGCAGCTTGCGCCGGGCCGTTTAAGTCGCCAGTTTCCGGGCCGCATGATGTCCTTGGTCCTGCGCGGCGCGATTCGCTTCTACCAACTCACGCTCGCCTACTTCTTCGTCGGTGCCTGCCGCTACGAGCCCTCCTGCTCGGCCTACGCGGTCGAGGCGCTGTCGAAGCATGGCGCGTTGCGGGGAAGCTGGCTCGCCGCCCATCGCCTGTGCCGCTGCGGCCCCTGGGGTGCCGGTGGCTTCGATCCCGTTCCGCCGGCCGCCGCCCGCTCGCGTGCGCCGCTTTCCTGTCACCCTGCCCGGCGCTCCTGACGCGCCACGAAAGATCGCCGACCAATGGATCAGAAGAATTTTATCGTCGCCATCGTCCTGTCGGTGTTGATCATCGTGGGCTGGCAGGTGGCGTTCCCGCCGTCCAAGCAGGCGACCAACACGGCCCAGCAGCAGGCGACGACGCAGTCCGGCGCCCCGGCGGCCCCGACCGGCCAACCCGGCGCGCCCGGCACACAGCCCGGTCCGGGCGTGGCGCCGGTACAGCAGCCGGTGGTCAGCCGCAGCGAGGCCGTCGCGCTGACGCCGCGCGTCACCTTCAACACCGCCGAGCTCACCGGCTCGATGTCGCTCAAGGGCGCACGGATCGACGACGTCCAGCTCGTCAAGTATCGCGAGACCATCGATCCCAAGAGCCCGCCGGTGCCGGTCCTGTCGCCGGTCGGCAGCGAGCATCCCTACTACGCCGAGTTCGGCTGGTCCTCGTCCGATCCCGCGATCAAGGTCCCGGGACCGGAGACCGTGTGGACGTCCGATCAGCCGACGGTGGCGCCCGGCAAGCCGGTCAAGCTGACCTGGGACAATGGCGAGGGCCTGGTGTTCGGCCTCACCGTCTCGATCGACGAGTTCTTCATGTTCGACGTGAAGCAGAGCGTCGAGAACAAGACCGACAAGCCGGTGACGCTCTATCCGTGGAGCCTCATCGTCCGCTACGGCGAGCCGAAGTACGAGGGCATGTACATCCTCCACGAGGGCCCGTACGGCGTCTTCAACGGAACGCTGAAGGAATTCAGCTACTCCGACTTCAAGGGCAACAAGCGCCCCTTCCCGCATGTGGAGGCAGAGGACTACGGCCGCTAGGCCGCTTCCGCCAGCCGGCGGCGCGCCTGGCGGCCCAGCTCGTGCGAC